>JAXHVQ010000129.1:0-17672 GCA_034189065.1 Cyanobacteriota bacterium
AGATGAATACGATTTAGTCGTCGCAGTGAAAGAAAGTCTTAAAAAGAGAAGCCGTCAGCGAGGTAATTCTCTTCAACAATTTAAATTGAACTCAGCATCTATAGACGTAGAAGTACAAAATGATTTTCTTTTTGACGTTTAATTAAGCCCACCTACTTATTAACCGACTTTTTGAAAAATTTTCCTTGAGTATTTTTACTTGTCTCTGTCTGAAACAAAGTGTACTACATCTTGTCGCGCGGAATGTCGGTTATTAGAACGAGGGAAAAAGGAACAGGGAATAGAAAAAGGTATTCGGCTTTTCATCTGCGGATTTAGTATTAGGCTAGGAAAGCCAAAAATCAAGAAAGTAATTCTTGAAAATACTTCTAAATTAAACTTCTGCGACTCGCTGACGACTTTGTACCTCCAAATACACCAACAACGCATTAATATCCGCCGGATTTACGCCGCCAATTCTCGATGCTTGGCCAATCGTTAACGGCCGCACTTTGCTCAACTTCTCCCGCGATTCCATCGACAGCGTTTCAATGGTCATATAATCTAAATGATGGGGCAACTTTCGATTGGAATGACGCGAAACTTGCTCGATTTGATTTTGCTGCCGTTGGATGTATCCCGAATACTTAATATCAATTTCCGCCCCTTCTCGTTCCGCGCGATTTAACTGGGAATTCCCCAAACCATAGCGGTCGAGATCGGCATAATGAAATCCCGGACGGCGCAACAATTCGGCTAAGGTAATTGACCCTTTAATCTTTTGCTGCGTATCGGCGACAATTTGCCGACCCACCTCTTCCTGTTCCTTAACGCGCGTGCCGTGCAGCCGCTCTTTTTCCGCAACAATATTAGCATATTTTCCCTCGAATAACTCCCAGCGGCGGTCGTCAATTAAGCCAATTTCTCGTCCCAAGGGCGTTAACCGTTCGTCTGCGTTGTCGGAACGCAAAATTAAGCGATATTCAGACCGCGAAGTCAACATTCGATAGGGTTCGCGCAAGTCTTTGGTACACAAATCGTCTACCAATGTTCCAATATAACTCTGTTCGCGGGGGAAAATGATCGTGTCTTTCCCCTTGACAAATTGCACCGCATTAATCCCCGCGACAATTCCCTGGGCCGCCGCTTCTTCATATCCCGTCGTCCCGTTAATTTGTCCGGCGGAAAATAGCCCTTCAATTTTCTTCGTCATCAACGTGGGATAACATTGGGTTGCCGGAAGATAGTCGTACTCTACTGCATAAGCGGGACGCAACATGACGCAGTTTTCCAACCCCGGAAGGGTATGCAACATTTCCAATTGCAACATTTCCGGCAACCCCGTGGAAAATCCCTGAATATACAATTCGGGAATATCCCGTCCTTCGGGTTCGATAAAGATTTGATGGGATTCTTTGTCGGCAAAACGAACAATTTTATCTTCAATGCTGGGACAATAACGCGGTCCTCGCGCTTCTACCCAACCGCCGTAGACGGGGGAAAGGTGCAGGTTTTCTTGGATGAGGCGATGGGTTTCTGGGGTGGTGCGCGTGAGGTAACAGTTCATTTGTTCCCGTTCTACCCACACTTGGGGGTCGAAACTAAACCAGCGTACCTCTTCGTCGGGGGGTTGCGGTTCCATTTTGGAGTAGTTCGCAGACCGTTTGTCTACGCGCGCGGGGGTTCCGGTTTTCAGTCGTCCGGTTTCAAACCCCAACTGGTTCAAGGTTTCGGTTAATCCCACGGCGGCGAATTCTCCGGCGCGTCCCGCACTCATGGATTTGTTGCCAATCCAAATGCGTCCGCCGAGAAAGGTTCCGGTGGTGAGGATGACGGCTTTGGCGGCGAAGCAGGTGCCGAAGTAGGTTTGGATGCCGAGAACTTCGTCGTTTTTCCCCAGTACGAGATCCGTTGCCATGCCTTCGCGAATGACGAGGTTTTCTTGGGTTTCGACGATATTTTTCATCACCTTGGCGTATTCGCGCTTGTCGGTTTGCGCGCGCAAGGCCCGCACTGCTGGCCCTCGGGAGGCGTTGAGGACTCGTTTTTGCAAATAGGTGCGATCGCTCATCTTACCAATTTCTCCGCCCAATGCGTCTACCTCATGGGCGAGTTGAGATTTTGCGGGGCCGCCAACGGCAGGATTACAGGGTTGCCACGCGATTTTGTCGAGGTTGAGCGTTAGCATGAGGGTGCGGCATCCCAAGCGCGCGCAGGCGAGTGCGGCTTCGCACCCGGAGTGGCCGGCACCGATGACGATAATATCGAATTCGTCTTGAAATTGGACTGGGGTTTGGACGGTCATGATGGCGAATTTGGAATACTACCGGATCTAGATGGGGTTTCCGGCATTGGATTTCGGGTTTGCGCGAGTCCGAGCGGTTTTGGACGCATTGCTTTATTGTAGCGGGTGCGTGGGAAAATTGTTTTAATTTTGAGTTTAATGCTGAGGATTTGAGCGAGTGGAAAAGGCATTGTTTTTAATCGAGTTTTTCAGGTGTGAGATTATTTCAATTCCTAATTATATTGACGGTGTTTGCGATCGCGCTATAGGATGGAGTAGGCTAGAGAAGCAATTAAGGGGCGTGTATTTCAAATCGGTTTTTTGATTTCGGATTTTATAGGGGTATTTTGCAGCGCTAAAGCGCCTACTACAAACTTTTGCGTTTGTCAATATTTTTTGAATATGCACGCTTATTTTAAATCTTTTAATTTTTCGGCTGCGGTTCTTCTATTTTGGATGGCTTCTCCCCAGTTATCGCCGGATTTTAAATTTTTTGAACCTGCGGTTGTCCGATCGCAAACGCTACAGGATCGCAGAGTTGAGGAGTTTCGGCTGTATGGAGAGGGGATCGAGCAGTTCGAGCAAAATCGATACCGAGAGGCAATCCAAAAATTCGAGCAAGCGCTGGCAATTGCGCGGGAAATGGACGACAAGGATCGCAAAGGTCGAACGCTTCAATATATCGGATTTGTTTACTATACCTTAGAAGAGTATCCTTTAGCTTTAGAGTTTTATCAAGAGGCGATCGCGGCCTACCGAGCCATCGGCAATGGAGAAATTGACGACGATTCGGTTTACAAAAATAACGAAGCCAGTCTCCTTAATAATATGGGGTCGGTTTATGCCAATTTGGGAGACAACGAATCAGCGTTACAGTTTCAGCAACAGGCGTTGGAAATTGCCAAACAAACGGGAAATTTAGCAACTCAGAGGACGACGCTTAATAATATCGGACAAAGCCACGTCCGTTTGGGAGACTACGGTTTAGCCCTCGACTTTTTTCAACAAGCGCTAGAAATGCGCGATCGCGTTGTTGATAATAGCGGTGCGGGAGTCGAACAGTATAATATCGGCTCAGTTTACCTCAAACTAGGAGACTACGACCTGGCTTTGAAGTTTTTCGAGCAAGCTTTGGCGCGCCTTAGAAGGTTAAATAATAAGGCGGGAGAAGTGAGAACGCTCAACACAATAGGCAATGTTTATAGCAAGCGAGAAGAGTACGAAACTGCGTTAGACTACTATCAGCAGGCACTCGCGATCGCAAAAAACCTCGACCAACCCTCTCTCGAAGGCGCAACCCTCAGTAACATGGGAACCGTTCGCCGCGAGCAAGAAGATTACAATTCAGCGTTGGAGTTATACCAACAAGCCCTAGAAATTTATCAACAAATAGGCAGCATTTCGGGAGAAAGCGTCATCTTAGATAACATGGGCGAAGCTTACTTTCATCTCGAACAAGATAAAGCCGCCCTCGCTCATTATCAACAAGCATTGGCGATTAATCGAGAAGGAGGAAATAAAGCCCGACAAGGAGAAAACTTAAGTAACATTGCCTACCTGTACGAGCGTCAAAACCGACCCGAACTCGCAATCCTTTTCTTCAAACAAGCCCTCAACATCCGAGAAGAAATTCGCCAAAATATTACCAGTCTCTCCCCAGAGCTTCAACAATCTTACACCGAAACCATAGCAGACGACTATCGCGCCCTTGCCGACCTCCTCCAACAAGACCGCCTCCTCGAAGCACAGCGAGTTCTCGACCTCCTTAAAGTTCAAGAACTCAACGACTATCTCAAAAACGTGCGCGGTAATGCCAACACGACCCGAGGAATTTCCAACAGTCCGCCAGAACAACAAATTTGGTCTAATTATACCGACTTAAGCGATCGCGCCATCGAACTGGGACAAGAATTAACCCAACTGCGCCAACAAACAAACCGTACTCCCCAACAAGAAGGGCGAATTGTAGAATTAGTTGGGGCGCAACAAGAAATTTTGGGTCAATTTAACGCCTTCATCGACTCCCCTGAAGTCCAAAGCAATCTCGACCAACTTTCCCGAACCGCGCAACGACAAAATATCGCCCTCGAAGACCTTAACGCCTTACAAGATAACTTAAGCCAACTAGACCAAAACGCTGTTCTTCTCTATCCCTTTATCCTCGAAGACCGCCTCGAACTGATTCTCGTTACGCCAGACTCTCCCCCCATCCGCCGTAGCGTCGAAGTTTCGCGAGAGGAACTCAACGCTGCCATTGTCGAGTTTCGCCGCGCGTTGCAAAATCCCTCTGTCAATGCCCAAAGACGCGCCCAACGGCTTTATAATTGGTTGATTAAACCCATTGAAGCGGACTTAGCAGCGGCTGAAGTTGAAACGCTGATTTATGCCCCAGACGGACAACTGCGCTACATTCCCCTTGCCGCGCTATACGACGGCGAGCAGTGGTTGGTAGAACGCTTCCGCATCAATAATATCACCTCCGCGTCGTTGACCGACCTCAATCGCCAACCGCGATCGCAACAGCGTATTTTAGCGGGGGCTTTTGCTAATGTTAGCTATCCGGTTACAGTGGGGGATAAGGAGTTTTTCTTCCAGGCGTTGCCTTTTGCGGGGACGGAGGTGGAGAATTTGGCAAAAATTGTGTCCGAGACGACCTCGCTGGTGGATAATGCTTTTACTCGCGATCGCATCATTCCTCAAATGGACAACTATACGACTGTTCATTTAGCAACTCACGGCGCAGTTGTAGTCGGTTCGCCCCAAGACTCGTTTATTTTGTTTGGCGACGGTCAAATTGCCACCCTAGACGAAATTAAAAACTGGTCCCTGAAAAATGTAGATTTAGTCGTACTGTCGGCGTGCGAAACTGGCGTAGGCAGCAGATTTGGCACGGGAGAGGAGATTCTCGGTTTAGGATACCAATTTCAACGGGCAGGGGCAAGGGCGACGATAGCTTCGCTGTGGTCGGTGGATGATGGGGGAACGCAGAGGTTGATGAATGGGTTTTATGGGGCGTTGCAACAGGAGGGAATGACAAAAGCTGAGGCGTTGCGACAGGCTCAAATTGCTTTAATTACAGGGGATTATAGCATGGTGGGAGGAGGACAACGGGTGGGAACTGAAACTTCTTTGGAAAATTTGGATTTAGAGGTGGAGCAGCGTTTAAGTCATCCTTTTTATTGGGCTCCTTTTATTTTGATTGGCAATGGGTTATAATAATACTTGAATGAAGCCCTGAACTCAAGTTCACCGCTAAGATATCCAACCCGTTGAAACGGGTTCAAAACATCTCACAAAAGGCGAGAAACGCTATATAGCATTTTTATTGGGGTTGTAAAACTCGGTTCTTCGGAAGAATTCACTAATTTGAGGGACAAGTGAGGAATTACTCAAAGTTGGTTGTATCTGACCGCTGTTTGCGTTCGGGGGCGGAAATGCTATATCCCTAAAATCTATAGAGAATACTCGCGACCCGACTCAAATGAATGTCGAATTACTCCAACATAGTCTAATTGTATCCTGTCAAGCGCCCGCTGATTCGCCCTTACACGATCCGGTCGTCATTGCAGCAATGGCAGAAGCGGCAGTAAAGCAAGGTGCGAAAGGAGTGCGCATCGATACGCCAGCGCACGTCAAAGCGGTGAGAAGGAGGCTTCCCGATACACCCATTATCGGTTTGTGGAAGCAGCAGATTCCGGGGTGCGAAGTGTACATCACGCCGCGTTTTGCAGATGCGGCCGCGATCGCGGAGGCTGGAGCGGATATCATTGCCTTAGATGGGACATTGCGCGATCGCCCTAATAAAGAAATTTTACACCATATAATACCCCGCGTTCGCAACGAATTGGGAAAACTTGTTATGGCCGATGCAGATAGTTTAGAAGGTGCAAAAGAAGCGGTACGAGTTGGGGCTGATTTTGTAGGAACGACGCTTTACGGATACACCCAAGCAACACAGAATTTATCGCCTCCGGGTTGGAAACTTCTCAGTCAATGCGTCGAACAGTTAGAGGTTCCAATCATTTGCGAAGGGGGGATTGCTTCGCCTGAAATGGCGCAAAAAGCTCTACAATTAGGGGCTTATGCTGTCGTTGTGGGAGCGGCAATTACAGGGATTGATTTGAAAGTCAAGGCGTTTCTGGAACAGATGTAATTAGGGTTTGCTGAATATAGTGTTGTGATGAGCAGGGGAAGCAGGGGAAGCAGGGGGAGCAGAGGGAATTGTATTGAATTTTTAATTTTTGATTTTTAAGCAACTCTAATATACTGCAATCGCATTGATTCAAGGGTTTCAGCTTTGTGCAGCAAGTCCTCCATATTTTGAATTTTGAATTCCCGATAACTTGTCGCCAAAGACCAAAGACCAATGACCAATAACCAATGACCAATGACCAATGACCATGACCGATGACCATGACCGATGACCAATGACCAATGACCAATGACAAACAACCCATTAATTCAATAACTGTAACTGCGACCCCTCGCTAGTTTTGCGAACTTCGATGCGCGTTTGAAAAGCTTCCTTAAATTGAGGCATATGGGTGACGGTAAGAATGCAGGAAAAATCAGATGCGATCGCGTTCAACGACGCAATCAAGCGATCGCAACCTTCCCGATCTTGGGTTCCAAATCCCTCATCAACAATCAACATTTGAACCGACGTTCCCGCACGCTGGGCTAACAGTCGCGCTAAGGCAAGGCGAATGGAAAAGTTGATGCGGAATGCCTCTCCCCCCGAATACGTCTCATAGGGGCGCGTCCCTCGCGCATCGGCAATTAAAATATCGAGGGTGTCAATGGTTTTCTGTTTGCGCCTCGAGCTACTTTTACTTGCCTTTTGGGTTACAAATTGGACGTGCAATTGGTTCCCAGTCAGTCGCGCCAAAATTTGATTGGTTTGGGCTTCTAAATGGGGTAAAATATTCTCAATCATCAACGTTTGCAACCCATTTTTCCCAAAGGCGCGCGACAATTCGGTGTAAACGCGACATTGACGGCGAATGTCTTGAAGCTGTTGGGCAGTTTCTTCGTAGCGATCGCGATCGCGTTGGAGTTGTTCGAGTCGCTGTTGCACTCGCCCTCGTTCGGCCAACACCTCGTCCATTTGGTGTCGCCGCTGTTGTACCCCCTTGTCCAGTTGCTCGATTTCGGCTGAATAATCAATCGTTTGTTCCATTTGCGCCGACAACTGTTCCAACCGTTTCTTCAACGTCTGTTGTTCGTTAAGGCGTGCTTGTAACGTTGTATCCAATTCCGCAAGTCGGGCTTGTTGTTGGGGAAGTTGCGCCTTGGCTTGTTGAAGAGTTTGGTATTGCAGTTGCCACGATTGAGAGGAACGCAATTGGGCAATAATCGTATTGTGGCGATCGCGATCGTATCCCAATTGAGCGATCGCGCGTTCGAGATGTTGCAAGTTTTGTTGAATGTCGCTGTGAAGGCGCAAATGTTCGATCTCCGCGCGCAGTTCGACTAAACGCCCTTCCAATTCCGGTTTTTGGCGGTCGAGACGAGTTTGTTTGCGTCGCGCCTCCTCCAAAGTGGCTTGCTTCATTTCCGCCCACCGCAAGCGCTTCTCTTCCCCCCGAACCAAGGCATGAGTTTGTTCGTCGTAGTCGAGACTTTTAATTTGTCGTTCGAGGGTTTGTAACTCGCTTTGGTCGTCGAGGGCATAATGACCCGCAGCGATGGCACTTTCTAACTCATCGAGTTCGCTTTGAGTTTCGTGGCGGCGATCGTAAATGTCAGAAATCTGCTCGAGGGCAGCTTCCAGTTGTCCCTGTTGCTGAAGCAACCCGTCGTGCCGTCTGAGGGCCTCGGTTAACTGTTTATATTCCAATCGTAAATTTTGAACGTCCCGCTCGCAAGTTGCCAATTGTTCTCGCAGGTGCCAAATTCGCTCGTGTAGATGTTCCTGTTGAGTTTGGGTTTTCTCAACAACGTGCTGGCGATGATGTTCGTCCAGGGAACGGTCGCATAGCGGACAAGCTGCATTGGGTTGGTCGAGCAGGTCCAGTTTAACTTGAAGTTCGGCAATTTGCTTTTCGCAAGTTTGTTGACTTTCTTGGAGGCGCGCGATCGCGGTGTTGCGATCCTGTCCCTTTTCCCCAACGCGATCGCGATACACTTTCTGCTTATCAAGGGACTCAATTTCCGCCGTCACCTCCAAAATTTGCTGTCGCAACTGAGGCACTTGGGCGAGGCGATCGGCATATTCTTGCACCCTCCCTTGCAATTGTTCCAAACGCGCTGCCATTTGCGATCGCGCGCGTTCGACTTCCATCAATAAATGACTGCGACGTTGAAGCAACGGAGAAACCTGAAATTGCAATTGGTCTAATTCTTGGAGGCGCTGGCGGTGTTGGTGCAAGCGTTGGAGAGCGGCACTCACGTCCGGCGTTTGAGAGAGGGTTTCTTCGAGTTCCCGCTGCTGTTGGTCGAGGGTTTCCAGGCGCGTTTGTTGGTCGCGCAATTGGAGGGTCAGGTCGTTGAGTTTCCGACTCAACTGTTGTTCCAACTGCTGCTTTTGTTGCTGCGCGTCTCGGTCGGCTTGAAACTTCTGCGCCCAACTTTCTTCTTGCTGCTGGAGATGTAGTAATTGTTCGTAGCCTGTGGTAATTTCCGTCTCGCGATCGCAGATTTGTTGAACTTCGGCGAGACGCTGTTGGGCGCTCGAACGGTCTTCGAGCAAACGCGCGTACTCCCTCTCCAACTGCGCCGTGCGGTCTTGCTGCCAGTCCACCTGTTGTTGCCAGGACGCGCGATCGCGTTGTTTGTCCTGTAATTGTTGTAGTTGTTGGCTTTCTCGTTCCTGGACTTGGCGCAGGGTTGCGAGTTTTTCGGCTAATTCCTTCTGGGAACTTTCAATAGCCTCCCCTTGTTCCAACTCAACCTTCAGCGGCTGCAAATTCGCATCTAATTGTTCCCCTTGTCCCTTCAACTCCTTCGAGCGTTCCTTCGCCCGTTGTGCGAGAACCTCATAGCGGTCTAATTTGAGCAAATCGGCTAAAATTTGTTTGCGATCGCTGGGACGGCGCAACATAAACTCATCGGCGCGACCTTGACGCAAATAGGCTGAATTAATAAACGTTTCGTAATCGAGTTTGAGATGTCGAATAATCTCCTCTTGGGTTGCCCTAACCCCTTTGGGAGTAAGGGTTCTAAAATTACCCGACTGCGTTTCAACTTGAAAATCGAGGGTCGGACTTTTCCCGCGCGTCCGAGAGCGAATAACGCGATAGGTTTGCCGGTCGCTGACGAACGTAAAATCCACCCGCACGTCGTTTGCCCCAGCATTAATCACATCCTCGTCCGTTGCCGCCCGACTTTGCCCCCACAGTCCCCAAGTAATCGCCTCGAGTAAAGACGATTTCCCCGCGCCATTTGCACCGCAGACACAAGCGGTATGCAGTCCTCGGAAATCCAGCATTGCCGAGCGATAGCTTAGGAAGTTTTTGAGGGTGAGTTGGAGTGGAATCATTTACCGAAGCGATCGTGCTTTTCCTTCTCTTATAAATACCAGTATTTTTGTCTGTTTGTACAGGGGTTTGCCCAAAAGTTGCAGGGGAGTTACCATTTTTGCTTCGACATTTGCAGTTTCCTTGAGAGGCTGCACTTCGGAGATGGGGAGATGGGGAGATGGGGAGATGGGGAGATGGGGGGAAAGAGCTGTAGCATTTTTTGAGGGATTTCATGTTAGATGCGTTCCAATTGAACATCGACGCAATTTTACAGCAATAAGAAATACAGCGATTTTTACCGATGGTGTCCCAACCGGATACTCTAATAAGCTGTTATCACAGTTTAAATGCGCAACAGCTTATTCATCTTCAAGTCCCCCTTGTTAAGGGGGATTTAGGGGGATAAGAGTGTACCTCATCCATTTGAAAACTGCTATATGACGTTGCATAGATTGTCTTCCCCTCAATTCGCGATGAGTGTAATGGTGTGTTACGCTCCGCTAACACACCCTACTTGATTCTGTACAGCTTCATGTCAATCTGGTATTAGTCATCTGGAGCGAAAAGGCTAGAGATTACCGGGGATGAAAATAATCATAAATCTCCCGGGCTAAACGCGGTCCAATTCCTGCAACTTCAGTCAATTGTTCTGGAGACGCTTCGCGAATATAATCGATAGAACGAAAATGGGCGAGCAGTTGTTTTTGGCGTTCAAATCCCAAACCGGGAATTTCTTCGAGACGCGATCGCCTCCCTTGTTTGAGGCGTTGTTGGCGATGGAAACTCACCGCAAACCGGTGCGCTTCGTCTCGCACGCGGCGCAGCAATTGCACTCCCGGTTGTTCGGCATCGGTGGAGACGGGAAAAGACTCTCCGGGTAAAAAGATTTCTTCGCGCTGTTTGGCTAAACTCACTACATTTAACTCTTCCAAAAGCGGAGAATTGCCATCATCTTGCAAAGCGGCGATAACAGCAGATAGCTGACCTTTTCCGCCGTCAATCATCACTAAATCGGGAAAATCGGGGTTATTTTGGCGCGGTAAGTTGGAGTCTTGCAAGTATTTGCGAAAGCGACGGCTGAGGGTTTCTGCAAGGGAGGCAAAGTCGTCGGAATGACCGATTTGCACTGTTGGATCTTTAATTTTATAGTGGCGATAGTGCTGTTTTGCGGGAACGCCATCGATAAAGACGACTTGGGAGGCGACGGCATTAGACCCTTGAATGTGGGAGATGTCGTACCCTTCGATGCGTCGGGGGAGTTCGGGTAAATCCAGGATATCGGCTAAATCTTGCATCGCTTGCGCATTGCGATCGCCTTCTCGTTGCGTTCTCTCCAACTCGTAGCGCGCATTGCGTTCCACCATCTCAATTAAGTCTGCCTTGGTTTGACGCTGAGGAGAAAGAATGCTGACTTTGCGTCCTCGGCGTTCTTGTAGCGCGTCGGTGAGGATTTCCGACTCCGGGAGTTCGTGTTGCACGAGGATTTCCGAGGGAATTTCGACGGCATCGACGAGGGTGTAGTGTTCTTCGAGGACTCGCTGGAGAATGGCACCGGGATCGAGGGGAGAGGGGGAGAGGGGGAGGGGGGGAGAGGGGGTGAGATCGGCAAAAAATCCCAAACGCCCGACTAATTTACCGGCGCGGACTTGGAAGAGTTGGATACAGCAATGTTTATCGTCGGCGGCGAGCGCGATCGCGTCTCGGGAGACAGTATCGTCGGGAAGGGAGACTTTTTGATCGCTGTGGAGCGATCGCAATCCTTGAATTTGGTCGCGGGTTTTGGCTGCCAGTTCAAAGTTTAACGCTTCTGAGGCTCGTGCCATTTGTTGGGTGAGGATTTCGAGCAATTCCCCAGTGCGTCCTTGGAAAACCATCGCCACTTTTTGCACGGTTTTGTGGTACTCTTCGGGAGTCACCAGCGCTTGGCACACTCCCGGACAGCGACCGATATTGTAGTTCAAACAGGGACGGTCTTTGAACAGGGGTTTGGGACGCTGGCGCAAGGGAAAGATGCGTTTGACGAGGTGCAGCGTACTGCGCAATAGACGAACATCGACGTAGGGTCCGTAGTAGCGGTCTTTGGCGCGGTTGGCGCGTCGCTTGCGGGTGATGAAGATGCGCGGATAGTCTTCACTCCAAGTGATGCAAACGTAGGGATAGCGTTTGTCGTCTTTGAGGAGGACGTTGAAATAGGGTTGGTGTTGCTTGACTAAATTGGCTTCGAGTGCTAGGGCTTCGGCTTCGCTGTCGGTGACAATGAATTCGATGGCGCACACTTGGCGCACCATCATGGCGATGCGATCGCTTAAGCGCTGGGAGTCGCGAAAATAGGAACGAACGCGCGATCGCAGTTTTTTCGATTTGCCGATGTAGAGGATGCCATCGGTGGCATCTTTCATCAAATATACGCCCGGTTCGCCGGGAATTTCCTTGAGGCGAGTTTCGAGGCGTTGGGGGTCTTTGAGGAGGGGTTGGGTAGGAGTAGCAGTCACGCGCGATCGCTCGGGAGGACAAGGGTTCTATATGATATGATAACCAATACATCGAAACATTGGAATCATCTTACTCATAGCCCATATTCAACTCTTGAGCTTGAGCGGCAAGTTCGTCAAGCGCTTGCATTTGCTTGATATAACTCTGTTGCTTATACTCCATTAAATCAGCGAAGCGGATACGGCAATGTTTTCCCACTTTACGACAGGGAATTTCCCCGGACTCGATTAATTTAACCACGAAAGGACGTGAAACATTCAGAATATCTGCTGCTTCTTGAATCGTAAGTTCTGCGCGAACCGGAATCAGCGCGATCGCGTTGCCTTGAGCCATTTGGGACAAAATGTCCGCTACAAATTGTAAGGCATCAGCCGGAATGACAATTGCTTGTTCGTTGCCATCCTCTTCAGCAATTTTAAATCGATGTGTCTGACGATTGGTTTTCAGGCGAGAAGCTAAGACGCTTTGAGTCTGCCGGTACAATTCGATATCCGACTCTTTGGGAATTATGGGACTGAAATGTAGATTATGATCTTGTGTAATCGCCATTAAACTTTACTCCAGTTGTGAAAGCCCACGTCCATTTTTGAACGTAGAGATTTTTTCCACTTTACTACTATAGCCCCTAAACTAAATAAACGTGACGAAATCTCTTCGTTTCCCTCCCCGCCTTAATCCCGCAACTGAACCGGCATCACCAAATATGTCATTTTCACGCCGCCGAGAGGAGTAAAAATGACCGGTTGTTTTGGTTCGTTCATCTGCATCATTATATTCGATGTCGGAAGCGCCTTTAATCCATCCATCAAATACTTCACATTAAAAGCAACCTCGATACTTTCTCCCGAAATTTGCATTTCTATAAATTCCCGCGCCTTACCTACATCAATGGTATCGACCGACAGCTCGAGTTCCGACTTATCGCTATTTAAACTAAACTTAACTACATGATTTTTAGAATCTGTCAACACTGCCACTCGTTCCACTCCAGCAATCAAAAGCCTGCGGTCTACTATTGCCGAAAGCGTAAAATCGTCTGGAATTAAACGCTCGTAAGCGGGATAGGCCCCTTCTAATTTGCGACTGGTGAGACGACGCGCTTGAATACCATTGTTATCTTTCCCGCCTAACTCAAAGGCGACTTGAGAATCATCAAAGTTTAACTCAACAATATCCGCTCCTTCCCATGTCGAAAGCAATGCTGCCAGCTCCCGCAACGCTTTAGCTGGAATGGTAACTTCAACGGGGGACTCAGAGGAATTTACAGGCGGAGTTTCCTTCTCTTCTCCCTCTTCCTCTCTTTCTTCTTCTGCTACGTCTGCGGTATCCAAAGAAACGACAGCTAAACGATGTCCGTCAGTTGCAGCAAATTCGAGTTCCGTTTCGTTGCACGCCAAGTGAATGCCAGTCAAAACTTGCTTCGTTTCTTCGGTGCTGGCGGCAAAAAGCGTGGCGCGCAGTCCTTCGGTTAAAATTTTCGCCGGTAATAGGAGAGTTTCAGCATCTCCTTGCTCTCCAATTTGGGGCAGGTCGGGAAAATCCTCCGCGTCCATTGTGCGAAATTGATAGCGTCCCGAGGTGGCTATCAGCGCAACAATTCCGCTATTTTCGCCTTCGTCTCCTCCTTCATCGACAATTTCAATTTCGCCCTCGCTTAACCTCGAAACAATATCTCCCAACAATTTGGCGGGGAGGGTAATGGTTCCCCCAACGCTAACTTGGGCGCTGAAGCTTGTTTGGATGCCCAAACTGAGGTCAAAAGCCCGCAGGAGGACTTTTTGGGTCTTTTCGTCAGCCGACAGCAGAATATGAGCCAGGACGGGGTGAGTGGGACGGCTGGGAACGGCGCGGGAGACGAGGGAAAGGTTGGCGTTGAGGTCGCTTTGGGAACAAACGAGTTTCATAGGGGGCGAAGTGCGAGCGGTTGAGCAAATATCTTATCCTAAATCGGGTTTGTGTAGATTGGGTATTCTACGCAAGGATAGAACTGTTGCGAACTTGATTAGGTGTTGGCAATAAGTGCGGTGGGGAGAGGGAAAACAAAAGCTGGAACAATAGAAAAACTTTATGTTTGCGATCGCGGCCTTATCAGACCATAATTAAGGTTTGTTTTGCACCCTTCTGTCGCTGTTCGCCGTAAAAGTCGTGTCCACTGCACCTCAACTCCAACTTGTCAAGCCCCTAAAAGTCGCAGTCCGTTCGGACTCCCTAGCTCTCGTTTCGTTGTTCGTTGCCCTCATTGCTGTTTCGTTTGCCGCTATTTTCATCCGCTTCAGCGAAGTGGAAATCGGGGCTAATGCAACGGTATTCAATCGCTTTTGGATTTTTGCCGTCCTGTTTGGTACCATTCGCGCGATCGCGGCCGCTCGCAACCGTCTGGCAAATCCCGAACCTGTCACCCAACCTCCTCTGACTCTCCGCCACGCTCTCCTACTGGTGGCTGTAGGCGTTATTGCGACAGCCTCTCTCGTCTTGTGGGCGATGTCATTAACCCTCACCAGCGTCGCGAATTCGGTTTTATTGAATAATTTAACTCCCATTTTTGCCAGCGTTGGCGGATGGCTATTTTTCGGTCAATGTTTCGATGGCCGATTTATACTGGGGACGGGAGTCGCCTTGGCGGGGGCTCTGGCTTTGGGCCTGGGAGATTTTCAGGTGGCCGATGGCAGTTTGGGCGGCGATGCCTTGGCACTGCTGTCGGCGGTATTTCTAGCTGTCTACTTTCTGTTAGTGGAAAAATTGCGCGATCGCTTCGATGCTACGGCAATCTTACTCTGTCGCTGCACCATCGGCTCGGTATTGCTGTTTCCCTTTATTATCGGGGCGGGAGAACCCCTATTTCCCACAACCGCTTCGGGATGGCTGGCGGTTATTGGTCTCGGCGCATTTTGCGAAGGCATCGGACAGCGATTATTAGCCAACAGTCTTAATCATTTTTCCTCCAGTTTCGTTTGTCTGTTTTTATTGCTAGAACCGTTGTGCAGCGCCATTTTAGCCTGGATTATTTTCGCCGAGAAGTTGAGTGTTGTCGATGGCATATCCTTTGCGGTAGTCTTGGGAGGCATTTACATTGCCAAGTCGAGCCAAGCTGCGGTGAAAACGGCGGGAGAATCGGCTTAAAGGATATATTAAGAGTTGAGAACTGAATAAATTACCTATTTGTGCTATGACAACCCAAGAAGAAATGGAAACCGTCGCGATCGCCGATGCCGATGCGGAAATGATCTCCGATGAGTTGATCGAAGAGCAAACCAGCCGTCGCGAGGTGATTGAAAATGCAATCTCCAGCTTGGACTCGGAAGAGACGGCGATGGTGAGTAAAGGCGAAGAGGGGTTTTTATGGAAGTTTCAGTACGGCACCGTCGAAGTTTTCGTACAGATGACGGGGGAAACCGACGAAGATATGTTTGCGGTTTGGGCGACGGTATTGCCGCTACCGGCGAAAGACGAACCAGCGTTGTTGCGCAAATTGATGGAAATGAACTGGCAAGAGACGTTTGAAGCGTGTTTTGGGATTTATAACGAGCAAATTGTACTGTCGGCTAAGCGCACGGTTGCTGACTTGTCCCCGGAGGAAGTGTCGCGCACGATTACTTTGGTGGCCGCGATCGCCGACGAGCAAAGCGAACCCCTGCAAGCTGAGTTTGGTCAGTAGTCATTTGTCATTTATAAACGGATGTCTAGGTGGTGTGCCGCTAACGGATAAGGGGCGGCACGGTTTATATTTGTCCTTCGTCATTAGTCATTGGTTCTAAAACCTAAAACCTAAAACCTAGTTTAGTCATTCGTTTCTCGTCTCTAACTCCGAAATTCATCCGTTAATCGAACCCGACTCGCAAATGATAGCTACATCCCAAATTCGCTGGACTATTGACGATTTAGAACTCTTTCCAAAAGACGGGAAACGTTATGAAATTATTGATGGAAAATTGATTGTGACGAGAGCGCCTCATTGGAAGCACCAGGAGGTTACTGGAAATGTGTATTCCGCGCTACAGACTTGGTCGCGTCAAACAGGTTTGGGTCGAGCTACAATTGCACCCGGTGTTATCTTTTCAGCTACAGATAGCGTGATTCCTGACGTAGTTTGGGCAAGCAATGAGCGATTAGAAGAATGCTTAGATGAATCGGGACATTTAACCGATGCGCCCGAGTTGGTTGTTGAGGTACTGTCGAAAGGGAGTAAAGATAGACGGCGAGATTTAGAGTTAAAGCTCAAACTTTATTCCACCCAAGGAGTGCAAGAATATTGGGTCTTGGATCGTTACAAGCAAGAAATTAAAGTTTATCGGCGCGAACAAGCAATGCTTAAGCTCGTCGCAACTTTGTTTGCTCGGGATTTACTGGCAACTCCGCTTCTGCCTGGGTTTAGTTGTTTAGTTAAAGAACTTTTTAGCTAAATCTATAGGACTTACGCAAAGTCTCTATCTGTAGGGTGTGTTAGCGCAGCGTAACACACCTTTGTCGCTGTACCCTATCTTTTGTTAGCGAACCCAACGGCGAATCAACTCAACGGTAATTTGTCAACATCCCCCACTTTCTTCAATAACGTCCTAGATATCCATTTATAAATGACAAATGACAAAGAACAAACAACAACGTGGCGCTTCATTCCGCTGTTGAATGCGCCGGGAAAGGTTCAGATGCAAATCGATCGCTATTTGCAAAGGACACAGCGAAAAGGCGATCGCGTGCCGACTCTCCGGTTTTATACTTGGGATACGCCTGCAATTTCCCTGGGCTATCACCAACGCCGCTATCCTGAATTTTGGCACGAGTTGTCCTGGCAAGGAAAACCCATCGATATTGTGCGCCGTCCGACGGGGGGACGGGCGGTTTTGCACCAGGGCGATTTAACGTATATGCTGGTAACTTCGGAATTAGCTAATCTGCGACGCGCGATCGCCTACGAAACCATTTGTCATTTTCTCATTCAAGGGTGGCGATCGCTCGGCCTGAAACTTCACTACGGACAGGCAGGACGCGGCTATATTCACCATCCCAGTTGTTTCAGTACCGCAACGGCGGCAGATCTCGTAACCGAACGCGGCGAAAAACTCATCGGTAGCGCCCAAGTTCGGCGAGATGGCGTTCTTCTACAGCACGGTTCCATGCGTTTGTCAAGGGATTCGACGTTATTCGAGCAAGTCTTTGGGTCGGCGATCGCACCGGTACAATTGCCGCTCTCGTCAACTGGCGACGAATTGGTGCAAACCGTGGTCGAAGCGATGATTCAAGCGGCGCGAGATTATTTTAAAATTGAACTTGCGATCGCGCCACTCTCTGAAGCAGAATGGGCAGAAATTCATCTCCAACCCCCACTCTAAAATAGGGCTTGCTGAATATAGTGTTGTGATGGGCAGGGGAAGCAGGGGAAGCAGGGGGAGCAGGGGGAGCAGGGGGAGCAGGGGGAGCAGGGGGAGCAGGGGGGACTTGTATTTAATTTTTAATTTTTA
>JAXHVQ010000013.1:0-63681 GCA_034189065.1 Cyanobacteriota bacterium
TCACAATGAATAATGAATAATGAATAATGAATAATGAATAATGAATAATGAATAATGAATAATGAATAATGAATAATGAATAATGAATAATGAATAATGAATAATGAATAATGAATAATTATCTCTCCTGACGGACGACTCACGGTTAGAGAGGAGGGGCTGTGTGCGGGTAGGGATTCTCAACTTATTTGACATCCCTCAAAAAATGCTACAGATATTTCCCCCCGTCCCCCAGTCCCCCAGTCCCCCATCCCCCGCTCTCCCCATCTCCCCATCTCCCGCTCTCCCCATCTCCCCTCGGTCAGCGTTCCCTTGCGTCTTACGCCGACGCGGGGTCTGACCGCTCCCCATCTCCCCATCCCCCCGTCAGCCTTAACTTAGGCTATTCAACCGGATTTTATATAACCCAGAACCCATAAAGTTTTCAGGAAAGGTTGACATTTTTATAGAAAACAGTAACAATAGATACAGAAAGCAAAACAAATCGTTCATCTCTCCCAGTCAGATGACTGAAGGGACGGAAGTAGGGACAATTCCCGAAGGAACGCGCCTCTAATGTCAGCACACCTAAATTAGGAGGCGAAACCATGAAACTTTGCTATCGAGGCATCAGCTACGACTACAACCCCCCGGCAGTAGAAACGACTCAAGGTCAAGTCGGCGGTCAATACCGGGGTGCCGATTGGCGATTCCGCAATCTGAAAAAGCCCCCCGTCCTGCAACCGACGAAGAATCTCGTGTATCGCGGCGTTGCCTATCAACGGGGAGGAACATCGACAGTTAATCCTGCGCCGACTGTACCGGCAACTCCTTCAGTGCAACAACAAGCGCGCAGTCTATTTTACAATCGCGATCGCGCTGCACGCAGTCGCCAGCAATCGATGCTGAATCGTACAGCGGCTGAAGTCGGTTTGAACAGACAAGCTGTCTAATTTTTGATTCACTGTGTCTGCATTCTGTCAAGCCCCCTCCTTTGTCGAGGGGGTTTGGCGTTCTTTCCTATTCCTGTAGCCTACCGGCGCGCAAGTCCCGAACGGCTTCGAGGCTTAACTGTGCAATTTCGGCGATGGCTTCGTCGTCGAGGCGATCGAGTAAATTTCGCGCGATCGCGCGTTTTTCTTCTTCTCGACCTTGCTGGAGACCTTGTTGAAGACCCTGTTGAAGACCCTGTTGAAGACCTTGTTGGAGTCCTTCTTCTCTGCCTTCTTCTCGACCGAGATTAACTGCTCCCTGTTGGTCATAAATAAACATTTCTCGACGTTCAAAATCTTCGAGTTCTTCGGGGTTTAAATTGGCCTGGTTCGCAATTTGAAAAGCTTGACGGAGTTCGGGAGTATCGTTCATCTTTTCGGGGATGCTGTCGAGCGATCGCGCGGATTTAATAAAGTAAATCCATTTATCTGTAATGGTTTCGAGCTGGTCGAGTTCTTTGGTAAACTTCGGCAATTCAACAAAGACCAGCTCGATATCGTTTTCGGGATAAAGCGAAGCGTCGGATACTTCTCGATAAACAAAACGGGAGGTAAAATGCTTGCGCTTGTCGAACATTTCAAAATCGGTCAAAGTCAAGGCAATGACCGGTTTTAGCATTCGATAGCCTTCGCCTGCTTGCAGTTGGAAGGCATAGGTTTTAGCGGCGTTGAACAATACTCTTTTGCCAAAGGACTGCACGTTCAAAACTTGCATTTCAATAATAACAAGGATGCCGTCGCTGAGTTTCGCTTTAACATCTAAGTAAGTATCTTTCAAACCCTGAACTCTAGGCGGCAAGTTGGGATTGATAATTTCTAAGTCTTCAATTGTAGAACTGCCGTTGTAAATCAAGGCATTGAGAAAACTAATTAGAATATCTTTGCTTTCAGCAGAACCAAAGATTTTCTTAAAAGCGTAGTCTGTTTTGGGGTTAATAAATCTCATTTTCGACAATTTTAAAAGCTAAGGCTTTTAGACTTGGGCTCGCCGCATCTATTTTGAGAAATGCCATCACTCGCTCAACAATGCTTCGATAAACTCATAACTCGAAAAAGGTCGTAAATCTTCAATTCCTTCTCCCGCGCCAATGAAACGGATGGGGAGATCGAGTTGGCGCGCCACTGCCAAGGCTACCCCGCCCTTAGCAGTTCCGTCAAGTTTTGTCAAGACCGCACCGCTCAGTTTTGCCGCTTCCGAAAAAACTTCGGCTTGGCGCAGACCATTTTGTCCGAGGGTGGCATCAAGGACGAGGAGGGATTCAACTTTAGCCTCTGGCGCTTGTTTGTCAATGATGCGGCGAATTTTTGCCAATTCTGCCATCAAATTCTTCTTATTTTGCAAGCGTCCGGCGGTGTCGATCAGTAACAGTTCGGTATTGCGCGATCGCGCGGCGGCGATCGCGTCGTACACCACCGCTGCTGGGTCAGTATTTTTACCCTGATTAGCAATAACCGGCGTACCCGACCGTTCTCCCCACACCTTCACCTGTTCCACTGCCGCCGCGCGGAAGGTATCGGCTGCAGCAATTAAGCAGCGATAGCCAGATTTTTGGGCGAGGCGTGCGAGTTTTCCGAGGGTCGTCGTTTTTCCCGCGCCGTTGACTCCCGTCAGCAGCCAAATGTTGAGGATGTCCTTTTCGGGAACTAAGAGGGGATTATCGGGATTTTCTAGGGGTGCGTCGAGTAAATCGCAGAGGATTTTCTTAAGATACGCGATCGCTTCCTCGGGCGGAAGGGCCTCTTCGCGCAATTTTTCTTGTAACGTTTCAATAATATAATCTGTCGCCTCAACGCCCACATCTGCCTGCAACAGCAGCGCCTCGATTTCCATCACCGCATCGGCATTCAGCGGTCCTTGACCCACAACCGCCTTCAATTGGTTAACTAAACCCCGGCGAGTTTTCCCCAAACCTTGGCGCAGTCGCTTCAACCAGCTAATTTCTTCGAGGTCAACCTCTTCGGGGTTGCGTCCCTGTTCTGCCAACACGCGCGCCGACCACAGGAATTCTTCATCAAAGCTAAGTCCGGGGAAACCGGGTCTCTTGGCGGGTTTTGTGGTTTCGGTCGATTTAGCCTCGGATTCTGGGGTTTCAATTGCTGTGGCTTTGAGGCGTTCAAAGGCATCGGATTTGCGCATCCATGCGGGAGTGGGTGCTTCGGTTTCTTCTGCGGCAGGGGGTTGGCTAACTTCGACTTCGGGTTCCGCTTCAGCAACCGCTTCGACATCGGGTTCTGTATCGGGTTCGAGTTCGACTTCAGCAACCGGTTCGGATTCGGGTTCGAGTTCGACTTCAGCAACCGGTTCGGATTCGGGTTCGGGTTCAACTTCAGCAATTTGAGGTTCAACTTCAGCAACTGGTTCGGATTCGGGTTCGGGTTCAACTTCAGCAATTTGAGGTTCAACTTCAGCAACCGGTTCAACGTCTGATTCGGCAACGGCAGTTTCCTCTTCCGTTTCAGCGTCCTCAGTTGGCGTTGCTTCAGTCGTCTCTGTCTGACGCTGCTGAATGCTTTGATAGGCTGTTTTCGCCCATTTCAGGTAATTTTCCTGTTGAACTTGCTCTGCCGTCGGTTCCGCAGTTTCGGTTTCGGACTCCGACTCAGCCTCTTGTGTTGTTTCCGGCTGGTCTTGTTCTTGTTCGGGTTTGCCCGGATCGTTAAACTGTCTGCGGAACCAATTAAACACTTCTGACCTCTATCCCAATAACGCTTCAATAGGACTTTCCTATTCTTAAACTATATAGCAAATTCAGGCAGACTGTTGAATCGGAATTTGGATTGTAAACTGCGTTCCCTCTCCCAGCACCGAACAACAGTCTAGCTTGCCGCCATGCTTTTGCGTCACAATCTGGTGACAGATCGCCATTCCCATCCCCGTTCCTTTTCCTACCGGTTTAGTGATGAAGAAAGGGTTGAAAATCTGTTGTTGAATTCTCTGTAACATTCCAATGCCATTGTCCGCAATTTCAATTTTTACCCATTCCGAATTTACCACCGATGTCTCAATCGTAATCCAACCGGGACGATCTCGTATTTCTCGATCCATTCGTTGGGTGTTTAATTCTTCGATCGCATCGATTGCATTCAGTAAAATATTCATAAACACCTGATTGAGTTGTCCGGCATAACACTCAATCAGTGGCAAATCGCCATAGACTTTGTTCGTTACAATTTGCGGACGTTCCGATGTCGCCTTCAGACGGTGTTTCAAAATCAACAGCGTATTATCGAGTCCCTCATGGAGATCGACCGTTTTTAATTCTGTCTCATCCATTCGCGCAAAGTTACGCAGGGACAAAACCGTTTGGCGAATGCGTTGAGTTCCTGTTTCTATGGACTTCAGGAGTCGAGGCAAATCTTCCCGCAAAAACTCAAAATCAATCTCTTCAGCTTGCAGGGTAATGGAAGAAACGGGATTTGGATAATGCTGCTGGTAAAGTTGTACGAAATCAAGCAAATTTTGCGCATATTCGCTCAAGTGAGCTAAATTACCGTGGATAAAGCTAACAGGATTATTAATTTCATGGGCGACTCCGGCTACCAATTGCCCCAAACTCGACATTTTTTCGTTTTGCACAAGTTGAATTTGACTTTGGTGTAATTGTTCGAGCAATTCTTTCAATTGGAGATTTTGGTCTTCTAATTGTTGTTTGGTTCTTTGCTGCTGTTCGAGGAGCTGTTGAACTGAATAATTGAGATAATTGAATGAGCGAGCTAGTCCTCCAACCTCATCGTTGCCTTCAACGACCACTTTTAGATCGAAATTTGATTCTTGGGTAGCGCGTTGAACCGCATCGGTTAATTCTTGAATGGGTTGTGCGATCGTTCGGCTTGTGTATCGAATGAGCAGGATAGCAATGATACCAGATAGTAAAATATTGACCGCAACAATTTGTATTTTGAGACGATGGGCTTTTCGTGAATTTTCTTGGGCTTCTCCTTGTTCTTCTTCCGTTACTTCAATAATAACCTCAACATCGTGGCTCATTTGGTGCAGTTTCAGGGTCGCAGGACTTAAATTAAATTCTCTTAAATACGCACGAATTTTTGCGACATTCTCTGGCGACCTATCAGTAGAGTAAAAACTTTTAACGAGAGTATCTGCCTGTCCTCTATACCTCTGAATCAAACCGTCATATTCTCGATTCAAGTTATCGAAAACTTCTATTTCTTCTGGGGTTTCATCCACTTGGGATGAGGCATAAGACTTTTGGAGGTCTAACCACGCTCGCTCTGCTCGATCTAGGTATTTCAGGAAGAGAGTATAGTGCTCGTCGGCAATATCCGGTTGCTCTAACCGGCTTTCAAATCTTTCCCAATGGATGAGGACGTGATGAAGACTCGCTCGCAACTGCCTCGGCAGAGCACTTTCTTCAATCGCATCTTCGATTTGCACTTCCGCTTGGCGCTCGTAATAACCCCCGATTAAAACTCCGAGAATCGTTCCAGTCGTGGCAACTCCTAACGCGATCGCATACGCTAGATTCATCTTCTGATGGATTTTCAAATCTTGCAACCAGCACCTTAACCGAGTGGGAACCCAAGGGAAAGCTTTGGAGAAGGAATTGGGTAAAACTATACGAGCTATCTTTTGGGGAACGGTATGAAAATGGAGCATGGCTGGGAAAAACCGTCTAAATACTTGAATAAAATCAACGAGTTCTCTTCCCTTAGTTTGGACTCGCGTCATAGGAGTCTCGATTTTGCACAACGGGGAATCGATCTTTACGCACCCACTTATTTATACCAAATCCGTATATGAAAAGCCAAATGACCTTTTCTAAGTTGTCTGTTCTCTTTTTTCTTGGTTTTTCAATTCCTCTCGTCAGAGTTAATTCTATCTCTATAGCATTTTGATTTGAGTTGTAAAACTATAGCTTCGGAAGAATGGAAGAATAGAAGAATTCACCAAGCGCTCCCGACTCCGCATCAGCGCTTCTACTTACCGGGTAGCGAACCCAGGCAGGAAAAATTCACCAATTTGAGGAACAAGCCGGGAATTACTAAAAGTTGGCGGTATCCGATTCTTTTAATAAGAGGCAATTATTCATTATTCATTATTCATTATTCATTGTTCATTGCTAGCGTTTCGCATAACTGACGAAAATGTTCGCCGCGATGCTCGAAACTGCGATACTGGTCGAAACTAGCACAGGCAGGAGACAGCAATACGACTGCCGCATCGAGTAATTCCACTAATTCTGCCGCCCGAGCCACAGCATTTTCCATTGTTTCTACAACTTCCCACGTTTCGTAACCGATTTGTTGCAAACGCTGGGCAAAAATCGGTGCTGCTTCGCCGATGAGTAGCACTTTAATGGCTTGGGTTTGAATTGTTTTTAACCAAGCTGTATCGTCTCCAGCTTTCGCTTCTCCACCTGCAATTAAAATAGCAGGAGTTTTGACAGAAGCTAAACCCACTTGTGCCGCGTCATAGTTGGTCGCTTTACTATCGTTAATGAAGTCCGCACCAGCGTAGGTACAGATGAATTCGAGGCGATGGGGAACGCCGGGAAATGTTTCTATGGCGATCGCGATCGCGTCGTTGTCAATTCCCGCCAATTTTGCCGCTGCCACTGCCATGAGTAAATTTTGCCGATTGTGCGCGCCCACCATTTTCAGCAAATTAACGGGAATAATACGTTTTCCAGCAAAAACAACCCACCCTTCACCGTCCAAATACGCACCGCGATCGCGCGAACCGGGCAATCCTTCTTTTCCCGAAACGCTTGTCCACACCGCATCTTGAAAGCGATCTGTCGCATTTTCCCTCAAATAAGCATCGTCGCCATTTAAAATTTGCTGGTGAGAGCGCTCCAACAAAGAAGCTTTAATGTTGTAATAATTATCGAGGGTATAGTGACGGCTGAGATGATCGGGCGTAAACGTGGTCCAGATGCCAATTTGAGGAGAAAGTTGGGCAGACGATTCGATTTGATAGCTGCTGATTTCGGCGATAACCCAATCGAAGGAACGGGGTAACCCCGTCCCTACTTCTGGGCGGGATAACCCCGTCCCTACTTCTGGGCGGGGTAACCCCGCCCCTACTTCTTCCTTCAACGCCAGTTCGCAAGCCGCATAACCGATATTCCCACAAGCAGGAGCATCCAGTCCCGCCCCTTGGAAAATTGCGGCGGTGAGGGCAGTTGTCGTCGTTTTGCCGTTGGTTCCCGTAATGCCCACCCAAGGGAAATGTTTGAGATGCTGCCAAGCGAGTTCCATTTCCCCAATGGTTTCGATCCCGCGATCGCGCGCCTCCACCAAGACGGGCAAATCCCAAGGTACGCCGGGACTTACGACAATCAGTTGGGGGAGATTTTGATCGGGGAGAACAAAACGATCGCCCAATTTAACAGTAATTTCTTCTCGTTCGAGCTGTTGCTGCTGTTGCTGTAGGGCTTCCGAACAGCCGCGATCGCTCAAAATTACGTCCCACCCCTCCCGTTTCAACAGCCGCGAAGCCGCCATTCCCGAGCGTCCCAATCCAATAATACAAGCGTTTGGCATAAAATCAGCGCGTTTAACTCCCCGCGATCGCAGTCTTGTCATTTATCCTTTCAAAATCGTACCGCGATCGCGTCCCCTTCCAAAAATCGCGACCTGAATCTGAATGGAAACCCTCAATCTCTATTTCGTCTCAGACAGATTGAGATCGGTTGCGGTTCTCGTCAAGGATTCGCTACCCTAGAATTGCTTTGCGCAAGTCATCGGAAACAACGCATTGGCTAATTGAATCACTAAAGTTTAAGGCGCGCGTTCCGTCGCGATCGCGCGCTTGTTGTCCGTTTTGACCATTCGGGGTGCAACCGCTGTCAAAATTACTCTTTACTTTGACCCAGGTTGATGAAAGCTCTCCAATTCAATGCCTTCTACTGCACGCTGACAATTCTCGGCCTTTCTACCATTCTCATAGGCTGTGGTTCGTCCCCAACCTCTACCGTAAATTCACCTAACTCTTCTGTTAGCAGTCCTTCCTCTCCAGCACCCACAGAAACCTCGCCCAATTCCCCCACTATCAGTCCCTCCTCTCCGTCTCCAGAAGCGACTTTGAGCGAAATTCAACAACAACCCGTCTGGGTGAAACCCCCCCAAACCCAGGAGGTATCTGGAGAAGAAGGGATGGACTTACAAGTTGGCGAAACCCTTCGTACTGAAGGAGATGCCCTCGCACAGGTCGATCTCAGCAATGGTTTAGCGTTTCGCATTGGCGGCGATGCCACTTTAACCCTACAACCCTCCAACCAACTGGATTTAGAATCGGGTGAAATGATTACTTGGGTCGAACCGGGACAAACGGTTCCTGCCGAAATTGTCACCCCCGGAGGAATTGCTGGAATTCGCGGAACAACAGTTTACGTTAAGATTCCTGACGATCTCAATGGAGAGATTTTATTCTTTGCTTGGGAAGGAGAAGTGGCCGTTCGCCTGCCCGAGCAAACTGAAGAAATCTTACTCCAATCGGGTCAGGAGGTTCGCGTTCCCCCAGGAGAAACAGATATTGCTAAAATTCGCGCGGCGGTACGACAATTGCCCCCCGATGAGTGGAAGGCGCGCCGTACAGACAGTCGCTTGCTCAATAAGTTTGATGAAGCGCTGCCAACGCTGAGCGAAATTGAGGCTGTTGAGGAGGGCATGAAAATGTTGAATTCCACTCCTTCCCCCCACTCCAATCATCCCAGAACAAAGTAACATTTTACCAGTTATACCAGATTGACATGAAGCTGCACAGAATCAAGTAGGGTGTGTTAGCGGAGCGTAACACACCATTACACTCATCGCGAATTGAGGGGAAGACAATCTATGCAACGTCATCTTAAATTGGTATTACCAGTTACCAGTTATCAGTAATCAGTTACCAGTAATCAGTAATCAGTAATCAGTAATCAGTTCCCCGTCAACTTAAACGGAGCTTATCCAGTTAATCGAGGAGGTCAGGCTCATAGTACGATTCGGAAGTCACTTTCTTTTTTAAAGGCAGGGTGGGCAGTTGGAATTTTTATAGAAGGAAAACGTCATTTTGATGGACAAATTACAAATCCTAAGCAGGGAGCTGCATTTCTTTCCTATCGCTCCAGAGCGCCGCTCCTACCTGTATCTTTGTGGGGAACCCAGGAAATTTTCAGCGGTAGCAGTCTTCTTCCCCGACCCGTACCTATAACAGTTAGAATTGGAGACTTAATTCAACCGCCAAGTTCCAAAGATCGGGATGAACTGGCTAGGGTAACTCAACAATGCGCCGATACTATTAGTAGCATGAATTTGATGGGTCGTTCAGTTTGAAAGAATCTTGCTATAGCAATCCTAAATTTGCTCCCAACGCTCCCGCATAAAATTGGGTTAAAGATATTTGGCTTCAAGTTAAAAAATTCTATCGTATTAGTTAATTTAGCTCTAAAGTCATCCCAGCTCGACGTAACCGTTCTGCCAACACCTCACCTAACCCAGTCGCCGGAGTCAAAATGCCTC
This sequence comes from Cyanobacteriota bacterium, assembly GCA_034189065.1. GTDB lineage: Bacteria > Cyanobacteriota > Cyanobacteriia > Cyanobacteriales > Spirulinaceae > FACHB-1406. Next base: position 9,438 of record JAXHVQ010000013.1, read on the forward strand.
CCCGCTTTTGACCTCCCGGCAGTTCGTCGCTTTGTAAAACCAAACTTAAAGCCGATTCGCAAACCAATTTAACAGTAGCTCGGTTGCCGGGATCTCCGCGATCGCGAATCACTGCCCGTACCTTACGTCCGTCCGTAGCAGTTCCCACCAACTCGCAGGAAAACCAACCTTCATCCATCGTTTGTTGGGAAGGTCCGCTACCCGGTTGAGGTAAAATTGGACGTAAAAGCGATCGCAGTTGGGGCTGTTGCAAAACCCCCATAAAAAGAGCCAATCCACTCGTCACTCCCATCGCTTGGAGTCCAGCCAAAGGGGGGTCGAACTTGAGATACTCTTGATACGTAAAATCGCGTCCGTAGGACTCCTGCCACCGATCGTATAAAGCACAACTGCGGCGAACAACGCGAGTGTTGACTGGCCCCATAAAGAAAGGACCGACCCAAGTGTCGATCTCCGAGTCAAAAAACGGAGTTTCGGGGTCGCGGTTACGCTCTCTCTCGATTTTAGTAGGACGCGCCGACGGGTTTAGCAAGAAGGGGTCGCTAAACTGTGCCGTCTGTTGCGAATCGTATAAATTCAAAGCTGAGGCTAGGGTTCCGCCGTTAAAGCCGCCATAGGCTTGGAAATAGGCCCTCACCGACCGACAGGAGACTCCCCCTTGCCGTTGCAAATGACGAACCACCAAATAAGTCCCCAAATCTGACGGCACAGAATCAAAGCCACAACAGGGAATGATGCGAGTGCCATCGGCAGCAGCTTGGGAATGGTAGCGATCGATTAACGTTTTGACCCAAGGCGTTTCGCCAGTAATGTCTACATAATGGGTTTTAAAGCGAACGCAGGCATCGACGAGGGAATCGCCGTAGAGGGCAAAGGGTCCGGCTGCGTTTAGAAGTACCTGGGTTTGAGAGACAATGTTATCAACTGCCTGTTGCTCTTGGCTATCGGCTACCAGGATATCTACCGCAGCACCCACAGAGGCTCGAACGGCTTCCAACTTCTGGCGGTTGCGTCCGGCAATCGCCCAACGCACCGGCTCGGCGAAAGTCTGGCGAGCGAAGTAACCCACGGTCTGTCTGCCAACAAAACCACTGGCACCGTAGAGGACAATATGATAGGGACGCTTAAACATAATGAATAATGAATAATGAATAATGAATAATGAATAATGAATAATGAATAATGAATAATGAATAATGAATAATGAATAATGAATAATGAATAATGAGAATTAGATGCCGAAACCACGATTTTTCGTTAAAATCTAAATTTCTTCAGCATAAGCTGTCGCGCATTTAAATTGGGTATCCACTTCTGCCCTCTGCCCTGGTGCCTTCTGCCTTAAGTCGTAACGCCCCGACTCTAATTCACATCAGACGTGAATTATCAATTATTAATTATTAAAGCGATCGCTTCACTGCTTGCACTGCCGCCTCAGCATTGACTAAACCGCTGCCGAAAAAATACTGGTTTGCCGAAACCCTCGAACTCGAAGCGTTGGTTTGATAGCGCTCGCGTTCCTCCGAGGAGAAGCGTAGTCCCTCATAACTAGCCGTTTCTTTTAAAATTGCCACTAATCGATCGCGAGCCAGACGACGCGCCCCATCTTCTCCTTTCATCAAAGCCACAACTCCCGTCACTGCTGGTGCGGCAAAGGACGTTCCAGTGGTCCAGCGATAGCGACCGCGTTCGTCCCAATTCGGTCCCCAGTCGGGTTGCAAGCGGGAAGTCGGAATTCCCTGCCAGAACAGATCCGAGCCCGTACCGCCTGTGGTTAAAATCCAGCCTAGCGGACGAGGGATGGAATTATCGCCTCCCGGTGCAACCAACGTCAAACCTTGCCCGTTGGTCGTTGTCGAGCCAAAATTACTGTAGGGGGCGCGATCGCCGTAAATATTAGTCGCACCCACGGCAACTACGCCGGGAATGGCAGCCGGAAAGCTCAATTCTCCGCGATTTTCGTTTCCCGCCGAAGCGACGACAATCAGTTTGGGGTTATTTTGCAATACTTCGGTTATTAATTCGACTTCCCCCTGGGCTGGAAGGGGCGAACCCAAACTAATATTGATAATATCTGCTCCGCGCGCCGCCGCATACGCGATCGCCTCTAAATAGCCCGACAAGGAAAAGCTATCGTTTAATCCCATCACTCGTGCGGGCAAAATTTTTGCTCTTGGGGCAACGCCAGTGGCACCGAGTTCTTGGGGGGAACGCGCTGCAATAACTCCTGCAACCATTGTTCCGTGAAAATCTCCCGCTACCTCGTTGGCGAGAACCGAACGAACTTTTTGGGCGACTTCGGTTGGGGAAGATTCAACGCGACGGGTTTGAATGCGGTTGAAAGTTTCTGGATACTGTTGGCGCAGTTCTTCGTCGGTGAGGAGAAACGCATCTTCAAATTTGCCGCCAATTAAATTGAATTCTGCGGGACTAATGCGGGTGTCGCTATCATTTTCGACGAAATCCCATCCGTGTATTTCTCCTGGTAATTTTCCAGGAGTATCGGCTGTCGAGTAAAGATTTGGCTCTAAGTCTGGGCGGTCCCACTGAATCCAACTATCAATCACGGCAACGACGATCCCCTCACCTTGCTGACTTTGCTGCCAAGCTTCGGTCGCGCGAATATCGGTGCGTTGGTTGTTGGGTTGAGGGGTTGCATTTTGCAAGCACTGGCCTAAGTCTTCACCCGACGAGACTAAGTTAGGGAGGTGCCGATCGAGACACGACGATAGGGGAATGCTGTTGAGATGCCACTGCATCGACAACAGGGGTGCGTCGGGAGGAGAGAAGGGGAGGGTTTGTTCGGAGGCTGAGGAGAGGGTGCGATCGCTTATGGTTTGGATGAAGTTGGGCGTTGCCGAACGAATCGAGGCGATGGCGTTGAGTTGTTCGATGGCGCGCAGGACTTCGAGGCCGACGGCTTCGCGCGATCGCACCACATAGCGATTTTCGGTAAACCGCAGGGGTCGAATCATTTCGAGACCGTTGGCTGTTAAGATAGTTTGTCGTTCTTCGTCGGAAGTATTGGGTTCAAAGCTGAGGATAATTTCGTTGGGAAGAACAATCGATCCTCCTGTAGCGGTTCCTACATCTGCGCGTTGGAGAACGGGAAAGGTGGTTTCGACATAAGGCTGGGTTTCAATGCGCGTTTGGAGGTCGGTTGCGGTTCCTGAAACGAGGTTGGCGATGGCATACTCTTCGTTTAAAGGGCTCACTTGCACTGCAAATCTGGTGCTTTCGCGGGGAGGAGGTGCTTCTGGAGGTGCTGAGTCTTCGGTTCCTCTCGAGCTGCGAGACGCACCGCCGCGCGTTAAGCTGCCGGTTTCCCTTTCGCCTTCCCTTTGCAAGTCTTCTTGCAGTTGGAGGTAAAGGGGGAGAGGGGAGAATTGTACCTCTCCTCGGGTTCTGGGAGGACTTCCTGGAAGGGGGGAGGACTTGAAGGAGACCGCGATCGCGTCCTCTCGTACTGTCAGGGGGATTTTGCGGTCTAAGACAGTGTAGTACAGCGCGTTGTTTCCCGAAGTCTGCGCGATCGCGTCTTGCCAATAGCGCGCGATGGGTTGGAGTCCGAGTAGCGCAATTGTCAGGCAGAACCCAGTTATAAAGCGAAAAGTACGTCGATTCATTTTAAGATTGACTCGGAGCTTTCAAAATTATAATCGACTGAGTCCCCTCTAGAGAGCAGACGCGATCGCGCTTATCTATAGTGTTTTCCACATTAGTATTTTCGCGCTTTTATTGGAGATATACGCTATGAAAAATAATAATCGCTATTTTTCTGGGTCTGTTTCTCGATTGCATCAAGCATTAAACGTCTTTTGCCTTTTTTCGACAGCTTTTTCTATTGTTATTTTACTCAGTTTTTTGGGTTTAGTTTCAATCTATGGAACACACCTATATATAACCGAACATACAGACGGATATGTTGCCGCTGTTTCTTGGATTGTCCAACAGGGAAAACCGCTCTATCATTCCCTAGAAGCACCCCAACGATATAGCACTCTCTACGGACCCAGCCTCTTTCTTGTTGTAGGCTTTTTCATGAGACTATTTGAACCCAGTCTTATTATAGCAAAACTTCCGACTATTATTAGTTTGGTTTTTAATCTTGTTTTATTATTTTTGGTACTTAAAAATAAGGTAAATTATCCACTTTCTGTTTTAGGTACAGCCTATGGAAGTTTGGCTATTTTAGCCTTTGGTAACACAGTCCTCAATGTTGCCTTTCAAATTCGTTCTGATTCGCTTATTCTTTTTTGTGTGACTTTAAGTCTTTGGGGAGTTGTTACCCAAAAGCGAGGATTGGCGTGTCTTATATGTGCTTTGGGTTTTGGCTTTGCCGTTAATTTAAAAGTCACTTCAGTCTTGTACTTTCTTCCTGTCTATGCTATGTTGCTATCGCAATCTGGATTAAGTGCGACGCTGATTTCACTCTTGTTAGGAACTCTCGTTATTATACTACCCTTTCTACTCCCTCAAATTTCTTTAACTCAGTATTTACTTTGGATCGATCGCACGGCAAATCATGGTTTGAGCCTACAGCTATTGAGAGAAAATTTTCAAACCGCTCTGATTTTGCTTTTACCATTAGTCTTGACTTTACTTCAGTTACGCATAGTAAACCTTAGTAGCTTCCAAAGATTTATTGCTTCAAACTACATATATTTAAGTGTATTACTATTGGGAATTTTTGGAACGTCAATTGTTGCTGCAAAACCAGGTTCTGGAAGTCATCACGTTTTACCCTATATTCCTATTGTCGTTTATTTTTGTATTTTGATTATTGTTGAAATAAAAATATATTTTGTAAAAAATCAGAATCAAATCTTTAGACTTTATTCTGCAAAAACTATTTTTTTAATCTTTTTAGCTTTAATTTTTTCTGGTTTATTATCTATAAACGCAGTTTGGAAGGGAGTCTTCTTGCTTAGTAATATCCGATCGGATAGTGCCTCGTCAATTGTTGCCGATATCGAACAAGTGACCCAATCGTATCCCGAACGAACAATAGAAATGGGTTATGGCAACAGCTCCAATTACTTTTTAACTGACTATCGTCCTATTCCTGTTTTTGCCGGTCATCCTTACTTTCTCGATTCGACTGCCTTAATGGATATGCAAAAGGCAGGTCTCGACCTTCCCAATAGTACATTAGATATTTTTCGTTCGTGCCGGGTTGAAATTTGGTTGATTCCTAAAGGAGACGACCCCTTTTCTCTTTTAAGTTATTACGACCCGAATCCTCCTCTATTTAGCGATCGCTTTAAAGCAATTTTCCGCCAAAATTATGAAATAAGGGATCGGAGTCAGTATTACGATCTCTGGTTCTGCAAACAGAAGTAAAAATAATCGACTCTAATTATTTCAGCTTCCTACAACCGAGAGCGAAGGCGTTGGCGAGCGGCAAGGGCGATCGGATGTCCGGGCTGAATGTGGAGTACGCGATCGTAACAGAACAAAACTTCTTCAAAGCATTGCAAATGCTCCAAGGCTTCTGCTCGAGCGAGCCATGATTGAATATCTTCAGGTTGACAGGCGATCGCGTGCTGATAGGCCATTGCCGCCTGAGCGTACTGGTCGAGCTGGAACAAATACTCCCCCAACTGCTGCCAACTGTGGTGTAACTCCCGCACAAAAGAAGCTTGCGGAAATTGCGTCCGTGCAAGCTTTTGTTCGAGGGAAAGGGCGACTTGACGACAGAGTTCGAGAACTTCGCGTTGGCGTTGCAACCGCAGTAACTTGCGAACGCGCAGCATCCATCCCCCTGCAATTCTGGGTTCGATGCTAACCGCTTGTCCGTAAGAAATGAGTGCTTGAGAATACTGCTGTAACTCCAACAGCGCATCCCCGCGATAGAACCAGACCAAGTGATGATTCGGTTGAACCTTTAACAATTGGTCGTAGGACGCGATCGCGCTTTGGCAGCGTTCTTGAGGAGAAAGGGGTTCGTCCGAGCTATGAGACCACGCTCTCAAACTGAGCGGAGCAGCTTTTAACGTTCGACGATAAGTTCTGAGCGAAGAAGCACTTTGCAGCAAACTCAAATATCGCTCCTTGGCGCGTTGGAGCCAAGTTTGGACGTAATCTGGGTCGATGGACGCAGCGTGCTCGAATGCAGCGACAGCTTCAGAGCGCTTCCCTCTTTTCCAAAGTTCGTGAGCTTGCTGGATTAACAGTTCGAGATTATTGCGTTGAAGAGGGGTGAGTGGAAGGATTGGCGTGGATGCGTCGCGACGCTCCTTTTCCAGAAATGGCAGGCACTCCCAGATCTTTTTTTCCTTGACCATAGCTACCTCTGCGCCCTAATCGAATAAATACGAGTTAATCAGCGAAAGTTTCGACAGCGTTAGTTCTATTTCGCTTGACCTAGATAGAGATTTCAATCTTCATCAAGCAAGGCAATCTATCTCCAACCTCAGCTTAGTCTATAATTCCCCCTGCCGCCGCCCCAATTCGTAGACCCCGCAGGCAACACAAGCTAAAATTCCCGCACTCACCGCCCAGCTTCGACCCAAACTGACTTCCACGCCCCAGTTGCACAGTCCGCCCGCGACTAAAAATGGGACGATCCCGAACAGCGACGCATAAAAAGCATTTTGAGATTCTCGGGCAACGCGCGTGCGTTCAAACTCCTGCATTGAGGTGTATAGCGATCGCTCGGCAAAGTTAAACCAACGATCGAGTCCTTGGGTGACCCATTCGCGAACTGAGGCAAACCCCAAGTACAGCGCAAGCGCCCACAAACAGCCCCCTGCAATGGTCGCTGGATTGAGATGAATTTGGAAAGGTAATATTTCGCTCAGCATAACTCGGGATACCTTTAAGATTGATTTAATTTTACACGCTCCTCTAGGGTCTCGGTAACTCGATACAACACGCGATCGCGCAACTGGTTGGAGTTTTTTGAGGCAACCCGACGATGGGGAGTATTCGCAATTGGATCGATTGTCAGGGAGTATTTTATGTTGAAAAAATTAGTTTTAATGGATCACGACGGCGCGATCGACGATTTTCTCGCTGCCAGTTTATTAATGACGATGGAGTCCGTCGAGCCCCTCGGCATTGTCGTTACGCCAGCCGACTGCTACATTCAATCTGCCCTCAGCGTCACTCGTAAAATTCTTGATTTAATGGGACGGACGGACATTCCTGTGGCTGAAAGTTGCGTTCGAGGTCTCAATCCTTTTCCCCCGGAGTATCGCCGAGATTGCATTATTGTCGATCGCTTTCCTCTCCTCAACGAACGCGATGAAATCCGAACGCCCTTAGTTCGCAGTTCGGGGTCGGATTTTATGGTGCAAGTGCTACAAAATGCCCCCGAACCCGTTACGCTCATGATCACAGGTCCCCTCACCACCTTAGCTGCTGCTCTCGAACGGGTTCCCGATATTGAAAGCAAGGTGGAACGGTTGGTTTGGATGGGCGGCGCGTTGAAGGTTCCTGGCAATGTTGAAAAAGCATTTGCTCCCGAACACGACGGTTCGGCTGAGTGGAATGCCTACTGGGATCCTCCAGCCGTGCATCGCGTCTGGCAAACCGGTTTCCCTATTGTTCTGTGTCCCCTCGATGCGACCAATGGCGTTCCGGTGACGTGCGATTGGATTCGCAGACTGGCTAAACAGCGTCGCTATCCCCTTTCGGATTTTGCCGGTTTATGCTACTCTTTGGCACTGCCCCAGGAGTATTATTGCTGGGATGTTGTGGCGACGGCTTTTTTAGAGCGACCGGAATTTTATCAACTGCGCCAATGGGAAACGAAAGTCGCGATCGCGGGGAAGGCTCAAGGTTCGATTAAAATTGAACCGGGCGGTCGTCCCATTCAGGCAATGGAAAGGGTCGATTGCGATCGCCTCTACGATTATCTCTTGCAGCAATGGGCAAGATAAATGGGTCATTGGTTATTGAATGATTTGTGACATGATAAAAATCAAGCGCGATCGCAACTGTCTGATTGCGCTCCAATCTCCATCCGAATCCAGAAAAAATTCAACGATTTATTATTGTTCATGCCCACTGAAACGATTACCCTACTCTCCAGTCGAGAAATTGAAAAAATGCGTCGCGCGGGTCGCTTAGCTGCCGAACTTCTCGACTATCTCGCGCCGATGGTTCGACCGGGCGTAACGACCCAAGCGCTCAACGATGAGGCCGAACGCTGGACGCGATCGCGCGGCGCGAAAAGCGCTCCCCTCAACTATAATGGCTTTCCTAAGTCCATCTGTACCAGCGTCAATGAGGTCATTTGCCACGGCATTCCCAACGCGCAACAGATTCTCGCCGACGGCGATATTATCAATATTGATGTTACTCCCATTCTCGATGGCTACCACGGCGATACTTCCCGCACTTTTTTTGTGGGAACGCCTTCGAGCGTTGCGCGGAAACTGGTGGAAGTGACTGAGGAGTGTCTGCGGCGCGGAATTGCTGCGGTTAAACCGGGCGCGAGAATTGGAGATATTGGGGCGGCGATTCAAGACTATGCCGAAGCTTGCGGCTTCTCGGTTGTGCGCGATTTTGTCGGGCATGGGGTGAATACGGTTTTCCACACAGCCCCCCAAATTCCCCACTACGGGACGCGCGGTAAGGGGAAACGCCTGCGCAAGGGAATGGTGTTTACCATCGAACCGATGATTAATGAAGGGACTTGGGAGGCGGTTGTCTTGGAAGATGGTTGGACGGCGCTGACGAAAGATGGCAAACTTTCAGCCCAATTCGAGCATACGATCGCGGTGACCGATGAGGGTGTGGAAATCCTGACGCTGCGCCCTTGAGGGCGGAAATGGACTGGGATTATTTCGCCATTGAGGTATCCAGCAAGAATAGCTCTGTGAGAAGATGAAGAAATCTGTAATTTACGATTAGCGAACGGCACTAAAGTTATGGCTCGAATTGAGTTTTCCCAAGGTATTGTTGAAGAAGCGCTCCCCGACGTGCGAGTGACCCGCTCTCGCAACGGTCAAGGTGGAACGGCAACCTTTCGCTTTGACGACCCCAACGTTCTCAATAGCGATCGCACCGACGAAATTACGGGAATGTATATGATTGATGACGAAGGGGAAATTGTGACGCGCGAGGTGAAGGGCATTTTCATTAACGGTCAGGCGCGCGCCCTAGAAGCCGTGCATATTATGAGAAGTGAAGAGGAATGGGAACGCTTTTTGCGGTTTATGAAGGCTTACGCCCAAGAGCAGGGTTTGGAGTTTATGAAGGCTTGAACATTTTCACCGTTGGATTTAGCTTTCTTCGCCGGAAGCTTCACGCCCTAGCTGTATTCGGGTTAGTGTTAGGAGTCTGTCACTGAAGGGTCGATTGTCGATGTCGAATTCCCCACCCCTCCCTCATCCTGATTCTCGTTTCGTGGCGATCGCTTGTGCGGTGGTGACGATTAGCGATACCCGCACCCCCGAAACCGATCGCAGCGGTCAACTCCTTCAGCAGTTATTGCGCTCTGCCGGACATCGCGTTGTTGACTATGAGATTCTTCCCGACGACCCCAATCGCATTGGAGACCGACTGATTCAATGGGGCGATCGCGCTGAAATTGAAGCTGTTATTTTCGCTGGCGGGACGGGAATTGCACCGAGAGATACAACCTACGATGCCCTAGAAGCTAAACTCGACAAAGTTTTGCCGGGTTTTGGCGAGTTATTTCGCTCTTTAAGCTACTCAGAAATCGGGTCGCGCGCGATCGCTTCTCGCGCGATCGCTGGCACCTATCACAACACCCTCATCTTTTCGCTGCCGGGTTCGGTTAATGCTGTTCGCTTGGCCATCGAGCAGCTCATCCTACCCGAATTGATCCATCTTGTCACCCAGCTCAATCCCGAACGACCTAGAAATACTTAGGGTTTGCTGAATAAGTGTTGTGATGAGCACCGGGGAGCAGGGGGAGCAGGGGAAGCAGGGGAAGCAGGGGAAGCAGGGGGAGCAGGGAAGCAGGGAAAGATAGTACATTTGGGGCGATCGCGGTGCAAGAACAGAAATGAATTTTTCCCGCCGAAGAGCGAAGATTTAAGCAACCCTGATATACCGCTTCGCGCATTGATTAATAGGGTTTGCCGCTTTCTTCAGCAAGCCCTACTTATTAAAGTGCATTTAACGCAACTGAGTACGGACGTTTGGCGAAAGGCCCGTACCTGAAACGTTACTCTTACTCTAAGGCAACAACAGAGCAGACTCCCTTGTGGAAGACAAAAAATAGCGGCTTGCTGCTTTTATCTCGCGTCAAACCTAAAGTAGAAACGCGACTTCCCATAGGACAGATGAATTTCGACTTAATTGTGTCCAATACTACTCCGTAATCACAGTATCTTTTGAAAGATCGTTATCCGCACTGGTGGGAACCTGCTTCTCGCTGGCGAGTCCGTCGCTTCCTTCGCCAGAATCGAGTCGAATTTGAATTTGCGGTCCGGAACTGGCTAACCGCACAATCATTCCGTCCACCACTGGCGCTTTATTAATCCGTTTTCCGTCGAGATACGTTCCATTTGCGCCTAAGTTGATAATTTCCCATCGATCGTCGCCGCGCCGAATTTCGACGTGGTGTCGGGAAACCACCGCACTGTAGAGAATCACTTCGTTGTCCGTCGAACGTCCTATCCGAATGACGGAGTTGGGGTCGAACGTCCAACTTTGAACTGGCACAGCCTGTAGTGGATGCAGCAAGGTCAGAGTAATCACCTAGAGTACGAGCTTTACGAGAGTTTTTGCGAGCAGACTAATATGGATAAAGTTGAGGAGACCCCGATTAACGATGACGCTTTCAAGGTCTAGTTGGCTTTATTCAACTTGAGTCTACTATCCTTTGGTCGAGAAAGATAGGAGTTGGGTTAGACTGAAGCCTAACTTTTTTAGGTATAGCCTGTTGGGGTTTGCTTTTCAACCCCTCCATCATATCTTAAGTTTCTTGGCAGCCTACGAAAATAGAGAAAGACTTCTTCAGTTTTTGGTGGCGGCGAAAGAACATTTGGGGGAGAGCTTCGCGGCTATTGCCCCCAACTGGCGAAGAGCTGGGGATTAAGGTTCGCAAAGCAGCCGTAACGGGTTCCAACGCGCCAACAGAACGACAACTTTCTTTGACCTGGATTTTTATGGCAAAGCGACCGAACCTGAAGTATTATAAAAATCCTCCTCCGCGATCGCGCAACTTGTTTAAAGATTTAACAGTTTTGGTTCAACTCGGGTTGGGTAACGTACTTCGAGGGTGAAAAGGGGTGGAAGAATGCGGGTTAAAATTTGCGGGATTGCTAACGGCGAACAAGGACGCGCGATCGCGCAACTGGGAGCGACAGCTTTGGGTTTAATCTGCGTTCCTCGTTCTCCGCGTTACGTCCCCCCCCAGCACCTCGCGCGTCTTGTCGAGCAGTTCCCCCCCCAAGTCGATCGCATTGGGGTCTTCGCCGACTCCGCGCTTTCGGAAATTTCGACCCTGACCGCTCAAAATATCTTGACAGGAGTACAGCTTCATGGTAAAGAATCGCCAGAATATTGCGATCGCCTGCGCCAAATGTGTCCGGGGATCGAAATCATTAAAGCCTTGAGAGTCAGGACGTTAGACTCTCTCGCCGCAGAAGTGGAAGCCTATGAAGGGAGCGCGGATACGTACCTGCTCGATGCCTATCATCCCCAACAGCTCGGCGGAACGGGAAAAACGCTAGACTGGAACGCGATCGCCTCGTTCGACTTTCCCCTACCTTGGTTTCTCGCAGGCGGCCTCGCTCCAGACAATATCACAGACGCATTAGCGATCGTACAGCCCGATGGCATCGATCTTTCGAGTGGAGTCGAGCGCTCGCCAGGAGACAAAGATATCCAAAAAGTCGCGCTCCTGTTCGAGCGCTTACTTAACTGCAACAACCGCTAAATTCCAACACATTCGCTTCATCCCCGGAAGCTGTTTGAGCGCGCGATCGAGTTTTTCCAAGCGTTGGTATTCCGGCTTTAAGCGCTCCTGTTCGAGAATAATTTTCTTCCAATAACGCTCTTCATTCGGATTGACCTTTTCCAGCAAATAAAACCGCAGAAAAATCCAAAGACTCGCCAGCCAAAACGTATCGTAAGTAACGCGAGAAAAGCGCGATCGCACCTCCTCTACAATCCCAATATCCAACGGCATTTCATCTTCCGTTCTCACCTCCGTTGCCATACGACGATACACATTAATAACCGGATTGTGCTTGAGGGGATCCCAAAAACAAGCGACTCCTCCCGGTTTCAAAACTCGGTGCATTTCCTGCAATGCAATTTTTGGGTCTGGGATGTGGTGGAGTAAATTGGCAGCATAGACAATATCAAAACAATTATCAGGGAAATCCAGCGCCATTGCGTTGGCAGCTTTCCCTTCAATTTGAACGCCATTCTTTTCAGCTAATTGTAAGGCAACCTCTACCATTCCCGGCGAATAATCTGCTGCAACGCAGCGCGCGCCCAATCGAGCAAAATAGACGCTATTTTCGCCCGCCCCGCAACCGAGATCGAGCAAATATTTACCGCGAACGTCGCCCAATTGCTGCAAGATAAACCGATTTTCTGGAGCCGTACAAGCCTCAAAATAATCTCGCACTCGAATGCCGTCAACATCAATTGCAGCCGCCCAGCGATCGTGAAATTGCCTTTCTTTAGCTAGCGTTTTTTCCGAATCTTCGCGAATAGGTTGTGTCATAAAAACAATAAACAGTAAACAGTAACCGTCAAGATACCAGGATATTTCTATGCCTTATTAGGGTTCGCCGGTTCAGAGTTTGGGCTAGGAATGTTTTATCAATTAATAATTAATCATTGATAATTGTTAATTGTAAAAAGAACGTCCGTATATGAGTTCATGCGGCGCGCTAATTCAATAACTCAAAACTCTGAACTCAAAACTCTGAACTCTGAACTCAAAACTCTGAACTCATTTGCCCCATGCCCAATTGAGGTAAGCTGGTAGCTAATCTAGCCAGCCCGATCGCAAAAGGGTGTTGCCTGTATGTCTTCTCAAGAATTTCAAGAAACCTACGAAAATATTTATACCACTGGGATTCAACTGTTACAGTATCTCCAAGAAATGCGAGCGGCGCAACTGAGTGTCGGGAACGATTCCCAAAGCTTGCAAAGCGTCGAAACCAACCTCACTAGAGCGATGAACGCGCTTCAAGAGCAACGCTATCAAGTCGCCGTCATCGCCGCCATGAAAGCGGGTAAAAGCACCTTCCTCAACGCCCTAATTGGGGCAGATGTCCTCGCTAGCGAAACCGAAGCTTGTACCGTTTGTCGAACCGAAATTCGCCCCATTGCCGAAGGAGAAACTCCACAATTGTGGGAGTATCGCCAAGGGCAACGCAAGCCTATTTTACTCGTTCGGGGGAGCGATCGCGACATTAAAACCGAATTTTTGCGCCGCACCCACGAAATTCGCGCGACAGCGAACCAAGACGGAACCGTGCGCTTTAAACTCGAACACCCCATCGAAGCGCTGCAAAATCTCCCCGCACTCAACGGTTTAACCCTCATCGATACTCCCGGTCCCAACGAGTGGCAGTCGGCTGATTTCAACGCGATTTCGCTCAAACAAACCGCTTTGGAGGCGTTGCGCACCTGCGATGCCATTTTGTTTATTCTGGATTATTGTTCCTTTAAAGACAACACGAATTCCGAACTGTTGCAAGAGTTACTCGAACAACGAAAGGATTTTTTGGAACAAAATACGGGCAAAGTTTATTTCATTCTCAATAAAATCGATCGCAAAACTGAAGAGGATCGTCCCATTGAATTAGTGATAACAGAATTGCGGCAGTTATTGGTGGAAATGGGAATTTTTCAGCCCATTATCTACCCCGTCAGCGCGTGGCAGGGACTTTTAGCAAAATCGATCCAACAGGGAACTGCTTCTCCTAGCCATTTCAAAGATTTTAAGCGCTTTTTTGGGGCGAAATATGCTCGAGAGAACGAAGAGGGAGATTTAGTCATGCCTGCGCCGCAGAAGGTGGCAACGCAAGCGATAGAAGATAGCTTGATTCAAACCATTGAGTCTTTAGTGATTCAGAATGTGATTCATCATTCAGGTTGGAATTTTCTCAACGATATTCTTTTAGGGTTGGATAAGTCGGCAAAGGCTATTGAAGATAGTATTAATCTCAGAATTAATGGTTGGGAAATGGAGTTGCAACCGCTCAGACAGCGCATTGAGGATTATAAAGTTACAGCTCGAGCGGCGCTATCTCAGGTGAAGGGGGTAAAGACATTGGTCGAACAACAGAAGGTTAAGTTAGTCGCTCAGTTTAAAGATGAAATTCTTGAGTTCGCGCAAAAGGCGAAATTGACAATTCAGGAGGAGATCGACCTGTTTGTACAATCTTGGTCCTCTGAGGCGGGAGTGGAAGTTGAGGGGGAGGCGATCGCGCCCGAGAGCGATCGCTTTGACGTACCCAGTCGTCTCGCCGAGTCGTTGAAAAAAGTTTTTTCTGGGTTGGGGAGTCGTTCGGCGGACAACCCCTACGAAATTCGCTCGGAAACCGAGGAGGAAGTCAATCTCGTGCGAGAGGATATTAATGGGTTTTGTGCGGTACTGCTCAAAAACTGGTGGGCGGACACCCAAGATAAGCTTTCGCGAGAGGGAATGCAAATTCGCGAGGAGTTGGTGACGGAGATTTATACGAATATCCAAAGCATTTCCGACGATCTCTCCAAGCATATCGGCGAGTCTTTAGATGTCGCGCTGAATGTGAACCCGATTCAAATGTTGAGCTTTGATTTTCAGGGAATCGACGCGCAAGTGCAGCAGTTGACGGAGACGTACACCAAATTTACGAAGGAGAAGCGCAAGGCCTTTTGTCGGGACTACGAGGTTGACGTGCCGGTGGATGAAGAGCATTCGTACTATACCATCGACCTTAAGAAGACGATTGAGGCCATCGACTTGGAGATCGATCGCCAGACGTTGGGGAGTTTGCAGGTGGTGGAAAAGGCAATAGAGCGGCAGATTGGGGAGGATTTTCGTCATGCCGAACAGCAAATTCACGATTATATCGATCGCTTTGGGTTAGAGTTTGAGCGCTTGCTTAAGGAACGCGCCAGTAAGGAGGCGGAGGCGGATCGGGTTATTGCGGTGTTGGAGTTCCAGCGAGACGAGTTGTATGGGTATATGGACCGCTTGGCGGAGATTCAGGAGGATCTCCAGCGCTGGATGCCGATCGCGCAGGATTAACTTTCGCTCCATTACTTGAAGGAGCCTTGCTTGTCAAGGCTCATTTTGATGATGTTTAATTTTTTTTTAGGGTTAAGATATTTATATTGCTTATATCATAAATTTAATTTGCTTATAACTATACGTAAGCTCCTGTATTGCGTTTATTTACTGAGCAAAAAGCGTGAAAATAGAGTAAACACAGTATTTATTCTATAAATATCAGTATAAACAGGTTAACATCTCAGTATTATAGGCTCTGTTGGCTAAGGGTAAAATTTTAGAATAAGTTAATGTACGCAGAGTGATTTCTAGGATAAATCACGAATTATACCGAAAAAATGGCACGCGATCGCCCCAACAGGTTAGAGTTCGGTTCTCCCCTCTTGAAGAGTTCAGTAAAGTTACTGATGATTTTTGAAAAGAACAAAATTAAAGTTTTTTCATAGCTGAAAAGCACTTTTGCACGACCAATCAAACGCTACCCATTTGACCCGCCTAACATTCAGTTTCCTTAATACAAGAGTGTCTGAACCCGTAGAACTATGAATACCAACATCGGGAGTTACGAGTATCTCATCATTGGTGCGGGACCTGCCGGTCTACAGTTAGGCTATTTTTTGGAAAAAGCGAATCGCAGCTATCTAATTTTAGAAGCGAGCGAAACGGCAGGAAGCACCTTTAAAAAGTTTCCTCGACATGGGAAGATCATCTCAATCAACAAAGTTTATACGGGATACGACGATCCCGAAATTAATCTTCGGTGGGATTGGAACTCTCTGTTGAGCGACGACGAAAACCTGCTCTTCAAGAACTATAGTAAAGACTACTTTCCGAGTTCGGGAGCTTTAGTCAAATACTTAGAAGACTTTGCGAACAATTTCAGACTCAAAATCGAGTATGGCGTTCGGATTGCTAAGATTGCTAAAAAGGAAAAATTTGAAGCAATCGACAGTAATGGAAACATCTACTCTGGTTCGCGTCTAATTGTCGCAACGGGATTTTCCAAGCCTTATATTCCTAATATTCCTGGAATAGAGTTGGCTGAAAACTATAATGAAGTTTCCATCGATCCTGAAGATTTTGCCAATCAAAAGGTATTGATTGTTGGGAAAGGAAATTCTGGGTTTGAGACAGCCGATAATTTAGTAGCAACGACTGCCTTGATTCATATTGCCAGTCCAACGCCAATTTCAATGGCTTGGAAAACAAAATATGTAGGTCATTTACGCGCTGTTAACAATAACTTCCTCGATACGTACCAACTTAAATCTCAAAATGCCGTTATAGACGCGGCGATTCAGAAAATCGAGCGAAAAGATGGTCGTTTCGTTGTATCGTTCAGTTATTCTCACGCAAACGGCGAACAAGAAAAGCTAGTGTACGATCGCGTCATTGTTTGCACAGGATTTCGCTTCGACGACTCCATCTTCGACGAGTCTTGCAAACCCGAATTGACGATTAACGATCGCTTTCCAGCGCAAACCAGTGAATGGGAATCGACGAACGTCAAGGATTTATACTTCGCAGGAGTGCTAATGCACCAGCGCGATTATAAGAAGAAGCAGTCGGGTTTTATTCACGGTTTCCGCTACAATGTTCGCGCGCTGCACCAGATGTTGGAGCAAAAGTATCACGATCGCGAACTGCCTTGTGAGATAATTGCCGTTACTCCTGAAAGTTTGACAGAAGCGATTCTCAAGCGAGTCAATCAGAGTTCGGGACTATGGCAACAAACGGGTTACTTGTGCGACGCGATCGCGATTTCAGAAGATGGGACAGAGGCGCGCTATTACCAAGAACTTCCCAAGGATTATATTCATGATAGTGAGTTGGGACAGTGCGAACATTATTATACCGTTTCCTTGGAGTTCGGTTATGAGGTCGATAAAATGCCCGATCCTTTCGCGATCGAGCGCGTCCATAAAGATGATGTTGGTAATGCTTCGCAAAGTGCATTTCTTCATCCGATTATTCGCTGTTTCAGTGGAAATACGTTGTTTGCCGAGCATCACGTGATTGAGGATTTGGCGGCTGAATGGGTAGAGGATGTCCATATTAAGCCGTTACAGGAATTTTTGTGCGATCGCCTCTCGACGAACGTTCAAAAATCGGAGGTTTGGAAGGGAGTGACTTCATGTCAGAGCGAAGTTTTTTTGATGAATCGTATTCCAAGGAATTTATTAGATAAATCTCTTGTTGGAGTTCGGTTATAAATCTTGTATTTGTTCATGTATAGTCAGTGTTATAACATTTTAGCTGTGGAGATACACCATGAAAGAAGTACTCGAGCTGATTCAGAAAAAGAAAGAAGAATATGCAGAACTGCGATTTTTTAAATTCATACAAGATTCGAGCATCGATCCAATGAAAAGAGTATCTTGGGCACCGTGCTTGATTCCTTTTGCTATGAATTTTAAAGACCTCAATGCGTTAGCTATTCGAGAAGAACCAACGACGGATCCAATTCAAGAAATGCTTAACAAGCATACTTATGAAGACGACCGCCATTGGGCATGGTATTTAAGCGATATTGAGGCATTGGGAATAAATTTTCCTATGCAATTCACTGAAGTGTTAAAATTTCTGTGGGGTAAAGAAACTGAGAGTACGCGAAAACTATGTTACAAGTTATTTGCCTTGTGTCAGCTTGAAAAAGATCCAATTATTAAATTAGTGACTGTTACGTCAATTGAAGCGACAGGAGTGATTGCTCTAACTGCACTGGCCAAGTTGGGTAGCGATCTAGAACAGATTACTAAGAAAAAAATGATTTATTTTAGTAATCATCATCTGGGAGTAGAAACAGGTCAGATTCAAGGAGGACTTTCCTACGAAGCTACGGATGAATATCTTCACAAGATTGAGTTAACTGAGGAACAAAAAACTAAAGCGTGTGAAGCTGTCGAAACCGTGTTTAAAAGTTTTTCTGAAAGCGCTCACGAATTGATGGTGTATGCAGAAAAACATACAATGGAAAATCCCTTTTCTAAAATGCCATCTACCCAAAAGCTAGTAGAAATGGTTGCTTAAAAACCGAATAATAAAAACTTGCATAATCACCTGAGCTATGGAAAAACTCAATGTCAGTGAAAAGTACGATGATATCGATACCTCTGCCGCTTGGGAAGACTACTGGGAAAAAACTTCTAAGCTATCGACTCCAATTCTATGGGATAAAGAGCCTGAACTAGGAGCTGCTCTAGATTTGCCTCAGTTTGAACCATTAATTGATGCCTGTTTGCCCTTAATTGACTTGGCTTGCGGCAATGGAACACAAACTTATTTTTTGGCAAGCAAATTTCCTCAAGTCATTGGAGTAGATGTCTCCAAGAGCGCTTTAGAAATAGCGAGATCGCAACATAGCAGGTCAAATATCCAGTATCGCTTGTTAGACGCTCTTAAACCCAAACAGGCGGCAGCGCTTCATGCCGAAATTGGCGATGCCAATATTTATATGCGAACTGGGTTTCACCATATCCCTATCAAACAGCGTCCCCAATTTGTCCGCTCTTTAGAACAGCTTTTGGGGAGTAAGGGTATTCTCTATCTAACTGAGTTAGGTTATGGTGCCCTCGAGTGTTTTAACTCGGTAATTGAGATGCACGGTAGGATTCCTGAAGAACTGGCTCTAGTAACAGAACACGGTTTAAGGCCTAGCGATGTGACGATAGATGATTTGAAAACTTCTTTTCCTAATTTTGATATTCTGCTGTCTGGAACGATGCCAAATCATGGCATTTTGAAACTGCCGAATGGAGACTATGTGACACCTCCGGCAATCTATGCAGTTCTCAGACCCGCCCATCAGTAGCGAGGTGTTTATAAAAAAGCAAAAGGGGTCTACTTATAGCGGAACTTCCCCCGCTCAAGTGTACTTAATTTACGCCCCAAAGCCTTGTGAAATAGGTAATACAGCGATCAGAAGTCAAAAATATGTGTCCATGTAGGCTCTTGAACCAAGGTAGCGATCGCGCTACTATCAAGATATAAGTGCGATCGGCTCAAAACCCTCTCCAACTAAGCCTCAGAGAGACTGTATCCAGCAAATGCAACTTCAAAAAATGCTAGAAGTACGCTTTCAGTGAAGTTTTTGTAAATTAACCTGGAGGGAAGTTCCGTCATAGAACTATTGAGGGATTCTTGAAAGCTAACAGTCCGCTCTGCCGCACAATTTTGAAACAGATGAATATTGGTAGCGCCATTCATCTGTAGTCGCCTTTAGTGGCAATATTATTACACCTGCCGGGTGGGAATTTTAACAATAAACTCCGTTCCTTCGCCCAGCGTCGAAATACAATCTAACTGACCTTTATGTTGGTCTACGACAATTTGATAACTGAGCGCCATGCCCATCCCCGTTCCTTTACCCACCTCTTTAGTGGTAAAGAAGGGATCGAAGACGCGATTGGCAATCTCTTCAGTCATCCCAATTCCATTATCTGCAATACGAATTTTAACCTCATTATTATTAACCAACTCGGTCCAAATTTGAAGACAGGGAGCAGACGATTGACTTTTCGCCATGTCTATAGCATCAATCGCATTGCCCAGAATATTCATAAAGACTTGATTGAGCGCGCCCGCGTAACATTCAATCTCAGGAAGCTGACTGTAATTTCTAACGAGATTAATTTTGGGACGGTGTGAAGTCGCTCCCAAGCGATTTTGCAAAATATCAAGAGCATTTTCAATTCCCTCGTGAAGATCGACAAGTTTAAGGCTAGCCTCATCAAGGCGAGAGAAGTTTCGTAAAGACTCGACTATTTTTTGAATTCGGGTTGCTCCGAACTTCATTGATTTCTGGAGCTTAGGAAAGTCTCTCGCGATAAACTCCAAGTCGATAGTATCGAGCTTTTCTTGAATTTCTGGAACCCCTTCGGCATAGTGTTTTTGATAAAGGTCTACCAGTTCAAACAAATCCCGCATATATCCTTCTGCGTGTCGGAGGTTGCCATGAATAAAACTGACGGGGTTATTAATTTCGTGGGCAACTCCCGCGACGAGTTGCCCCAAACCGGACATTTTTTCGCTTTGAATCAGTTGAAGCTGAGTCTTTTTCAATTCGTCAAGGGTTTGTTCGAGACGTACATTTTTTTCGTTCAGTTCTTGAGTGCGAGTAGCGACTTTCTCTTCTAGAGAAGTATAAAGTAGCGAATTTTCAATCGAGATCGAAGCTTGAGCAGCTAGGAGGGACAGCAGTTCGAGTCGCTCGTAGGTAAACACACCTCGAGTTAAGCGATTTTCTAAATACAGAATCCCCGTTAATTTCCCTTGATGGACAATAGGCAATCCCAAAACTGATTGCGGTTTATTTTTAATAATATAAGGGTCTTTAACGAACAACCCTTCCTGAGTCGCGTCGTTAATTACGACGGTTTTCTTAGTTCTGTGCAAATAATTTAATAAAGACAGAGGTGCATTTTGCTCTTCGGTAACTGGAACAAAGGGTAGTTCTACTTTCTTTTGAGGTGTAATTACCGCCTCTGCTGCTAAAATAAGATTATCTTCTTGTTTAAGGAGGAGCATTCCTTTTTGCGCGCCCGCATTTTCAATCGCAATTTGCATAAGCCGCTCGAGCAACTTATCGAGGACAATTTCTCCCGAAATAGCTTGAGACGCTTTCATGACTGTAGCCAAATCGAGCGATTGAAATCCGGTTCGACTCGTCACAGAAGAATTCGTTGTGCGCTTAACTACTACGTCTGTCTCGGAGGGATCGTTGAGTCTTAATTCAGCGAGGTATTCGGAATAGCGCGATCGCAAATCTTCGACTTTAGCTTTTGCACCCCAGCGTAAGTAACCATAGAGCGCATCAGTGATATAAAGTCGCCCCAGCTTCTCTCTTCCGCGTGCGAAATAAAACTCTGCGGCGAGCTCGTTGGCTAAGGCTTCTTCTTGTTGATACTTATTTTTTCTTGCGTTTTGAATCGCGCGATCGTAATACTGTGCTGCTTTTTCATTTTGTCCCAAAACTCGCGCTTTTTCTGCCTCGACTAACTCGTATTTGTGTTGGTAATTTTCAGGACAGTGAGTTGCCCAGTCTTTCATTTTTTTCTGATGGGCTTTTACTTTTTTGAAATATTCATTTTTTTGTTGTGACGACGCATTGGGATATACTGATAACAGTGCAAGCGAATGATAGAACTTGTAAATAGGAATGTACATAGTTCCCATTCCGTTTCGCTCATATTTTTGTGCCAATTTAGCTTGTGCTATGGCTTCAGAATTATTTTTGAATAAATAACAGAGCGACAATTGAGACAAATAAAACATAAAAATTCCTAATCTATTATTAACTTTTTTCCAATAAGCCAAAATTTGGCAATCATGTAACCCACAAAACGATTCAGAAGATTTTCCTGTATTTGTTTTCAAAACCAAGACAACTTTATTCCAGAGTTGAGAGTATTCTGTTTGAATTTTTTGGTTGTATTTTTTAATAATTAGAATGTATTCAGTCTGCTTTTTATGAACTGTATCTAAATTTTCTCCACTTAAAACTAAATAGCCACAGTAAAATGCAATTCCGTGACAAGCATTTTCAATATCTCCTGTTTGCCACCCAGCTCGAACACCTTCTAGTAAATATTCTTTTCTTTTTTCAAATGAGTGTCTCCAAGGAGAAATAAAAACATCGAACACTACAGATAAAAAAGATTTGACTTCTTGTGTATCAAATTTATTTAGAAGTCCAAGACCTAATTTTCCATATCTGTATCCCTTATCAATATTTCCTAAAATTGCACAATACATTAAACCTAAATTTCCGTATCCGCAGCAAGACAAATGTGAATTTCCATATTTGACAGAAAGATTCACCATCTTTAAAGTCACTAATGGATAAAGATTAGGCTTAGTCACAAAAGTTACTGGGCTAATAGATTTCAGAATGCGGATTACCGCAATCTTGTAAGGATCGGTCATTTCAGGCAGCTCAGCCAGTTCTTCAATACTTCTCCTCCCCTTTAGCCACAACATTTGCGCGAATTTCAGAAATATTTGAAACTTATTCGGATTGCGCGGCAGGCGAACATCCAATAATTCCAGAGTTTCCAATCCTGTATTTAACGCTTCCTCCATTCGATTGCTACTGAAATAGAAGGAGATTTTAAGTTCGTATACTTTTATTTTTTCAAGGAGTGTCTTGGCACGAGATAAGATAGCTTCAGAAAGTTGCAAAAAATGCTCAAAGTTAGCGGTGCTGTAAGCCGCTTCAAACGCCTCAATATGGAGGTTATAGGTTAAGTCGTAATGGGTTTCCCAACTCAACCCTTCTCGCTCTCTTTGGGAACTATGCTGGGAAGAACTCGAAGGGTTGAGAAGCGGCAACCCAGCATCAAAGTATTCGCTCGCGACATCGTGAGCGCTCGCCGCCTTTGCTCTCCTTCCTGCCATCAAGTTTAGTTCTGCGAGGCGAATTTGTTCGGTGGGAGCAGTAATTAAAACGACTCCTAAATTGAGTTGATTAACAATATCAAAAATATTTTCCTCGAGACGGTGGGGCGGGACGTGGTGGAGTAGAAGTCGTCCAATTTTGAGATGGGTTTGTTGCTTCTGGGGCTTGGGAATGAGGGAGTAGGCGGCTTGTTGAACGCGGTCGTGGAGGAATGTGTAGGCGATCGCGCGCCGATGAGTGGACACTTCCTCCGACTGTTGCCCCAACAAAGACAGCTTAGATGAATCGCTGGCAGACACGACGAAACCCCCTTGCAATGCTTCCCACAAAATCTCTTGAATCTGCGATCGCGTTACCCCATAAATCGCTGCCAATAAGTCCAAATTAAAACAATTACCCATACACGCTGCCAATTGCAGCACTTGCTGCGCCATCGGCGACAACTTTCCCAAATTTCTCGCCACCAGTTCGACTGCATCGTAATTGCTCAAATGATGCCCGCGAATTTCCTCAAGCTCCCACTGCCAGCACCCTCGACCAAAATCAAACGCAAACAGCCCTTCTGCGTGTAGCGTTTGCAACAATTGCACCAAAAAGAACGGATTTCCACCGGTTTGATGAAATAACAACTTCGCAAGTTGCTGGTGCTTTTCCCCTTCGTCGGACAAAAGATCGCTATGAAGCGTATCGGCAACGAGACGGCTGACGCAGTTAAAATCCAATGGCTGAAGTACAATAGAACGAGGCGTAACGCCCTCCTTCTGGATGCGCTCGAGAAAAGCGCTGAGCGAATGCGCCGCACCCACCTCGTTATCTCGATACGCTCCCACAAATAACAGACATTGGCGATCGCGATCGTTAACCAACAACTCGATTAATTTCAACGAACTCACATCCGCCCACTGTAAATCGTCGAGGAAAATCGTTAACGGATGTTCGGGTTGGGCAAAAACGCTCATGAACTCCTGAAAAATCCGATTGAAGCGATTTTGCGATTCAATGGGCCCCAATTCCAACAAAGGGGGTTGAGAACCGATAATCAGTTCGATTTCGGGAATAACATTGACAATTAACTGTCCGTTATCCCCCAACCGTTCCATCAACTTTTCCTTCCAGCGCGCAATTCGTTCCGGGGGCTCGACCAAGATTTGTTCGACAAGCGATCGCAACGCTTGTATCCATGCGACGTAAGGCATATCTCGCTTCAGCGAGTCGAACTTCCCAGAGATAAAATATCCCCGCTTCTCGACGATGGGTTTGTGAATTTCATTAATAACCGAGGTTTTGCCAACGCCGGCATAACCCGTCACCATGACGAATTCTGCACCGACGTAAGTACGTTTTCTATGAGCCGTTTTTTCACTCGAGGGGGTGACGACGCGCCAAAAAACATCCAACAGCGACGCGATCGCCTCCTCGCGTCCGTACAGGGTTTGGGAAACGATAAACTGAGCGCAGCGATCGTTTTGTGCGAGGGCGAACGGCTCGACGCTGCCCGTTTCCTGCCATTGCTTCAAACACAATTCTAGATCGGTTTCGATTCCGTAAGCACTCTGGTAGCGGTTTTCTGCATTTTTTTCCAGTAGCTTCAAAATAATAGCCGAAAGCGGCTCTGGAATGTCTGCATTGTATTCGCGGGGAGGGATGGGCGCAGTCGCCAAATGGCAGTGAATGAGTTCGAGGGGATCGTCGATGATAAAGGGGAGGTGTTCCGTTAGCATCTCGTATAAAGTTATGCCGAAGGAGTAAAAATCGCTGCGATAGTCCAGATAGCGATTCATCCGTCCGGTTTGTTCGGGCGACATATAAATCAACGTCCCCTCGAGCGCCGTGATTTTATCGGGAAGTTGCGCTTCCCTCAACAAGCGCGTGGCGATGCTAAAATCCGCGATCTTAACTTGCCTAGTTTCGGGGTTGACAATCAGATTAGACGGCTTAATATCTTTATGGATGACCTGACGTTCGTGGAGTTCGGCGATCGCGCGTACGATTTGTAGAGCCATCTGTAGTGCTTCAGCCACAGAAAAGCGCCTTTTCTCTAGCAATTGGGAGAGGGAAGTTCCCCCCATATCCTCCATAATCAACGCATAACGGTTGCCCTCTTTTTCCAACCCCAGAACTTTGACGACTCCTTCAAGTTCTAGATTCTTGGCAATCTCGTATTCATGTTGAATGCGCGCGATCTCGTCGAGGGAAGGATACTCCGCTTTGAGCGCTTTGACGATGACAGGAAGGCGATCCTTTTTGCGAATAGCCCGATAAACGACTTTTTGGGGATTGGCTTGTAGCGTTTCTAGAATCTGATAGTCGGGTGGAAGATTCATTTCAATGCTCGATTGCTTACTCGAAGGAGTGTCTTGGCCTTAATATTCCCTAGCGCTGCACCCCACTAACATTTTTCCGATCGGTTCGACAACCGCAGATATGGCTAAACCTCCATAGCATACCCAAAAAACTGCGATCGCTCTTATTCCCTTGACTCTTGGGTAGAACGTTCAACTGAGCCGCAACGTTACGCTTTGCCATTGAAATTTAGCCGACGGTACGGGAAATCTACGCAAAAAGCGAGAGAACCACCTGCGGGATCTGGGACGTTGAACTGGTTACAATTGCGGTGATGCCTGGTTAAATTGCGAGAGTTTTGAGACTCGTACTCTGCGTTATTTGATTCTAGCACGAGTCAGCAGAGTTCAAATCAAGATTCAATCAGTATAAATGTTTAAGTTTCAATAAAAAATATTACTTAAGAGCCTCAAGCCAGATGGACTTGAGAGGCAAAGACATAAAATCGTGCTGAAAGGGGGGAAATCGGATAAGTTTAGAGTTGGGAACGCAGGTGACAAGGGGCAGTAAAGGACAAACGACAAACACTCATGACACAAAAATCATCCGGGCTAGGAACCTTTGGGGGAGTATACACGCCCTCAATTTTGACGATTCTGGGCGTAATCATGTACTTGCGCTTCGGTTGGGTCATCGGCAATGTGGGATTAGTCGGAACATTGGCGATCGTCACCCTTTCCACCAGCATCACCTTTTTAACCTCCCTTTCGATCAGCGCGATCGCGACCGATCGCGTGGTGCGCGTGGGCGGAGCCTACTATATGATCAGCCGCTCCTTGGGCCTAGAAACCGGCGGCGCGGTGGGCATCCCCCTCTACTTCGCCCAAGCCCTCTCAGTCGCCCTCTACACCCTGGGTTTTGCCGAAAGCGTCACCGTCACCTTTCCCCAACTCAGTCAACTGTACGTCGCCCTGATAACCACCGTTCTCGTTGCCGTTCTCGCCCTCACCTCAGCCGAAATCGCCATTCGCGCCCAATACTTCATCATGGCCGCGATCGCGCTGTCCCTCCTCTCTCTAGCTGCGGGCCAACCCCTCGATGTTCCCAGCTTGCAAGGATGGAGCGTTCCCGCATCTGGGGAATCATTTTGGACGGTTTTTGCCGTCTTCTTCCCCGCCGTCACCGGCATCATGGCTGGAGTGGGGATGTCGGGAGACCTGCGCGAGCCCAACCGCGCCATCCCCGTCGGTACCCTCGCCGCCGTTGGAACGGGATACCTCGTCTATATGCTGCTCCCGATTTTCCTCGTCTATCGAGCCGATGCCCCAAGTCTGCTCGATGACCCCTTAATCATGCAACAAATCGCGTTGTGGGGTCCGGCCATTCTCTTGGGGGTTTGGGGCGCAACCCTCAGCAGCGCGTTGGGAAGTATCTTAGGCGCGCCGCGCGTCCTCCAAGCTTTAGCGCGAGATGGCGTTTTGCCGCGCTGGTGCGGTTTCTTGGGTCAAGGAAGCGGTTCCAATGACGAACCTCGGGTGGGGACTGCCGTGACTCTGGGGATCGCCATTGCCACGGTTTGTATCGGCGATCTCAATTTAATTGCGCCGGTACTAACGATGTTCTTTCTCACCACCTATTTGGTTCTCAATGTTTCTGCGGGGATCGAAGGGTTTCTGCAAAGTCCATCGTTCCGTCCCACGTTCCGCGTCCATTGGTCCCTGTCGCTCTTGGGCGCAGTTGGCTGTTTGGGGGTGATGTTTTTAATCGATGCCATCGCTACGGTTGTAGCCGCGATCGTCGTCTTGGGGATTTACATTTGGCTGCAGCAACGGGAGTTAGTCTCGACGTGGGGAGACGTGCGGCGGGGAATTTGGCTGACGTTGTTGCGCTTGAGTTTGTTTCAACTGGGGGCGGAAGAAGACCCGAAAAATTGGCGGCCTCATATTTTAGTCCTTTCGGGCGCGCCGACCAAGCGCTGGCCGTTAATCGAACTGGCAGATGCGTTTACTCACAACCGAGGACTGATTACGGTTTCTAGCGTCCTGCCTAGCGGTTCGCGAGATTTAGCCCAACAAACTCAGTTGGAAGCGACGATTCGAGAGTATTTAGAACGTCGCAGCGTGCGCGCTTTGGTGCGCGTTGTCACTGCACCGGATCCCTTTGTGGGCGCAGAACGGTTGGTCGAAACCTACGGTTTAGGCTCCCTGGTTCCCAATACCATCCTCTTGGGGGATAGCGAGGAACCGACGCGCCGGGAACGCTACTGCGAGGCGATCGCGTCCATTCACCGCGCTCAACGCAGTATTGCCATTTTACGCGACAATCGCGATCGCGGCTTCGGTTTGCGCCGCCGCATTGATGTGTGGTGGGGGGGGCTCCAAGCTAATGGCAGTTTGATGCTTCTGCTGGCTTACTTATTGCGCACTGAAATTGACTGGCGCGAAGCTAAAATTTATCTCAAACTGGTGGTTAGCGACGCGACAGGCGCTCGAGCCGCTCAAACGAATCTCGCTCAAATGATTAAGCGGTTGCGCATTGATGCGATTCCTAAAGTTTTAGCCAATGACGGACGCTCTTTTGACGAAATTCTCCACGATTCTTCCCAAAACGCAGATCTTGTCTTTTTGGGCATGGCAGCGCCTCAAGAAACCGGAAATTATACTCAATATTACGAACGCCTACAAGCAAGAGCTGCCGGTTTGCCGACTACGTTGTTTGTCCTCGCTGCGCCTGAATTTGCTTTTGAAGAAGTGCTGAGCGAAGGGACGACTTAAGCGGGACTGACAATCTTTTTAAGATTTTATTTCTGATAACACTAAATATTTTACTTTGTAAATCAGTGAAATTTCTGAATCTTCAGCAAATTAAATCAGAAAATTTTATAATTCAGAACATCAGAAACTCAGGAATTGCGACCTTTTGAGTGAATTCCTAAAAAAACTTCAAGAAAATGTTTACAGAACTAAGGGCTATGCCATAATATTGGAAACAGTCGAAAAAAGGAAGTGGGAGTTAAGCGAAGTGACCCTTCGACAAGAAAACACTTCCAATCGAACGCAACTTGTAGATTGGGCCTAATTCACGGAAAAAATTGAGAGGTTTGAAACCTCCAATCCTCAGCCAAAATAGAGTTGAGATTTAAAAAACTCTAGGGCGCGTCAAAGTGAATTAGGTTCCTGTCCATTTTCATCATCAGGGAGTCTAATACTATGGTATTTGCAGCATTAAAGTGGGATCATAAAATCATGCAACCCATGATAGGCTGGATCGTCGTTGAATGTTCCGGAGTCGGAGAAAAGTGCGGCGGACCTCAAGCTTTGCCCCCCCGACGCGATGTTGCCTTTTTTGTCCATCCAGAAACGGCAGAAGAAGATGCCAAAGCTTTTGCCAAATACAAAAACGCAACGGTAGAGAGCGAAGGCGAAGCCCAAATCGCTCAGTATCGCCAATTTTTAGACAGCAAAACCGATCCCGAACGTCATATTGCGTTTGCCTGGGATCATCAGATTCTCAACGCTTGGATTCGGTGGGCGGTTCTTGAATGGGGAGGCTCGGGACGCAACGATATCGCCTATTTTGTCGATCCAAAAACGGCTCGAGACGATGCTAAAGTTTTTAGCTTTATTCGAGACCGCAAACGGGATGCTATCGAGTCGGTGAAAAGGTTAGTTCTCGCTTAGAATCAGCGGCAGGGAACGCACCCTAGCATTTTTGCTCGAGCTGTCACACCCGTCCCACTTCCTCTTCTTAGCAAGGAGAGGAGGTGGGATTGAAGTTTTGCGTTTCAGGGTGACGGCCGATCGCTACCTCAGCAAGTGCAATGGTGCTATAAAATAACAACGAGCTTGCAGTGTCGCGCCCAACGAGCAATGTCCGCACTTCCCAAACGAGTATCCGCTGCCCTACTCAACGCCTTAGCAGCAGGAGTCGTCCCCCGAGTGGGACTAGACCGCATTGCAGTGGGGAGGGAATGGGAAATGGCAGCTTTGAGTCGAGACTTAGAGACAATTGGCGAAGGAGGGACGGCTTTTCGGTTTGCGATCGGACGCTACGGTTCGGGGAAAAGCTTTTTGCTACAACTGCTGCGCAACGCGGCAATGGAACGGGGTTTCGTGGTTGCCGATGCCGATTTATCCCCCCAACTGCGTCTGTCGGGAAGCAAAAACCAAGCAGTCGCGACGTATCGGGAGTTGATGAAGAATTTAGCCACTCGAACCCATCCCAACGGCGGCGCGATCGCGTTAATTTTAGAAAAGTGGATTAGCAGTATTCTTAACCAGGTGGCGCGCGCAACCGAACAACGTCCCGGCGATGGAGAATTTGACTCGCGCGTCGAACAGCAAATTCGCGAAGTGGCTGATAACTTAGAAGGGTTAGTCCACGGTTTCGACTTTGCCAACGTTATCATTGCCTATTGGCGAGGATACCGCGAAGATGACCGCAAGCTCAAAGAAGCGGCGCTGCGGTGGTTGCGCGGGGAATTTTCCACGAAAACTGAAGCTAAAAATGCCCTGGGGACGCGCGTCATCATCGACGACGAATCTTGGTACGATTATCTGAAGCTGTTCGCTCAGTTTTCCGCCAATCTCGGCTATCGAGGTTTGATTGTGTTCCTCGACGAAGCCGTCCATCTCTATAAAATCAGTAACGCGCGATCGCGTCAAAGTAATTATGACAAACTCCTAGCGATGTTCAACGATGCCTTACAAGGCAAAGCAGAACACCTGGGCATCTATGTTGGCGGAACACCACAGTTTCTCGAAGACCAACGTCGAGGATTGCACGGCGACGAAGCTTGGCGCACTCGGTTGGCAAAAAGTCGCTTTCTCCCCGCCGGACTGCGCGATTCGACCTCGCCTGTCATTTTACTCGAACCCCTAAAGCGCGCCGAAATTGCTCGACTGTTACAGCAAATTGGTGAAGTTCGCGCCGCCCATTCTCAAAGGTCGATTTTCTTGTCGGCAGAGCAAATTGAGGTTTTTCTGCAAACGGTAATGAACCGCTTGGGTGCAGAAAAGTTAACCTCGCCGCGCGAAATTGTACGGGACGCGATCGCGATTTTGAATGTCCTCGAGCAAAATCAACATCTAACCTTTGAACAACTCATCTCCAGTCCCGAATTTCAACCGACTCCTAACGATGCGGAAGAAGATGGATACACGATTTCGCTGTAGGGCAGTAATCAGTAATCAGTTACCAGTAACCAGTAATCAGTAATCAGTAATCAGTAATCAGTAAACAGTAAGCTGAGACGCATTGAAATTGGGAATTTACTTCTGCCCTCTGCCTTCAGCATAGCTGCCTTGCGGAGAATTTAGCAACGCAGTTTAAAAGCCGAACAGCTTAAACAGTAATTAGGAAAAACACTTCACCCGGTCCCCCCTGCTCCCCCTGCTCCCCCTGCTCCCCCTGCTCCCCCTGCTCCCCTAGCTCCCCCTCTCCCCCTCTCCCCCTCTCCCCGTCACACCCCCTCCCTCGAGCAACTCCTGCAATTGCTGGGCGAGAGCTTCTTTGCTAAAATGAGCCAAACACTGCTGGCGCAACCACGAACTGTCGCATCGACGATCTTCGCCTTGGAGGATTTCGATACAAGCTTCTGCAACGGCTTGAGGTTCTCGGTGGGGTACGCGCCATCCCAGTTTCCCGTCTTGGAGGGGGTCTGCCGAACCGTCGCGATCGCCGGAAAGAACGGGAATTCCACAAGCCATTGCTTCGAGATAGACAATGCCGAATCCTTCTTGGGAAGGCATGATGTAGGCATCGGCAACGCGGTAGTGGTCGGGAAGTTCGGGGGTGGGAATGAAACCGGCAAAGATGACGCGATCGCCGACTCCTAAGTCTTTAGCGAGTTGGGCGAGACGGGGTTGGTCATCGCCGCGACCGATGACGAGATATTTCACTTCGGGAAAGGCGCGGGCGATTTCGGGTAAGGCGCGTAGGGTTACGTCAACGCCTTTGTAGCGATCGCCACTCCACAGACGCGCGACGGTCATGAGCACTTTCGACCCTTGTAAACCGTACCGTTCTACTAAGGTGGGCGGTTTGGGGGCGGGTGAGAAGATTTTGCCATCGACAACGCAGGGTAAAATTTGGACTTTTGCGGGTTTAAGGTCGTTGGCGGCGAGGGCGCGATCGCGGCTGTAACGGCTAATGGTCCAAATTGCTTCTGCCCCTTCGAGGGCTTTGTGCTTAGCTGGGGTGAGTCTTTCCCACACTTCTTTGCCGTAGGTGAGGACGGTGTAGGGAATGCCCAAGGGCGCACAGAGGTATTGAACGAGGGGGGCGAGATTGATATGACCGCAGAAAACGCGATCGGGACGATGCCGAACTAAAAAGGTTAAGAGTTCGCCGATGAGTTTCAAGCGTCCCCACCAGGCTGCTGCGTCGCCGAGGTAGTGGAAGTGTAGCGGTTCTCGGTCGAAGGGATTGGTGCAATTGCGCGGGTCTCGCAACAGGAAAATGTCGGCATTGCACGGGCGCTCGAGGGAAAGGTATGCTTGGAAGATATCTTTGACGTAGGATTGAATTCCGCCTTCTTGGTTGAAAATTTCGAGGAAAACGAAGGCGTAGCGAGTAGAACGAGCGGTTTTTTGACTCGTATCGGTTGGGTCGGGACTTAGAGGGGGCAATTCTAAATTGGGACGAGTTTCGGTCATCTTTAAAGACAGGTAGGGAGCGATCGCGGCCGGTGTCGAAACCTGGGTTACGAACGTATTTTCGCTTTAGAGTTCCCTTTTTTCAATGTCGCGCCACTATAATTTGACGATAATTTGGGGACTTTTCGACACGCAGGTTTTTCTGGGAGAACAATCGATCTTCAAATAGATGACCTAGATTGAGATTTTTTTCGGTGGAATTTCGGGCTTATTGCGCTGAATTACAGGTAAACATCAATTAAACGCCTGCGATCGCGTTTGAGATAACCGACTTGGAAAAGCGAGAAGCCTTTCCCGGACAGCACCCAAACCCCAAAAATCGCAGGCGTTATTGACTCTTAATTAGGAGTGCTTAGAACAATCCCAAGGTCAGAGACTCATCAATAGGCATAATTGCGCCAATTCCCAACCAGATGGTTACGGCAGTCCCAAAGAGGAACGCTGCCGTTGCCACGGGGCGGCGGAAGGGATTTTGGAACTTATTGACCCCTTCAATAAACGGAATCAGCATTAATCCCAGGGGAATTCCCGCCATCGCCGCAATTCCCAACAATTTATTGGGGACGATACGCAAAATCTGGAACACGGGATACAAATACCACTCCGGGAGAATCTCCAAAGGTGTGGCAAAGGGGTCAGCGGGTTCGCCGACCAACGCGGGGTCGAGAACGGCCAAACCGATACAGAGCGCAATTGTCCCCATAATTACGATGGGGAAGACATACAATAAGTCATTGGGCCAAGCGGGTTCTCCGTAATAGTTGTGACCCATGCCTTGAGCCAGTTTAGCTCGCAATTTCGGATCGCTGAGATCCGGCTTTTTTAAAATTGACATCTTGAGACTTTTCTCCTTGTCACGTTAAGAATGGGCAAGCGGGGCTTATCTCAAATCCTATCTTCAACCTAAGTAAAGACAGGAAGGATAACCTTATTCCTTAAAGAGGACCTGAGATGCCTTGCTTGCGAATCATCAGGAAGTGCAGCAACATAAATACTGCAATCATCCAGGGCAATACAAAGGTGTGCAAGCTGTAGTAACGAGTCAGCGTTCCTTGGCCGACACTCGCACCGCCGCGCAGAAGTTCGACAATCAGGTCGCCGACGACGGGAATTGCAGAAGGTACGCCCGACACAATTTTAACAGCCCAATATCCCACTTGATCCCAAGGTAGGGAGTAGCCGGTTACGCCGAAGGACACGGTAATCACGGCTAAGATTACGCCCGTGACCCAGGTTAATTCGCGGGGCTTTTTGAAACCACCGGTGAGGTAAACGCGGAAAGTATGGAGGATCATCATCAAGACCATCATGCTCGCCGACCAGCGGTGAATGGAGCGAATGAGCCAACCGAAGTTGACATCGGTCATGATGTATTGTACCGAAGTAAAAGCCTCGGCAACGGTGGGCTTGTAGTAGAAGGTCATGGCAAATCCAGTGGCAAACTGGATGACGAAGCAGACCAGGGTAATTCCACCCAAGCAGTAGAAAATATTGACGTGGGGGGGGACGTATTTACTGGAAATATCATCGGCTAAAGCTTGGACTTCCAGACGTTCGTCAAACCACTTGTATGCTTTTGAATCTGTGACTTGCTTAGTGAACATGAATTGAAATGTTGCTAAATGTTAGAAGGGCAGGGCTTTTTTCCCATAGCATTCCTCTCGCACAGAGGTTGGGGACAAATCCTGAAGGGATTTTGGGCGTTCGGATGAGTTCTTTTCCGAGCCATCGAGGAGCAACATCGAGAGCAGAACCGTCGAGTTACACCGACGATTTTCAGCGGGCACCTCTTTAAAAAATGTAACACAGCTCGTTGATTCGAGGAGGGTCGCGTCCGAAAAAACTGTGAGGAGCGGTGGTAAAATAAAGAAATGTAACAGGTTTATGAGATGTGCGATCGCCCTTCTTGCCTCCCCAATGGCGCTCGGAAATTCTGTACCATTAAGCTTAGGTCGCAGTTCCCAGGGGGGCCAACTCTGGGATTTGCTGTAATTAGTCAAAATCGCCAAAAGGTTCTAATGAGTCAACGAGGTTTTTGGAAGACCGTTCTCGCCATTGCGCTCGTCGCGCTGCTGTGGCTGGGTCAAACGCTGGATGCGGCGGCGTTTACCCAAGAGCAGAAGCTGCTCTTGCAAGCGTGGCGTATTGTTAATCAGTCCTATGTCGATGAGAGTTTCAACCATCAAAATTGGTGGCTGATGCGACAAAAGTTTTTGAAGCACCGGCTGGGGAACCGAGAGGAAACCTACGCCGCTATTCGGGAGATGCTGGCGACCCTCGACGACCCCTTTACCCGGTTGCTAGAACCGCAACAGTATCGCAGCTTGCAGGTAAGTACGTCGGGGGAATTGTCGGGAGTGGGGTTGCAAATCGACCTCGAGGCGGAAACGGGACAGTTGGAAGTGGTGTCGCCCATTGCAGGTTCTCCGGCGGAAGCAGCGGGACTGCAACCGTTAGACCGGATTCTGGAAATTGATGGCATCCCGACGAAGAATTTGACCCTAGACGAGGCAGCCAATCGGATGCGCGGTCCAGCGGGAACGTCGGTGCGGTTGACGGTGGAACGTTCGGGAAAAGCGGGGACCCTTGCTTTTGATATCGTGCGCGATCGCATTCCCCTCAACCCAGTGTACGCTAAGTTGGACACCACTTCGAGCGATCGCGCCATCGGATACGTGCGTTTGTCTCAGTTTAGTGCCAATGCGACTAAGGAAGTCGCCCACGCGATCGCTAAACTCGACCAACAAGGCGCACAAGCTTATCTCCTCGATCTCCGTAATAACCCGGGCGGTCTCCTACAAGCAGGGATTCAAATCGCTCGTTTTTGGTTAAACGACAGTACCATTGTCTACACGGTGAATCGTCAAGGAACCCTGGGCAGTTTCGACGCGCGCCATTCAGCGCTGACCGATGCGCCCCTTGTACTTTTGGTTAACCAAGGTACGGCTAGCGCCAGCGAAATTTTAGCCGGAGCGTTACAAGATAACGGTCGAGCGACGTTGGTTGGAGAAAAAACCTTTGGGAAAGGTTTAATTCAATCGCTATTTGAATTGCCCGACGATGCGGGTTTAGCGGTGACAGTGGCTAAGTATGAAACGCCCAGTCACAAAGATATTCACAAACGGGGAATTATGCCGGATATTGTGGTGTCTCAAGAACCCATTTCTTGGGCAGAAGTAGGAACCGAAAGCGATAAGCAATATCAAGCGGCGGTAGAAGCATTAACTGCGCAGACAGTTTTGGCAGAGGCAAGCGAGGCTAATTAGGGCTTGCTGCACAAAGTTGAAACCCTATTAATCAATGGGATCGAGATGTATCAGGGTTGCTTAAATCTTCGCTCTTCGGCGGGAAAAATTTATTTCTGTTCGGCGCACTGCATCCCCTGCATCCCCTGCTCCCCCTGCTCCCCCTGCATCCCCTGCATCCCCTGCTCCCTCTGCTCCCTCTGCTCCCTCTGCTCCCCCTGCATCCCCTGCTCCCCCTGCTCATCCAACACTACATTCAGCAATCCCTATAATACCCCCACAACCACTCCTCTAAAACTTCGCTCGTCTCCTGAAGCATCTGCGAAGTCAGCGGGATATTCCGCGTTTCTTGACTCCATTGAACCAAAGCTTTGAGTAACGACTCCCTCCCTCGAGCCAGTTGCCGAGACACCTGATACTGCTTCAAATCCAGCCGTGCGGCAATTTGCTGCTGCGTGAGTTGGGAGCGATAATAAAGCTCGATTAGTTCTTGATTTTGGGGTTTAAGGGCGCGAATTGCTGCTTCTAAAAACCCATTAAGTTGCTGGTGTTGTTGCTGTCGTTCTTCATCGCGCTCTTGCTCGATTAATTGCTCGATGAGAGCCGGGTTGAACTCAATTGCAATCTCCTCAATTCGTTCTCGCCCGTCCGACTCGGATTTGGGGGAATTAAGGGACTTACTAGAGGGATAGAGATAATTTCTGGCAGACTTAGCGCATTCAACGAGCCACAATTCGAGGTTCTGCGGGCTCTGCTCTTGACCTGGGGAGTTGAGGAACCGGAAGCGATCGCGATTATAACTCGCGGCGACGGCCTCCCAAAGCGCGCTGTCGGGTTTAGGAAGACGGCGACTTCCCGTCACTTGCGTCGGCGCGTACAAAGCTTTGAAACACATCCAGGCGAGATGGTAGCGCGCAATGCTTTGGGAGTTCAACCCCGTCCTCGAAAGCGCCTCTTCAAGTCGCTTCTGACTCAACTTGCGCAACAACGCCCAATCGGTACAAATATCCGCTTCTTGGGAAGCACGCAAGGTATCGCGCAGTGTTGAGCGAAAGGCAATATAGGCATAATCTTTCAAACGCGAAGCGCGTTTGGCATCAAACCCTCTGAGGACTTTAGGGACGGCCGCGATCGCGATTTGAAAGCAATCGGTCAGTTGGTAGCGCGAACTGGGACAAAACGAGAGTGTTTTTTTCGCTGCCCAGTAACAGGTTTCCTGCAAATATGCCGATAAGTGAGCTTCTGCTAAGCGATTGGGCCCAGAGCGCCAATGTTGATGCCAATACAGCGCCCAGAAGGACTCTGAAGAGGGTGCATCTGAAACCTGCTCGATACACTGCTCCATGCTGCGACGCAATCGGGGGTCAGCAATCCAACTTCGGCAGCCCTCTTCCTCCAATCGCATAAAGGTTGAAAAGATTTCGATGAGATCTCGGCGGCAATACATAGCTTAGTATAGTCTTTTGCAAGCGATACCCGTTGTCTAAAGTAAGGGCAGGCGGCAAGGGAAGCCCTGTTGCTTTTATATCTAGTCCTCAAATTGCGATGCAATTTTGTCCGGTGCTTAGCCCCAAGTCAGTGTTCCCATTTTCTACGGGATCTCTGTCAAGAGTTGAGCTCGGTCTGGGAAAAATGACGAGTTCGAGACGGACATGGGGGGAGACTTGCATTCTTCTCTCCCTGGTAAGGCGATCGCGATCGCCTTACCAATTCCACATTCCCGCGCTCATTGACGAACCAGCCATTGACCTCCAAACTGGGAGGAGCCGGACTGAACTGAGCCGAATCGATACTTTGAATGTCCGTTTCTTCCGAAAAATCGCGCAGATCGGTCCAAATTGTTTGCCCTTGGATCGGAATAGTTGGGTCTTCTGGCAGTCCCCCGCGCCCAGTCAGTACGAATCGACTTTCGGCGTAGGCGGCGCACCCAGAGGTAATTTGATCGGAAGAGTCAGCGAGATCTTGAGGCAACTCTTCGAGTCCGGCTGCGGGATCCACTTGCACGGTTTGCAAGCTCACCGCGCCGCTGAATTCCGGCCCCAGTTGCGAGGTGGCGGTAATATCGCTCTGTGGGGTGAGAAACCGTCGAAATTGTGTCCCTAAAATGCTATTAGCTGAAACCCTCACTCGACCGCCTCGACCTTGTTGGGCATTGGCGGTAATATCGCTATTTTCCAGGGCCAGCAGCGCGCCCGCCCGAATCTCAATATTTCCACTATCCGCATTTTCCGCATCAGTAAAAATCCGACTGTTGCGGCGCAAGAGAATGAATTGAGTCGCGCTGAGTCGCAAATCCCCCCCAGACCCGGCTGATGTGGCAGCAGACAGCGTTCCTTGACGGTCTAGGACGATGGAACCCGCATCAATATTTAAATTGCCCGCCGCCCCGGTTTGAGTTCCCCGAACGCCGACCTCCGCGCCGTCGCTGACGATGAGTTGCGAGGTTTGGATTTGTACGTCTCCCGCACCGCCCGAGCCGCTTGTATTGGACTCAATGGCGCTGGGAACAATGCCATCGCCTACA
This sequence comes from Cyanobacteriota bacterium, assembly GCA_034189065.1. GTDB lineage: Bacteria > Cyanobacteriota > Cyanobacteriia > Cyanobacteriales > Spirulinaceae > FACHB-1406. The sequence continues at coordinate 46,708 of JAXHVQ010000013.1, forward strand.
ATGCCGAAGGAAACCTGTTCGACGAGGGAATTTACGCCCCTTGCCACGCCGCTGACTTCCACTCGTTCGGAAGCGCGAATTTTCAGCGTTCCCGCCGAACCAGCATTGCCCGTGGCGACGGAAATTTGTCCCCCATCCCTAACGCTGATTTGCCTTGCATCAATGGTTAAATTGCCTGCACCTCCGTTTCCCGATTGTCTGAAAACGGTGAGGAGGGCAGTGGAGGCAAACAAACCGCTGAGAAATTGACCGTCGGCTGAAGCGCCGCTGAGGTCGAGGGTATCGGCTATGACGTAGAGGTTGCCTCCTTGTCCTGCGCCAGCCGAGGCGGTTGAGAGTTGGGTTCCCCCAGCAACAACGAGTCGCTGTGTTTGGAGGTTGAGGTCGCCTGCGTCTCCGGTTCCCAGAGTGCTGGTGAATAGTCCGCCGGGGACGGGAACTCCGGCAGGCGTTCCTCGCAGTTCGATGGAGTCGGCGATCGCGCTGAGATTGCCCCCGCGTCCGCTACCGGTCGGGCCGGGTGAGGTGCCGATGGAGGTGCCGTTGAGCACCCTTAACTGTCCTCCTTGGAAGCTGAAATTCCCTGCATTTCCACTGCCTGTGGTTCCGGTAAACAGCAGAGAACCATTGTCGAATTCTGCCCATTGTTGGGCGCTGATGCTTAAATCTCCCCCCCAACCGTCGAAAAGGTTGAGGGTGAGAATATTCGCCCCATTGCTGACGCGCAGTCGGTCGGCCGCGATCGCAATCTTTCCTCCAACCCCACTCCCAACGTTTAAGCTATAGAGACCATCGCTGAGATTAAAGGGATTGAAGGTTAGCGTGAGAAATTCGCCTGCAGTTTTAAAAGGAGTTGTCCCGACCAATTCTACTTCTTCGGCTTGCACGGTCAAATCTCCCCCCCTCGCCATTCCTGAAAAGGTCGAAGTTGAAACGTAAGACCCCTCACTCAATTGAAATTTCGTCCCTTGGATATCGATGCCGCCGCCGTCGAAATTGCCGAAACTTTCTGCGGCGAGATGGGAATTTTGGGTGAGGGAAACCAGACCGCCTCGGACTAAAATGGTGCCGCCTGCGGGGTTGGTTTCGACCGCAGCGCTGTTGGAAAGGGCGATGGTTCGCAGACCAGACAAATTTTGGACGGTAGCGTTAAGTTGATAGGTGCTGTCTGCCGCACCGACTAATTCGATTTTGCCGCCCGGGGCTCTCAAATGGCCCCCTTCGAGGCGGATATCGCCGCCAATCAAGGCTAGAGTTTGACCGGGATTGACACTCAAACCGTTAACGGAACGATTGATTAATTCTCCTGGATTGCTGCCTAATTGTAAGCCGATGGGGATATTGGCGACGAGTAAGGGCGTTGAATTCGGATTGGCGGCGCTAAAGGAGGTGCCATTATCAAAGATGAGGGCATCGGCACTACTGGCGAAGAAGGAACCGCCGATATTTAAGGCTGCGTTTTCGCCGAAAATAATACCGCTGGGATTGATTAAAAAAAGATTCGCCGTTCCTTGGGTTTGCAGCGTTCCGTCAATATGGGAGATTTGTCCTCCCGCGATGCGAGTAATAATATTGGTTAATGTGGGAGAATTGTTGAAATGAGCGGTTTGTCCGGTGAGGAGGTCGAACTGAGAAAAACTGTGGAAGAGATTGCCGCCAACGGGGGTTCCGCCGGTAATGATTTCCATCGCGCCGCTTCTGTTGACAATGGAGTTATTGGGCAAGGTGTTGTCGGGAATAATTTGAGCAACTGCTAACTGAGGGAGGAGGAGGGGGAAGAGTCCCCAAAAAAATGGCGATCGCGCGACCCAATTGGCGATCGCGTCCCCAGGCAAGGGTCTGCCTCGTTCGCGTTCGCACTGAGGCTGCTGTCTGAGAGGGGGTTTCATGATTTTAATGCAGTTGTTTGTTGGAGGGGATCGAACAATAGATGCCGGTTTTTAGTAATTTTCCACAAGCGAGTGTTTAGCTTTGTAAACGCGATCGCCGGTTTACTGCGAATTTCCCACGAAGACACCCTTCTTTTTCTCATTGACAAATTATCCCATATCCCTTATGGCTATCTGAATTTTTGGATATCGCAACCGACGAACGCGCATTTAATACCAGATTCATCAAATTTTGCTACAATCCCCCGCTCCCCCTGCTTCCCCTGCTCCCCCTGCTCCCCTGCCCCCCTGCTCCCCTTAAAATGGAGCGATCGCGATTTGGCGGACGAACAATGAACTAGCGGTTTCTTCATCGGACTCCTCGGCATTGTTATGAAGTTTTGTTAAAAATTTAGCTCTTTTCCCCAAAATCATTCTGTTGTTGCCCGAGGGAAGCACAGAACGATTTCATCATGAAGGGAGACCATGAATCACTTTAGCGTTTTAATGCAATTTTTACGCGATCGCGCACAATTCCTCGAAGAAATCCGCGATCGCCGGCGACTCGACCGAAAAATTGCATCCCTTTTAATTTGTAGCTGTTTATTTTTTGCACTTTACGGTGCCATTATGGGGTCTTATAGCGGTGGGTTACAAATGCTCGCTTCAGCCGCAAAATTACCCGCACTGTACTTACTAACATTGCTAATTTGTCTGCCATCCCTCTTTTTCTTTGAAGTGGTTTCGGGTTCAAAGTATAGCTTCGCCCAGTATCAGGCATTATTATTAGTCGCGATGTCGTCGATGGGCATTATTTTATTTGGTTTTGCCCCAATTTCGCTCTTTTTTCGCCTTTCCGTCGGCGATTATACTTTTTTCAAACTGTTGAATGTCGTTATTTTAGCGATCGCGGGAGTTTTAGGCATCCAATTCTTTTATCGTAGCGCGATCGCGTTGCGCGAAAAAGAGTCCGAACCCCCCAAACATCGCCCCAGCGTTCTCCAAGCTTGGCTCATTCTCTACGCTTTTGTCGGCAGTCAACTCGGTTGGACGTTGAGACCTTTTTTCGGCTCTCCTGGATTAGAATTCCAGCTTTTTCGGAACCTTGAAAGTAATTTTTACGCTCACCTTCTCAAAATCATCAATAATGTATTCTAAATTGCTCATTTGTCATTTCTTCCATTGTCTATCTATTCCCCACTCTCCCAGCTCAAACTCAAGCGAATGACTTTAAAAATAGAACAACTCTATATTCTAGAGCAGGAAATTGAAAATACAATTGACTTGTCGATGGAAACGTCGCTCGCCGTTGATTTATACCGTGCCTTTTTCTGCAAAAACCAAAAGTCATTTTTGTCGAGTGCAGTAACTGAAGGTGCAATTTGTCTTTTGATTTTCACTTTTGTCCTGCCCATTAGTTTAATCGTGAATCGCGCCGCAGGAAACTTATCGAATACAGTAGCAGAAAACACTCGTTTTTTTTATTTGCTCGCAGCGATCATCTTTTTGAGTTTTATCGCTCTTAACGTTTATCTTTGGCAGCGTGTCAAACAAGTTGAGTCTCTGGCGAAATTACTCGAAGAAATCGCTCGCTATAACAGCGCGATTGAAGAAGTTTCAACCATCGAGCAAATCAACTCTACAATTTCGCAGAAACGCGACCTAATCGATCGCGAAGAAATCATTTCATTTTTACAGACGATTCGTCAAAGCTTAATCAATGCACTGAAAGTCGAGAAAATTGCGCGAACTCGTAAGGATTCGAGATTAGACCGTCATAATTTATTAGCAAGACTCGAAGAAGACTTAACAACTTTAGTTGCTTCCGATATTGACGAGCGTGCGGCGCAATATCAACATTCTGTTGAAGAAACACTCCGAGTGGGACTCGCCGTTCGCAAAGAAGTTCAGAAATTAAAGGAACGTCTTTGATTCAATATTTCTAAATTATTAATTAATTGATAAAACCAACTTCCCTTTTAAAATAGCCAACAAAATAGGAGCCATGTGCAAAGCATGGTCGAATTGACCTTCGTTCAAAAGTTGCGCAAAATCTTGAGGCGTATAGGTAACAACTTCAATTCCAGCTTCGAGAACGGGATGGGGCGTTTCTAGCGCTACATCTGCTGTAAAATAGCACCATAAGCGATTGGAAAGACGACCGGCATCGGGCATGAGACACCCTAAAAATTCCATCGTCCCCGCTGTATAACCCGTCTCTTCTAATAGTTCTCGCCGCGCCGCTTCTTCAGGACTTTCTCCCGAGTCGATGTGGCCGCTGGGCAATTCTAAGGTATATTGCTCGACAGCAGGACGATATTGACGCACGAAAAGAATCTTTCGTTCTGGGGTAAGGGCAACAACAACCGAGTAGTCGGGCAATTCTAGGGCGTAGTACGGCGCGTCGGAGTCCCTTGAATTCAGGCTTTTGGCAACCACTTCAAACCAAGGCGTTGCAAAAACGCGATTGCGACTTTCAATTTCTACCATTACACCTCCATCCATGACAACAGTTCGCTGCGAGCAAAATTATGGCACGCTTCGAGGGCGCATTGTCGAAACAATGTGAAATATGAGATAATTATGAAAATAATTTTACTCTTATAAGAATGGGTACAGATGATAAACAGGCACAGGCACATAGTCGGAACTTCAGTACCAATCCCAACAATAACAAAAGGACGGGCCTTTTTGACCCAGCCAACACCGTGGCTTCTCGCCACCAGCATTGTTCTAACGTTAGGTTTAATTGGGTGCAGTTCCCCAACTAACACCGCAGCGCCAACTAACCCCGCAGCAGACCAAAACAGGCACGTAGTCGGCACTTCAGTGCCGATCCCCGGCAAGAAAAGAGTCGTCACCACATTTACCATCCTCGCAGATATGGCGCGCAACGTTGCCGGGGACAAGCTCGAAGTCGAGTCCGTCGTTCGCATCGGTGCAGAAATTCACGGCTACGAACCCACTCCCAGCGACATCGCCAAAGCCAGCGATGCCGACTTAGTGCTTTACAACGGCATGAACCTAGAGCGATGGTTCGAGTCATTTTATAACAACTTAGAAGATGTTCCCTCAGTCCAACTCACCGAAGGCATCCAAACCATCCCCATTGCCGAGGGGCCCTACGAAAATAAACCCAATCCTCACGCTTGGATGTCGCCGCGCAATGCCTTAATTTACGTCGAAAATATCCGCAAAGCCTTTGTCGAATTGGATCCCGACAACGCCGACACCTACAACGCCAACGCCGCCGCCTACAGCCAACAGCTCGAAACGATCGATCGAGACCTCCAGGCGGATTTAGAGCGTCTATCGCCCCAACAGCGGTATCTGGTGAGTTGCGAGGGGGCCTTCTCCTATCTCGCGCGGGACTACGATTTGGAGGAGATTTATCTATGGCCCATTAACGCCGAACAACAATCTACCCCCAAACAGATACAAAAGGCGATCGCGACGGTTAAAAAGAATAGAGTACCCACTGTATTTTGTGAAAGTACGGTGAGTAGCGACGGTCAAAAACAAGTGGCGAAGGAGGCAGGCGCGCGCTTTGGGGGCAATTTATACGTCGATTCTCTGTCAACCGAAGATGGACCGGTACCGACTTTTTTAGAATTACTTGAATACGATGCTCGTACCATTGCCAACGGTCTTTTAGCCGGAAGTAATACGAATAAGCCTTAAAGAAAAAAGATATTATTTTACGCATTTAAGAGACAAAAGTAATGAACTCAACATCTTCAGGAATCGCCGTCGATAATATTAGCGTCACTTACAGTAATGCTCGCCTTGCCCTTTACGATACCAGTTGCCACGTTCAACCGGGAAAAATTACAGCTTTGGTCGGTCCCAATGGGGGCGGAAAATCGACGTTATTTAAGTCGGTTATGGGATTTTTGGAGCCGAGTCAGGGAAAGATCGCGATTAATGGATTAGCAATTAAAAAGGCACAAAAACAACAATTAGTAGCTTACGTTCCCCAAGCGGATGAGGTAGATTGGAACTTTCCGGTGAGCGTTTACGATGTGGTGATGATGGGACGCTACGGCTATCTGAATTTATTGCGAATTCCCCGCGCAATAGACCGGCGTTTGGCGATGGAAAGTTTGGCGCGGGTGGGGATGACAGAGTTTCGCGATCGCCAAATTGGAGAACTGTCGGGAGGTCAAAAGAAACGGACATTTTTAGCGCGGGCCCTGGCCCAGGAAGGAAAAATCTTGTTACTTGACGAACCCTTTACGGGGGTGGATATTAAAACGGAAAAGAGTATTATCGATTTGTTGTTGCAACTGCGAGATTCGGGACAAACAATTTTAGTTTCGACCCACGATTTAGCTTCCATTTCCACCTTTTGCGATCGCGCGATTCTCCTCAATCAAACCATTCTCGCTTCGGGGACGATGGAAGATGTCTTTACTGAAGATAATCTGGCGCTGACGTTTGGGGGTTTGCCAACGGCAGTATTGAGAATTAAAAATTAAAAATTGAGACCTAAAAATGATCTTAAATTGGTTAACTGAACCCTTCCAATACGATTTCCTCGTAAGGGCGCTTTGGGTCAGTACATTTGTGGGGGTTGTGTGTGCGGTTTTATCGTGCTACATTACCCTCAAAGGCTGGTCGTTAATGGGAGATGCAGTTTCCCATGCGGTTGTTCCCGGCGTAGTTGTAGCCCACGCTATTGGCATTCCCTTTGCCGTCGGCGCATTTTTGTTTGGGTTTGGGGCAACGGTTGCCATCGGATTTGTGAAAGCAAAAACCCGCCTTAAGGAAGATGCTGTAATTGGCGTTGTTTTTACAGGATTTTTTGCCTTTGGATTGGTTTTATCGACGAAGATTCCCAGCAATATTGACTTGTTTCATATTTTGTTTGGGAATATTTTGGGGATTTCCCAAGGAGACTTAATTCAAACGTTAATTGCGGGTTCGGCAACCTTAATTATTATCCTATTGCGCCGCAAGGATTTACTGCTATTTTGCTTCGACCCCAATCATGCAAAAGCCATCGGTTTAAACGTCCAGTTCATGTATTATACGCTACTTTCAGTTCTCGCCCTGACCATTGTCACCGCTTTACAAACCGCCGGAATTGTGTTAGTCATCGCCATGCTCGTCACGCCCGGTTCGACGGCTTATTTATTAAGCGATCGCTTCGACCGGATGCTAGCGATTTCGGTAGCAACGAGCGTTTTATCGTGTATTTCGGGCGTGTATATCAGCTACCATTTGGATGTGGCAACGGGAGGATGTATTGTGATGTTTCTCGCCCTATTTTTTGTCGTAGCAATGGTCTTTGCGCCTAAGTATGGTTTATTGAAACAGGCACGTTTGCGATGAAAGTAGAGGTAAAGGATCCCCCTAAATCCCCACCTCCTATAATTCCCACCCCGCTTTTTTAGGGGGGACTTAAAATACGAAAACTAACGCTATGTTGAAAGTTAAGTGTAACTGTCTAAAATTTCAACAACTTCTCGCTCGAAAGACACTTGGGCGCGATTCGTTCTTCCGCCAACATAAAAGCGATCGCCAACTTGCAATGCCCAAATTTGCGAGTGGGATAAATAACTCATCGCCACGCCCACCATCAAAAACCCAAACCCGGCGTATACCAAAGGAGTACCGGGATCCGCCTTAATTTGCAACCCCGTAGAACCAATTAAATTGAGAACCTTCAGCGTCACGCCATTAATTGCGATCGCAGAACCCGTCCGTACCGCACCCGCTAAGTTCCCCTCTGTATCGTAGGCTAACAGCGTTCCCTGTAAGTCCTGCGTCAACAAGGAAACCCCTTGACTCAAATCCGGTTTAATGGGAACCCAAGTTCCCCAAATTCTCCCCTCGCCGCGCGTATCTAGTTCAGCGACGGGCAAGCGAAAAACCGGACTATTATTCACCTGTACTTCAATGGCTGCAATGCCCCAATTGGTTTGATAAAATGTCACGCCGCCATAGCGTAAGGGTTGGTTAACGTAAATCTTCTTGCGATCGAGTTCTGCCCCTTGGTTGTCAACGACAGATAAATCGGAGTAAAATTGGTCGATATTCCCTTCGGGCGTATAATCGATCCAAAAACGATTGACTTTTATGCCCCAATCTTTAGGAATTTGGGCAGCAGCAAGGGGGCCGGCATCGATAATATTATTGACCTTAAATGTATCGCCGGTTGCCACCATTTCTTGGGCAAAAAATCCCGTCATTGCGCCCCAAATCGCCCCAAGTAAAACGAGTAGCATACTGGCGTGAACGATGATGGGACCGATGCGTCCGGCTATCCCTTTGCGCGCGTAAAGCGTATTGCCCTCGCGGAAAATTTTGTACTTTTTCTGCTCTAATAAAGGGACGAGAGAGTCGAGAGAACCGCGATCGAGTTCGGCGCTGAGGGCGAGTTTTTCAAATTGCTTGCCTTGGGTATAATATTTCCAGCGACGGGCTCCTTTGAGGGCGGGAAGTTGGCGCTTGAAAGTGCAGGCGGTGAGGCTGCTGCCAAAGAGGATGAGGAGGGAGAGAAACCACCACGTTCGATAAACATGGTCCAAGCCCAGGGCTAAAAGGACTTTCCAACTGAGGAAGCCAAATAGGGCGGGATCTTCGGGATAGTTGGCTTGGTAGAAAGCCGCAGACTGACCTTGTTCGATGACCGTGCCGCTGATGCTAAAAAGCGCGATCGCTAGCAATAATAGAATAGCGAGGCGCAGGTCGGCAATGGTTTTAATCAGCTCTTTGGGAAGGGAGATGACTTGTTGTTTGAGAGAGGGAACGTCTGAGGTCATGTTGCGCTTGGGAGGTGTTTAAGATAAATTGTAGCGTTCCTGTTGGAGTTGCCTAATTTTGGCTCGAAACTCATTGGCACAAGTTTTGCTAACCTGGGAGTGAAATTCGGATTTTACTTGCTTTTTGGACAAGTTTGTGCATTGGGTCAAGCCCGCGCGATCGCCGTTTTCATTTTCGCTCCCCGTTTCCACCTTCTAAGCTGTTCGGCTTTTAAACTGTGTCGTCAAATTCTCCGAAAGGCAGAAGGCAGAAGGCAGAAGGCAGAGGGCAGAAATCAGAAGTGAATTCCGCTCTTTAAATACACAACAGCTTATCCCTTTGATTCTACATCCTGTAGGCGATCGAAAGAATGTAAGTTCCCAATCTTAATACCGAACAGTTGACTTCTAAATTTTGCTCGTACAAACGCAATGAAAATCCGTGAAAACTGACACCATTTTCTACAGCTTATTTCAAGCCTTCCCCAGCATTTTTTTTGAACTCATCGATCGCGCGCCTGAAGAAGCTGCCAACTACGAGTTTACGTCCCGCGAAGTCAAACAACTTGCCTTTCGCCTCGACGGTCTCTTTTTACCCGCCATCGAAACTCCCGATAAACCATTTTACATCGTTGAAGTTCAGTTTCAACCCAACGAAGAGTTATATTACCGTTTGTTTGCAGAACTCTTCCTTTACCTCCGTCAATACAAACCGCCTCATCCTTGGCGCGTCGTGGTTATCTATCCGACTCGTAGCGTAGAAATTGAACAAACTTTACATTTTGGGGAGTTTTTTAACCTCAATTCAGTCACACGAATTTATCTCGACGAACTTGGATCGGCAGCAGATGCCTCTATGGGAGTAAAAGCTGTTAAACTGGTAACTGAACCCGAAGAAACGGCTGGCGAACTGGCTAGAAGTTTAGTCGATCGTGCCCAGCAACAACTAGCCGACGAAGCAAACCAGCGCAATTTTATCAATTTAGTTGAAACCATTCTTGTTTATAAATTGCCCAACAAGAGTCGCAAGGAGATTGCCATCATGTTAGGTCTAAGCGAGTTAAGAAACACCCGATATTTTCAAGAAGTTTTTGAGGAAGGGAAACAGGAAGGGATCGAGGAAGGGAAAAAAGAAGCTAAACAAAAAGCGATTCCCGGACTCGTGGCGCTGGGATTGAGTATAGAGCAAATCGCCCAAGCTTTAGATTTATCTCTCGATAGTGTCCGAGAAAAAGTTAAGTTCGTCCGGCGGCAAAAATTATCCCTTTCTGCCCTCAAAATAGATATTTTTATTGAATTGTTAACCGAACAGCGATCGCTTTTTTCTTCCGAGGATTTGACAGAAGTGGAACAGTTAGTTGCCCCTTTCCCCGACGATATAGGAATCCTAGCAACAGCCATCTCGTCTTGGTTGGAAAACCGCACTACAATTGAGGAGGCGCAACGCCAATGTCTCGAACCTTTTACAAGTCCCTCAAGCGACGTAAAATCCGAGATTCAGCTAGCAAGCGAACAACCCAATAAACAAGCGCTCCAAAATGCGATCGCGCTCGATTCTCCTAACCCCTAATATGGAACTCTTAAATGTTTGCTACGAATGATTGACGGGGGGACTGGGGGACGGGGGGAAAGATGTGTAGCATATGCCATCGGGATTTCATATAAGACCCAATCCTACTGTACGCCAACCGCACGTCCCGTCGCACCAAATATAATCTCTCGCTGGACGTTCATCGGTTCCCAACCCACATCAAACCCCCGACTCAATGCGAGTTTGCGTGCGGCGCGAAAGGCTTCAAAACTATCAGGACGGACTAAAAATGCGATATAATCCTCTTGGGGATCGAGTTGCGCGATCGCGCTTTCAAAGTTCGATTCAGCCTTTGCTAATTCTGGAGGAGATTCGCCTTCTTCTTCGGGAATGGGTTCGTAGGCATAGGCAAAGTTGGAAGAGGACGAATCTAAATAAACGCGCACGTTATAATAAGGAATTTGAGCGCGATAATTATCAAGTTGGGCAATGCGATTCCTCAAACAATCTTGGTATTCATTCAGTTGTTGGAGATAATATTCGTAGAGAACGGAACTTCTGGATTCAGAAATCGCCGGTTCCTCACAAGGAGGTAACTCGTTAATAAAGTCGCTGGCTTTTCCAACAACTGCTGTTGTATCGATGGGATTGACGCGATTGTTTCTCGCTTCAAAAAATTCGGGCGTTTTTGTACTATCCGAAGCTAGGGGAGTCCGAACAAGCGTCCCTGCTTGTGCCGTTACCAAGGTTACAAATAATCCAACAAACATTAATACGCCAACGGTGTTTGTCAAAATATCCAAAAAAGAGTCTAAGTTAGGCTCGATTTCTATGGGTTTTCGCTGTCTTCGTCTGCGCATCCTAACTCCCGTATTGTAGACATTTTTTTAATTTTACTCGACTTTTAACTTCCAATCGCTATCGAAAGGTTCGTAGCCCAAACGAATTCCTTGTTGTTCGATTAAACTTCTAGCTGTTTCAAAAACATCAAATCCATCAGGACGAACGGCAGCAATAATATACTCGCGATCGCGGTTTTGACTGACACGATTTAAGAGTTGTTTAAACGGCGAATTAGGATCGCTTAAATCTTGCGCGGGGATAAACGTTTCGCTAGGATAAAGAACGACACCATCGCTGCGAGCTTCAATATAAAACGGAACTATTTCTTGATTTGTTCCCGTTTCCGTCTTAGCAACGATTTTAACTTCTTTCTGTTGTTCTCCTAGCATTTGACTGGTAATAACAATAATCATTAAAATCAACGTGCCGATGGTACACGCTAGAACGGAAAGAAAGGGAAATAGCTCAATTTTAATGGAAGAACGAGTAATGGATCGCCTGCGCATAATATGAAATCTTAGAATGGTTACTACACATGATTGACACTCCTTGACGGGGAAGGACATTTCATAAAACGTCTCTCCTGTATTTTTAATTCTTCTATTCTAATTTTTTCAATCATCCCGCTCGACTAAAGTAATTTTACGAGGCTTCCCAAGTTGTTTTAAAATCGGTTGAAGCTGCCCTAAATTTTCTTGAATTCCACCCAAAACTTGCCCAAATTCTCCCGTTTCCTGGAGCGCGCGCAGACTGCGATCGAGACTCTGTTGTAGTCTCGCCACTTCTAACACTTGTTCGGTACATTTTTCTAAGGAATTGAGACGACCAGAAAGCACCATTATTGCTTGTTGCAATTGTTCGGTTATCTGTTGAGTTTGCTCGGCTAAATGCTTTGCTGCATCGGAGTTGCTGCCATTGATTTCAGCAATAGTGGATTGAATTTCTCCGACTAATTCGCGATGAGTGACCTGCTGCTTTTCCAAATAAACAATAAACTCCTTTCGATCCTTAACAATCAACTTATTAACCCGCTCCATTTGTTGAACGAGATGTTCGTTCATTTCGCGAACTTGACTCAGTTCTGAAGCAAAAATTCGAGCAAGTTCCGCTGCTGCTTGTTGGGCGTATTCTCGCGCTGGGGCGATTAAATCTTCAGTTTCGGGTAAACTATCGCGAATGGCATCAGAAACAGCAGACGCGATCGCGTTTTCGTCAACCCCCTCTGGAATGTCTCTAAACTTAGGCAGTAGTCGCTCGTTAATATAAATATCAACAGCCAAGAGTAAGCGCGATTCAGACCGTTCCACCAAAACCAGAGGAATCATTACTAAAACGCTCAACAAAAGGGCCAGAAGTGTTGTATCAAAAGCAACAGCTAACCCACTCGTTACCGTCCCAATTCCCTCTTTAATTTGCTCTACCGCCGCCGCTTCTTCTAAAAAGCCCGAAAATCCATTCACCGCGCGACTGATTCCGATAACGGTACCAATAAATCCTAATAAAGGAATCGCCCAAACTAGAATCTTAGGCACCGAAAAAGAAGACTCCGAGGCGCTTAAATAAAAAGCAGAATCATCGATAGCCAATTCTGTTGCTGCTTTCCGACTTCCCGACTCAATGTATGCCTTTAAAACGCGACTGCACCGCGTACTCAAAAGATAGCCAGAATTGGCCAAATTATACTCCAATTTAGCTAATTGGCGCGAGGTCGGATCGTGGTAATCTACATTAGGAGGGGCCCACAATTGACCGAGAGCGCGAGCCTCCCCTTGCACTTTGATAAACTTAAGACAAGTAATGGCTGCCACCGTTGTTGCAAAAAGGACTGCTAAATATTGCGTCATTCCTCGGTCGTACAACAACGTGCCGATGAAGGTATTCTGGAAGGGAAACAGTAGAAGATAGATGGCGATCGCGATCGCAAAACCCAAACCTACAGCGACAGGGAGGGGAACGTCCAACTCATGGCGTTCGTAGCTCGATTCTCTGGGCATGAAGACTCGTTCCTAAAGGGTAGCTCGGGAGATATCCTAGCAAATTTCCGGGGTCTCAAGGAGCGCTCGTGAGTGCGATTCATTTTCCCCAAGGGAATTGCAGCACTCCCTCTCAAAGTTGCGCCTCTTATAGCAATAAAAGCTAAAACCCCAACCTTCCGTTGAAACTCGCAACTGCTGTCCCTTCTCTCAGCACAACTTTAACTCATATTAAACGCGGCTCATAACACCGCATTACTCGCCCCGCACCCCAAAATCGCTGATAATAAGCGCGACTTACCGCATTTTCACCGTCAGAAAGCACATTAATTCCAATGCCATTGCGCCCAATTTCTTTCCCAGAACTGTGAATATATTGATTCTCTCCCAAACAAAGAGCAACATGACTGACTCGGGTCGATTTTTTGAAAAAAATCAAATCTCCAGCCTGCAACTCCTCAACCGCAATCCGTTCGGTAAAATCGGCTTGTTGATAAGAATCCCGAGGCAACCAAATTCCAGAAGCCGCAAAAGCAGCTTGCATCAAACCCGAACAGTCATAGTTCGGCGCAACCGTTCCTCCCCAGAGGTACTCGTTGGGACAGTCCATCGCGGCGAAGGCAAAAGCGATAATCTTAGGAATGTGCTGCTCAATTTCAACGCGAGACAGAAGTGCCGGCTGATAGGGAACTGCCGTTTCTTCCAGTTGGGACAATTGCTCCTCGACCAGCCATCCTCCGTAGTCGTCTTCGCACAGGCGTACTTCCGCTGCACCCTCTCCCGTATCGGAGGAGAGAACGCGCAGATAGCGACCTGCTGCGGCTTGGGTGACTAAGTTCTCGCAACGGCTTGATTTGTAAAGGTTGAGATTGCTGCGACAGCGATATTGACCGGTTGGCGAGGGAGGTAAAGCGTTTGACATGATTGGGGTCAGAATGAATAAACCCCACTACGGGGGTTGCTTCTATCTTCTCACCTCATCGAGCGGTCTTCACCCCAGGGCAACTTTTCTCAACTCGCGGGACTCTTGCTGAACGCGACTGTTCATCACCGATCGCTGTAAGAGCATAAACGCTTGTAGCTCTTCTCGTCCATACTTACCGCGCAGCAATCTACGCAAGTGTTCCTCAGCTTCCACGCTGAGATAGTTCGTCTCTAACGCTTGTCGAACGATTTCGCAAATAGACATCATCATATAACACCCTACTAGACTACGTTTTGAAGATAAACCTCTACGACCTTCGATTGTCACAGATTGTTTCCGGTTTCTTTGTATTGCAACTTACCAATACTTTTAATTGGGATGAATTTAGCAAATTATGCACTCCTCGAGGTTCTGCCTTCAGACAGAATACTGAAGTTAGTGCAATTTAGCACAATAATAGCAAGCAAAAGCATGAGGATCGAAATTAATGCTGAAATCGTGGATGGTCATCGGCGGCGTTGCCTTAGTCGTTGCTGCTGTGGGGGCAACGCTAACTCCCAAAGACCGCTGGTTTTATCGATTGCGCCGTCCTCAATGGTTGACGTTTGAGGGAGCGATCCCGTTCATCTGGACTTTTATCCTCATCTGTGGAGTTTGGTCGGCTTATTTAGTTTGGGAGGTGGCTCCTGGCAGTCAACGGTCTTGGTGGCTCATGGGTCTGTATTTGCTCGTGGAACTGGCCATTATGTCTTACACTTTAGTGATGTTTGCAGTTCGCAGCTTGATGGTTGGCGTTGTGTTGGGAGCGACGGGAACATTTTTCGGAGCGATTTTAGCCGTGTTGGTATTTCCCGTTTCAACTTGGGCGTTTGTGCTGCTATTACCCTATTTAATTTGGAGTCCCATTGGCACGTATGTGACTTGGGCGATGATTCGCCTCAATCCGGGAAATGCTTGAATGCTCGCCGTGAAAATTTCATTTCAACCTACAATTCTACGTCGATCTTTTCAGACCTCGTTTTCAGACGGCGGTCGAGGTTAAGAGGCTTTTTGGGGGATTGGGGTTGGAGGTTGAGGGGTTGGGGAGGATCGAGGCGTTGCAGCGCGTCAATCAGAGAGTTGCGAACCAGTTTTTCCGGTTCCCGCGCCAGCAAAAGGTGGATAGACTCAACCCAATAATCGCGATCGCGATCGCTCAATTTCCCCTGAATCGCCAAGCGCGTCAATTTTCGCACGGCGATCGCGCGTCGCAGGGGATCGCCGTGGGTTAACTCGTTGAGGAGGCAGTCGAATTGGCTGTCCCCCTCTTGACTGCGGCGGTCGAGAATTTGCCAAGAGAGTAACAATACCGTCAGCAACGTTCCCAACCCTTGAAAAATCGCTCCTGTTGCCAGCCAACGGTTTTCTGCGCCAGCCCAAATCGAAGCTGCCCCATAGGTTAACAGTGCAGCGAGTCCCCCGCTGCTTGCCGCTACCGTAAATTGTCGGTGGGAACTCTTGAAAAACTGTTGGAAGCGCGATCGATAAACCTGCCAGCGACCTTGCTGAAGCCAATAAACCGCCAGCATTGCCCCCACTCCAGCGCCCGTTGCCAAGACCAGTTTCCAATTCCACAAGATTAAAACGAACAAGCCCAACGCGCCCAATCGCCAGCGATGGTTAGCGCGAAACAGACGCAGGGGACGCTCTGGGGAACGAAGAACTCGACGGTTCAACTTAAGCTCTGCGAGTTCTTGGATGAGATCGAGCAATTGTTTTCGCCAAAATGACGCGAGTGCCACTGAAATTTAGCTACGGGTGAAGGTAACAAGCAGCTCCCAAGAGTTGCTCATAGGATAAGCATACAAGGCCGGAGCGGTTTTTGAGCGGTTAATTTTCGATCGAGGCTTCTCCCTTGGTGCCAATGCTATAGCCATCAGCCTTTGTTCAAAACGAGCGATTGCAAAAGCTAATATCGTCGATGGCGAATTGTCCGTCAAACGCATAGAGCGTAATACGAGCAATCTCGCTGGCAATGACTGCAAGGGGGACGTTGGGGGGAAGAGGCGAGTCGAAAGTGGCTAGGTTCGCTTGGGGCAACTCGTCGGAGGTGAGGAGACGATTGTTGCAGTCGTAGGCAGAGAGAACTAAACGTCGGGAACTGGTAACGTGACAGTTGAAAAAGCGAGTGGGCTCTTTAAAGATAATTTCCATCCAGCCATTACACGGCGCGCCCATGAGCAGAATGCGGCCGGAACGAGGGGGATAAGCGCTGTTGGAGGGTTGCAGCGCGATCGCGTTGCGAAAAAGAATTCCCTGTCGTTGAAATTGGTCTTCAACGACTTCAAAGGGTTTTAAGGTTTCTAAATCAAGGCGATCGCAAACCGAATTGCCGGTCGCTTCTGATTTGCGGGCGACAATCTTTCGAGAAAGCATAGAAGAGCCAACTTGTTTGGACTCGACGGATTGACAATGCACCATGAATCCTTCTCCTGGGAGTTCGCGAGCTGCTAAGTTCACTTTCTTTTCTGCCCCATGCTGACGAACGTTTCGAGCCAAAATGTTGTGGGACAGTGGGAAAATCGTTTCGGAGGTTGAGTTCAAGTAGATGCTGACCCCAGGAATCAAAAAAGGAATGGAACCTTTTGGGGTGTTTCGCCCAATAGCAAGTCTCATTCAATTATGACGAGCAATAAAGGGAGTCGAACAGTCTCTTGTCTCGCGACCTCTACCCTCTCAAAGCAGTTGAATCGCCGTCTGATACTGGATTTTAAGCGAGACTCTCTCTTCAAGACTCCCGCGAAAGTTCGCAGAATCTTTAAATAATTCTGGCTCTTCTTCATCAATTCTTTGTCTTTCTTCAGATAATTAGGTCTTGCTGCACAAAGCGGCAAACCCAATTAATTAATGCGATCGCGGTGTATTAGGGTTGCTTAAAAATTAAAAATTAAAAATTAAAAATTAAAAACAATTCCCCCCTGCTTCCCCTGCTTCCCCTGCTCCCCTGCTCCCCTGCTCACCCTGCTCCCCTGCTCACCCTGCTCCCCTGCTTCCCCTGCTCACCCTGCTCCCCTGCTCCCCTGCTTCCCCTGCTTCCCCTGCTTCCCCT
>JAXHVQ010000130.1:0-17513 GCA_034189065.1 Cyanobacteriota bacterium
AACTTCTCGACCCCTGGGATCGAGGACTTGGAGGCGCACGAAGCGCGGATCGTTGGGTCGCCATGCCACTTGATAAGTATAGTCGCCGTTGCGCCAAATGTAGAGGCGGCGTTCGGGGGTTCCGGCGAGAACTGCACCGCGCAATGTCAGCGTGTCTCCGGTCCTCAAGTGCCGTCCGTAGTAGGTGTAGGCGTTGTTGTTGTAGTCGATGGTGACAGACCATTCTCCGTCGCTGAAGGTGGCTAGCGGTGCGTTGAATTGCGCTACTGCCGGGGAACTGAGGGTTAAATCCGCGATCGCTGGACCGGATAAACCGAGAATGGCAGTTAGGGTTAGGGCTTTAAGTTTCACAATATCAACCTCCTGCTTTCAGAAATAGAGTCAGTATTTTCGCTCCCTAGCTTCAAGGACGCGATCGCCAATTCCGCGATCGTCTTGAAAAAAGTTGGAGTAAATCTACTCCACAACCCGGTGAAATCGGCATCTAAGGAGAATTTAGCACTTCTCGAACCGCGAAAACCCTTAATTCTGTCTGCGCGTCAAAGGCGGCAAACCGTTCGGTATTTGAGAGACATCTGGCAAATTTTCGAGCATTTCGTCCCAAGTTTTATTGGCCTGCAATGCCCCCACTACTACAGGCAAAGGCTCGGAAAAGATAGCATTAAAATCTATTTCTCCTGACAATTGAGCTTGAAAAGCGAGTTGTTCGGTAGGTGGCGTAAATTGAGCGTTAACACCCGGTTTATTGCCCCTGGGATCGATGCGATACCAGCCGAATTCGGACAAATAGACGGCATTGAAACCATGCAAGCTATAAGGTTCTCCGTCATCGTTAACACTGAGTCGTTGGTAACAGAATCCACAGGGAATCGAGTTAGCTCTCAGTAATGCGGCTAGTAAGTGACTTTTAGCGTAGCAGTAGCCAGTGCGAAATTCAAGGACTTCTGAGGCGCGACAAGTTACGGGATTCATTTGATAGTCGCAACTATGGCTGATTTCGTCGCGAACCCACTCAAAACAAGCTTTTGCAATTTCTTGGAGAGATTGTTTTTTATCGGCTAATTCGCGGGCTTTGGCAACGATCTCTGGATGTTGCCAGTTGATTATTTCGTTAGCAGTAAGACAGTCTTGTATCATATTTTATATTGGCAAAGGTTACAGCTTTTGGCAAAGATAAAGAGAAAAAAATCCTAACTTAAAGCAATTGAAAACTCTACTTAATTTCGCATTGCTTCTGTGAAGCGATCGCCTAATGTTTTAATTTTCCTTTCCTTTCCGATCGCTACGTCGTGCTGTTGCTGTCTTTATTCTTTATCTAATAAGTCTAATTCTTGCTCTAAATTACTATCCAAAGTCTTTAAAAATTGAATTTGTTGGTATTCAGGCGTTGTTTCGATTGATGTTACTGTAGGTTGAAAGCGAATCAGTTCCTCTGCTTGTTGTTCGTACTGCTGTAAAGTTGAAAATGCTTCGTTGCTGAAGCGAGTTAAATAATCTTTTGCCGCTTCTTCGTAGATTGACTCTTTAGATATTAAATCTTCGGGTTCTTCAGCGGTTGATTCCTTCGGTTCGATCGCCTTTTTTAACCAATAACTCGCACCTCCGGCGATCGCGGCCCCCATTGGACCGCCAAACATTAATCCCAAACCGGTGGCGATCGCGACGGGAACGGGACTTCCATCTGGGTTTTGAAAATTTGGCGGTGCGGCGGCATCTGAGTGGGACACTGCGACTTGGGGTAAGGGAGGCGTTGCGATCGCCACTTCCCCTAAATTTTCTCGTTCAAAAATTTCGCACCCCTTATTCGTCCATTCTGTAATTCCTGCTGTATATTTCGCTACCGTTTTCTTGAATTGACGTTCCCACGCGATCGCCGTATTCTGTTGCAATGCCGCCGCTAATTCTCCTTGATAGCACGATAATAAATTGGGTAAATACAGCCAACTCTGAAACTCAGAACTACTGCGCTGCAATCCTTGTCCAATCAATTTCTCGGCTTTTTGTTGAATTTTAAGGCGATTTTTCTCTTTCTGTTGTCTTGCTTCCAACTCCTCATTGGTCGCTTCAATTTTTTCCTGTAAAGCCTCTCGAACTCGCTTAATAATTGTCTCAACTTGCGGCAAAGTAACCGATTTTTCTTCCTGTTGCACTTGTACGATTGTTTGCAACGCCGAAGCTAATTCTGCGAGTCCCGCTGCCTTCGCTGCTGCAATATCTCCCTTCAACCTTGCACGCAACGCTGGGAGTGCATCAATGCGGTATAAATTGCGGGTTCCTGTTGGTAAATTTGAAGAAAAACTTTCAGCAACAGACTGCATTTGTTGGACAAGTTCTTTCTGTTCGTCGGGTTCTAGAAGATTGATGAAATTAACGACACAAATCACTGCTTTCGTGCCGCAATCGAGCAACTCATCCCATATATTTTCTCGTTCTCCTAAAGCTGTCAATTGGCGTGCATCTAAAACCCGCACAATTAAGTCAGCAGAAAGGAGTCGATCGCGTACGAATTCGTCTTGTGCCGCGCGATCGTGGGCTCCCGGCAAATCGAGAAATTCGACACCCGTTTTCAAAAAAGGATGGTCGCAAAATACCTCAACTTCGGCAACATCATCTCCCATTCGTCGTGGGTCGTCGAGAATCGCATAATCGAGCAAAACTCGCGTTCCTTCTTGTGTAATGACCGTACCATCTTTGAAGGTAATTCGACTTTGTAATTGTTCTCCGTAGCGCACGTAAATCGCTGCACCCGTTGTCGGAACGAGATCGATGGGCAATGTTCGCTTGCCGAGTAACGCATTGAGAAGCGTGGATTTGCCATAGTTAAACGGTCCAAAAACGGCGATGCGAAAATTTGGATTTTCCAAATTGGCGCAAACCGCGACGGTATCGCGATAAAGGGGTTCGTTTTTGTCGATCGCGATCGCCTCTAAAGCCGACTTTAAATGAGCGATCGAGTTACGGTATTTGTCCTGCGACATCAGTCAATCCCTCTGTATCAAATCTTATTTTAAGAATTTTGAGCGATCGCACCCATTTCTGAAAATTTTAGCATTTTGAATTGACCGGCGACATCTTTGTTAATTTACCCCTTCATTCCGCTTCCAGCATCGGTGGGAATAATATAGCGTTGTAGAAATAAGAATAAAATCAAAACAGGCACAATCGAAATGACCGAACCCGCAGCAATTAAACGCCAGTCTAGGGAAAATGTTCCGGCCAGGGTGGCAACGCCTAAAGGAAGGGTATAATATTCAGGTCGGTCGAGGATGATTAGGGGCCAGAGGAAGTCACTCCAAGATCCGATAAACACAAAAATTGCCAGCGTTGCCAAGGCGGGACGCACGGCGGGAATCATAACGTGCCACCACAACCCAATTTCGCGACAGCCATCTAAACGTCCGGCTTCTTCTAATTCTTTGGGAACGCCTTGGAAGGCTTGGCGAAGGAGAAAAATTCCGAAGGCGGAGGCTAAACTGGGTAAAATTAGACCGAGGTAGGTGTTTTTAAGACCGAGTTGAATGGTAATAACGTAGAGGGGAATCATCACGATTTGAAAAGGAATCATGATGGTGGCAATAATGATGGCGAAAATGAAATCGCGTCCGGGAAAATTGAGGCGGGCGAGGGGATAAGCGGCGAGGGAACAAAATAGGAGATTGAGGGCGACGGTAAGAAAGGCGACGAGGAAGCTATTGAAAAGATAGCGTCCAAAGGGGGCTGCTTGCCACGCGATCGCGAAGTTAGCTAGAGTTGGTTGTTGGGGAAGCAGTTGGGGGGGAAAGCCAAAAATATTTTCTGTGGGCGATTTGAGGGCGGTTCCGAATAACCATAACAGCGGGAACAACATCACAACCGCGATCGCGCACAATACTATATAGAGTCCCCAAGTTTTGAATCTTTTTGTCATTTGTTATTGGTCATTGGTCATTTGTCCTTGGTCCTTGGTCATTTGTCGTTGGTCATTTGTCGTTGGTCATTAGTCATTGGTTCTAGAACCTACAACCTAAAACCTAGATTGGTCGTTGGTCATTTGTTCTAGAACCTACAACCTAAGACCTAAAACCTAAATTATCATTAGTCATTGGTTCTAAAACCTAAAACCTAAAACCTAATTTCCGTGCAAACGCCAGAGAGAGGCACATCCCACGATTCGACGGGCAAGCGTTCGACAAGGGCAAAATCAAAGACGATGCCGATCGCGCATTTTGAAGACCATTGCGACCGACTCAGCAGGCGATCGTAAAAGCCGCCGCCGTATCCTAAACGATAGCCCGCGCGATCGCAAGCCACCGCCGGAACTAAGATTAAATCCACTGTTTCGGGGTCTATGGCATGGGAATCGGCAGAAGGTTCAAAAATGCCATAAGCTCCCTTTTGCAACTCTTCTTCGGGCTGCCAGCCGTGCCAGATAAGAGATTCGCCAACGCATCGAGGGAAGCCCCAAACCTTATCCGACCGGGAAAATAAAGGACTTAAATCGGGTTCTTGGCGGAAGCTAAAATAAGCTAAAATTGTCCGCGATTGGGCGAATATGGGTAGGGCTTGCAGGCGATCGCACAAAAGATTGCTTTTTTGTCGCCACAGTTGACGGGGAAGCGATCGCCGCTTCTGGAGAAACTGACGGCGTAATTCCGCCTTGCTTTGCCATTGCATCTTTTACAGTAACCAGTAAACAGTTATCAGTTATCAATAATCAGTAATTCAGTAATTCAGTAATTCAGTAAGCAGACAGTGATGGACAATCGATGATAAATAACCAATGACGAAGGACGAATAACAAGTGACCCAGAACAAATGAAATTCGATTTAGCGATTGTCGGTGCGGGTTTAGCGGGATTAACCTGTGCCAAACACCTTCAAGATGCAGGCTATAAGCTTATTGTATTCGATAAAGCGCGTGGAATTGGCGGACGGGCGACAACGCGACGCATCGAAGGAACATTTGTCGATCGCGGTCTTCCCTATCTCCAAAACCAAGGGGAACTCACCCAAGGGTTCATTGCGCGCTTGCAACAAGCCGATATTATTCAACCGTGGGGCGACCGATTTTATACCTTATCGCCCAATGGAGAACTCGTTGCCACCCCCCAAGCGACGGGGTACAGTCCGCCTCGGGGAGTTAACGCGATCGCTAAATTTTTCGCCGGTACCCTAGATATTCGCCGCAACCATCGCGCAACCCTTCTGTTGCCCTCAGCACAAGGCACTTGGCAATTGCATTTCGACAACGCACCCGATGTTGTCCAAGCCAAAGCCGTCGTTCTTGCAATCCCCGCACCCCAGGCGGTTGCGCTTCTCCAAACCCTTACACCCACCTCCCTAAGCCCCGAATTTATCTCCAAGCTGCAAGCCGTAGAATACGATCCTTGCATTACCGTTGCTGCCGGTTACTCAGCCGCCCGAGTGCAAAATTTGCCGTGGCAGGCGGTTAAAATCGAGCAGGACGAGCAATTGGCATGGGTTATCGAGGACAGCAGTAAGTGTAACGATGCGGTGCAGCCTACATTTATCTTTCACAGTACCCCCCAATTTGCCCGCGACCATCTCGATACGGCAGATTTGACCTCCATTGGCGATCGCTTGCGTTCTCGTGCCGCCCAACTCCTCCTCCCGTGGCTGGATAACCCAGAATGGTCTATGGTTCACCGTTGGCGGTATGCGCGAACTTGCACTCCGTTAAACCATCCGTGTTGGGTTGCGAGCGAACCCTTGCCTTTGGTGTGTTGCGGCGATTGGTGTTTGGGCGATCGCGTGGAGGATGCCCTTCAGTCTGGAGTGGCGGCGGCGCGGGCGATTGAAGCACAATTTAACCACTAAAATTGCACTTCCACAGTGGTCAGGCGACGGTTGCGGGCGACGGTTAACAGCATGGCTTCCGGCTGCGTTTCTAGGAAGGCGAGGAGTTGCCTAACGTTGCGCAGGCGGCGGCGGTTGATGGCGACAATGCGATCGCCCGGTCTCAATCCCAAGCGATGGGCTAGAGAACCGCGTTCGATGCTTTGGACAACGAGGTTGGAGGCAATTTCGACACCCAAGCGCGGCTGTCCTCTTTCGGGGAGGGGGTTGGGTCTGGTTCCCGAGGGGTTAGGTCTTGCGCCCGAGGCGATGGCGTTTTGCGACTGCGCGACGAACGCCCTTGCAGCATTGGCACTCGTTGCAAAACCTATGCCAATATTCCCCCGTCCGCCGGGACTTAAAATTGCCTTGTTGACTCCGATGAGTTGACCTTGGGAGTTGAGTAGGGGACCGCCAGAATTGCCGGGATTAATAGCCGCATCGGTTTGCAGGTCTCCGTTGTCGGCGATACGGCTGAGAATGCCGGTGGTAAAGGTGCCGGAAAGTCCAAAGGGACTGCCGATGGCGTACACTTCTTGGCCGATGCGGATGGCGTTGGAGTCGGCAATTTCGAGGGCGGGGAGGGGTTCTCGGACTTGGAGTTGGACGAGAGCGAGGTCGTTGCGTCGATCGACAGCGATAACTTGTCCGGGGTAACGCCTGCGGTTAGATGCGATCGCGGTGACTCTGCCGCCTCTCGCCCCGCGTACGACGTGCTCGTTGGTGAGGACGAGGCCGCCTGGGTCTATAATACTACCCGAACCTGCGCCCGTTGAGGTTTCCAATGTGACCACAGCCGAACTCGCTTGTTGGTACACATTGATGCGAACTTGTTCGTCGCGGTTGTAACTTTCGGCCGCGATCGCTGGGGAGTTGAAAGGCGTTGCAACAGCGGCAACGAGACAAGACGAGACAATACAAGCAACGAGTCCTTCAGATTTCATAGCGCAGTGGTCGAAGGTTGAGGGAGGAGAAGTTAGAGTTAATTTTAGATCGAGGACGGGACAGCGCGATCGGAAGTTCCAAATCAGAGTAGGGACGTTATATATAACTCTATCTGTAGGGTGTGTTACGCTGCGCTAACACACCTTTGTCGCTGCGTAAGTCCTGTTGGGTTTAAAGCTTCCCCGTTTATATCGAGGAGTGTCAAGTGAGTTATATATAGCGTTTTTATTGGATTTGTAAAATCTTGACTTCGGGATTCAGAATGGAAGAATAGAAGAATTCACTCCTTTGAGGGACAAGCGAGGAATGACTCAAAGCTGGCGATCTCCAACCGGTGTTTACGTTCGGGGGCGGAAATGCTATGTAGCATTTTCAAATGAAACGTAAACAATAAATAGCCCAGAATTCAAATCCACCGCGAGTAGGGACGTTCAATTGAACGTCCCTACGTTGAAACGGTTTACATCCGTTCAGAAATGCTATAGCAATTCAAAACTCCCAACTCCCAACTCAAAACCCCGAACTCATCTGCCGTGCGTGCTGCATTCTCAATGCTAAAATATGCTCGCACGGTCCTTTATACAGTTTATTTTGAACGTGCCAATTACAGGTACATTCTGCATTGATAATGCGTTCGTCGGCATCGACGGTAAGGGAGGGATTGTAGGTTTTTCCTCCATCTTCAACGCACCCTTGGAGGATGAGGCTTCCGGCGCGATCGCTGGTTGCGGAGGTGACTTGGACTGCATTATTCTTCAAAAACTGGCTGGCATTTTCTTCGCGATCGTTGGCAAAGCGCAACCGTTCCATTGGTAGGGGTTCGCGACTCAATTCTC
Source organism: Cyanobacteriota bacterium (assembly GCA_034189065.1). Taxonomy (GTDB): domain Bacteria; phylum Cyanobacteriota; class Cyanobacteriia; order Cyanobacteriales; family Spirulinaceae; genus FACHB-1406. The sequence goes on from JAXHVQ010000130.1 coordinate 7,617, forward strand.
GCACGCGATATACCTGTTTGTTAAGGTCGTAAATAGCGCGTCCGGCTTGGGTATATGCCCCTAACGCGCCCAAAACTGCTGTGCGACTTAAATTCAGGCGTTTTGCCAACGAGTCCGGCGTTTCTAGCCAATTTTCCCTTAAAGCGTCAAAGACTTGCTTCTGCGTCCATTCATCAACATCCGCGCGGGGTGCCATGAGATCGAAGTTTCCCGACTGAGACCAATCATTTGCCGTCCATCCCGACAACCCTAATGTAAAGGATAAATCTCCTAAGTCGGCGACGTAAAAGGAAGGCATTCCCGTTCCTAATAAATGAACGGTAAACTTTTTAGTAATGGGAATTAAACGTTCGAGAATATGCAGGCGGCGACGACCCCAAACTCGAATGGTTTGTTCCGCCGAACCGGTATAAATCGAACGAGGACAAGGAACCTCGGTTTCCCACGGTTCAAAGATAATTCGTACCGGTTCTCCTGGCTTTAAATGGTAGCGTATGCTGCGCGGTCCTTTGTTTTCTTTACGACGGCGCAAAATAAAGCAGAGATTGTGTAAGTCCATTGGTTGCAAGTCAAATTTGACAGCGGGGAGAGACATGGCAGAACTGACTTGGAGAAAGCCTCTGACCCAACTGTCGGGAAGATCGATTTTGACTTCTTTAAAGGTTTCTTCTTGAGTGGTTTGGACTTCAAATCCTGAAGGATCGATTTGAAATTGTGTGGTTTTATAGCTGCGGATTTTTTGAAATTCGTCGTAAAGGGCGGCGGAGTAGTCGATGTTTGTTGTACCGCAAGCGAATTCGCTAATATTTTTGAAGACTTCGTAACTTGCACCAACTCGTCCGTAACTGGATTCGTCTTGGCTAAAACATTCAAAGAATACTTCGTCGGGATGAACGGTAATAACGGGATCGAATACCCAATAGTAGTCGAGTTGCTTTTGGAAAACGTAGTGTCGAAAAGCATTGCGGGCGGTGTAATAAGGTTTAAATCGTTCGTCGTGTTGGCGATAGAGAGCGTTGATTTCTCTTTGCAATGGCTCAATTTTGGCGATTAGTTCTTGGCGCTGTGCGGCGACGATTTGCCAGTCGAGTTCGTCTTGTTTGGCTCGCCATTCTTTATAGGCGGTTTTATCTTTGGGTTGGAAGCGCAGGTCGGAAGCGACGACATTGTGTAAGGCGCTAATGGCTTCGCGAAAGGCAACATTTTTGCGCAATTCGCCGATAAAATAAGTGGGCGGTCGCTTGGTGTCGGGGGAAAAGGACATCTGGGTATTGTTGCCACTTTCGCTAACGCCCGTACTGCCTTTATAAGAGTAGTTGAATTCCATAATTTACCTCGATTTTGTCTTGACAAATAAAATTTTTTAAGGTATTATTTCATCATGGGAAAAGAGTAGCACCTGCGGGGGGCGCGATCGCTCGCAACGAAGCAAGTTCAACACTCGGTTTTTCATCCCCACCTTAACGATAAACTTCCTAATCCCGTTTCAGTTCCTTTTCTTCCTGGTGGAAGTCGAGAGGGCGGCTTCTAGAAGCCTTGCCCCCACTAGATTATAGACCAGGTTTCCGAGTACGGAAAAAATCGCTGTTTCAAAAGCTTAATTTCCCTCCTTCGACACCCCTCAAACCCTTGCCCAGCCTGCGACTGAGGACGAAAACGAAAAACCGTCGTTTGAGGGCGATCGCCGTCGTCATCGGAAAATTGCCAAACTGACAGAAATGTAGTGCCGTTTTTGCGTGAAAGGCTACACAAAAAGACACCGGAGATGGGATTGTAGCAAAATTTGATGAATCTGGTATAGCACTTAAGATTTGCCTGTGTCCGATCGGTTTCGCGATCGTCTCTTGCGATAAAAAGTGCCGTTGTCCGTAGGAGAGGTTTTCTCCTATTAAAGCGGTGCGTTACGCTGCGCTAACACACCCTACGAGCTTCTCCTAACTTCAACTATTAATTGTTCCTTGAATCGAGAGAATTGTCAACCGTAAATTCCCCATTTATTCGCAAAAAATGTTGCCCCGAAAAAGTTGGATCGGGGCAACCAAAAGTTTAACGATTAGAGCGCAGATTTTGCAACTCTGGGTCTAAGGCATTTTGGACTTCTTCCACCGCATCGAGAATGTCAAGTAATTCTTCTTGCATATATTTGAGAACATGGTCGTAGGGAATTTCGTGGGCAATGTAGAGAAACTTTGTTTGCTCGTGCGAAACGGCACTGTGCAGGACGCACGCAAACGAGTGCATTGCTAACAGTCGAGTGGAGCATTTAGAGAGTTTTTGGTGGAGGGGAATAGAAGTGTTTTCGGGATTATTGGGTAAAATGGACATCGTTAACTCCTTGTTTGTTACATGAGATGGACATCGGGGGGTTTCCCCAGAGAAGGCGATGTAGCTTGTCCGGCAATCGCCTTCTCTTGCTTTAATATAATATGCTTTACTCAAAAATGAAACAATTATAAATGTTTTATTTTTATTAAGAGCACAGACAACATCTGTATCGCCAGTGAATTCCCAATTTAAAGACACAACAGCTTCGTCCGAACGCGCGGGAAACTGAGTGCAATATTTGGGTTTGCGGCGCGGATAGTTGGCACTTCAGCGCTGAGATGCTGAAGTGCCTGACGACAAACGGCGATCGCGTTCCTAAGCTAAAACGCATCTAAATTGGTCTACGTCCCTACAAATGCCCCTAGCCAAAACCATACCCTTCGTCCGATAATGACAAACAGCCATGCGATCGCGCCCAAATATTCAAACAAAGTTTCAGATTCGCCAATAACCCATCGCCGATATGACTGCCACAACCTCTTCCCCCGGACTCGCATCTCGCCTCATCAACGGCATCCTCGCCATAAAACCCCTAGCCAACTTGGCAAAGAACCGAGCGCGTAATATGATGATCCAACGAGCGGAAGATTTAGGAGTGCCGTGGCGCGATCGCGTGCGAGAACTCAGCCGCTACGATTGGGATAGCCGACTCAAACAAGTACGAGATGCCAATTTAACCTATCCCGACTACTACTTACGCTCCTTCCACGCCTACGATACCGGAAATTTAAGTTGGGAAGCCGCTTGGGAAGTAGAAGTCGCCGCCTATGCCGTCCATTCAAAACTTTGGCCCGACGCAGGCAAGCAAGGAGATACCAGACTGCGACAGTGCTATCACGATGCCCTAAAATCTCATATTTCCACGCCGCCTCAAACCATTGTCGATTTAGGGTGCAGCGTTGGCATGAGTGCGTTTGCCTTGCAAGAAGACTATCCTGAAGCGCAGGTAACAGGAGTCGATCTATCCCCCTACTTCCTCGCCGTTGCTCAATATAATAGCGAACAACGCAATGTTGCGATCGCGTGGAAACACGCCGCCGCCGAAGCAACAGGTTTGCCAGATGCCTCCTTCGACTTGGTTTCCGCTTGTTTGATGTTCCACGAAATGCCTCAAACCCCATCGAAGGCTATTTTTGCCGAAGCGAAACGCCTGCTGCGTCCCGGCGGCCATTTTGCGATGATGGAGATGAATCCTCGCTCCCCCGTTTATGCCACAATGCCGCCTTATATTTTGACCTTGCTTAAAAGTACGGAGCCCTATTTGGATGAATATTTTTCCTTAGATATCGAGCAAAGCCTGATGGAAGCTGGATTCGAGCGTCCGATAATTGAACCCAAAACGCCCCGTCACCGCGCCGTTGTCGCGAAGCTTAGAGCATCATAACATCTGAAATCCAACTGTAGGAATTTGAGATTTTATCTGAAATCTCCCAATAAATGCTACAGATTGTTCCCCCCATCCCCCTATCTCCCCATCTCCCCATCTCCCCTTCACCCCTGCAATATGTCACAATAAAGTCAAGTCTATTTACAAAAATCAACACTATCCCAAGGTAAAACGCTGATGAGTGCTGCCGATCTTAGACTTCTCAGTCTCAGTCTGTTTCTAGGATTGATGATATTTCTCTTTATCTTCCGCATTGTTCTGACTTGGTATCCCCAGGTTGAGTTAAAACGCTTTCCCTTTAACCTCATTGCATTTCCCACAGAACCGTTTTTGATTCCGACGCGAAAAATTATTCCCCCCCTGGGCGGTGTAGACATTTCTCCCATCATCTGGGTTGGGATTTGCTCGTTGTTGCGAGAAGTTTTAGTCGGACAGCAGGGGATTTTGAGAATTTTGTAGCAATCTGAAAGCTTGGGCAGTTTAGGATAGCTAGATTTTGGTGGGTTACGGCAAAAGATTGATTAGAGTTAAGAAATTTCTATTCTATTGCCGCCTAACCCACCCTTGTATCTTTAGAGGTAAGCGTCCTTGGCAACCCCCAACCCCTTTCACTGCTTGAGGTACGACTCCTTGGAGACGCGATCGCAACTTCTTTTCCCCCAAGACATTCAAGACAATTGCTACTGGCTTTCGTCTTTCAATCCTCAACAGTTAAAAATCAATGATGAAAAATTGATAAATTAACAATTTCCTACAGAGCGCTTTTTACGACTGGGAACATTAACTGCTGGTACTGGGTCTTATTTTGCTAGCCTATAGCAGCGTTGGTTTTGTTAGAACGATAGAACACTGAAACCCTTAACAGAGCAAGGCTTCCAAAAACGAGAAATGCAGCAGCCTGTTGAAAATTGCTGTAAAATTGACACTCTCTAGAATATCAAAAAAAAAGTTAAACTAAAAGGCGAGTCTTTATTCGTTCTACTACCATTTTAGCTGACGGCCCTCTAAAACTTTAGTTTTTAGGTACGACTAAGGTCTAGTCTGTACGTAAAATTCCTGAAAACTTTCAATTAAAATTCAAAAATTAAAACCAGCAGGTTCATCTAACACCAGGGAAATTCAGACTTCATGAAAAAATTGTGGAACTATTCATCTACCTCCCTTGTCGCCATAACAGCGCTGACGGCCGCGATCGCGGCATCTCCCGCCCGTGCGACAACGCTATCGGGCTACTCGACCTTTGGCTCTGGCATGGCAGGAATGCGCATTACCGTCAACCTTTTGGACGGAACAGCTCAAACCGCAACTTGGCAGAGAACCAGTTGGGAGGGAGGCGGTGCTTCCGGTAACGGTTGGTCGATCGCTCAATCTGGCAATACCTTCGGTTCGCATCGTAATTCTTGGGAATTCAACTATTCAGGAAGCAGCAGCGTTGCCGCCTTAATTATCGATGCGATTCCTGGAAACACCCTATTCGACATCATACCAGGCAAAGAGGACTACCGACATACTCGCGGATCGGCAGAAGGATGGCCTTTCCAACTGACTGGCGGAACCGGTCCGAGTCGCCATGAATATTCAGTCCCCATCAATATCTCTCGTGGCGATCTCTTCGGTCGGTTGTCGTTGTTTTGGGATAGTGGTTTTCGGGGTTACGTTAGCTTTTTGAGCGATTCCGATAGCGGAACGTCTTACGATCCGGTCAAACCCAGGGATGCTGTTCCACCACCACCACCGCCGCCTCCACCACCACCACCGCCGCCGCCACCACCGCCGCCACCACCGCCGCCACCACCGCCGCCACCACCTCCGCCACCTCCTCCTCCACCACCGCCGCCGCCACCGCCGCCGCCGCCAATAGCTTACGGCTCTAATACGACGATTAACGAAGGACAGGTCGCCCAAATTCGGGTGTCTGGCACCGATAGCGACCCCGAACCGCTCAATTTTTATCTCAATGGCGGTTATATTGGCACCGATCCCAATACCGCCGGGATGCGATCGGCGATCGCGGATTTAAGTATTTTCTACGATGAGGGCCTTTGGAATTACACCGGTCAAGTTCAAGATAGTCTCGGCCAATGGAGCAATCCAGCAACCCAAACGTTAACCGTCCTCAACGTTGCGCCGACCATCGTTCAAATTACGCCCGATTTACTGCTCAACGAAGGGGACTTATTCAACTTTTCGGGAACGGCAACCGACCCCGGAATTTACGATGTTTTGACCTATGCCTGGGATTTAAACCAAGATGGGCTGTACGATAACTTTGTCGGTCAAAGCGGACAACATTCCTTTGCCAATCAAGGAACCTATCGACTCGGACTGCGCGTTGACGATGGCGACGGTGGTTTTGATTTCAGTGGGTTTAATGTCACCGTCCAAAATACTGCACCAACTATTACCCAGTTGACCGGAAATTTGCAAGTTCGGCGCAATCAATTGTTTGATTTTGGAGGAGCCGCTTTCGATCCGGGACTCAATGATTTGCTAACCTTTGATTGGGACTTTAATGGGGACGGTTTGTTTGACGATTTTACCGGAATGTCGGGACAATGGTCTTTTGCCAAACACGGCCCATTTGACGTGACGTTGCGCGTTTCTGACGGCGACGGCGGCGTTGTTTTCCAATCCTTTACCGTTGAAACAGTTCCCGAACCGGCTTCTGTATTAGGGTTATTGGGTTTTGGCGTTGTGGGAACAACAGCGACTTTGAGGCGGAAAAAGAAAGGGAAAAAGGAATAAGATCGTCATTGCCTCTCTCGAGGCAATAAACGGGAAATGTAGGGAGAACAAGCCCTCTCCCTAAATCCCTCTCCCAATTTTGGGAGAGGGACTTTAATATCAAATCTGCCTACTTGAATATTGATGCGCCCTTATAGAAATGAGGAGAAACGCTATAAGAAATTAAAGTCGATAGAGTAGTACAGCTTTTTATCTCTTACTTCCCTAACTTAACTGCCTAAAACAAAAAGCGTTAATAGGGTTCCGCTATTCCACAGACTGTGGATAAGAATAGAAGAGAGGAGATTGCGCGATCGCGTGTAGGCAAATCCTAATACAATTCCTAATGTCGCCAGGGGTAAAACCTCCGATAAGCTGAGATGGGCGACGGCAAACACAAAAGCACTGACGACAATTGCTCCCCAAACGGGCAAGTAGCGCGTTAAAGAAGGCAGCAGAAAACCGCGAAAGATAATTTCTTCAAAGACGGGGGCGGCAACGGAGGCGGTGAAGAAAAAGATGGCGAGGGCGACGAAATCTTGGGCTTGGAGGGCAAGGGATAAGATGGGGTTGCTTCCTCCCTGTCCATCCCAAAATTGTTGGTTAACTAAGGAAACGACGATGACTAAGGGGATGGCAGTGAAATAACCGCCAATGCCCCAAATGACCCATTTGTCAAGAAGTTTGAATCGAAACCAATCTTCGGGTAAAGGGAAATACGGTTTAATGGAAATATAAAGAATGGACAATCCCGCGATCGCTAAAAGAATGTAACTCGCAAGAACTAAGATGGCTTTTTGTCGTAGGTTATATCCAGTTGGGTCTAATCCAATCAGACCAAATAAAATGGGTAGAACGAATTGTCCGACGAAGAAGAAACCGACAATGAGAACTTGCCAAATCACCTCGCCATCCCAGGGAACCTCCCACTTGAGAGTTTCGGAAATCGCCAGTAGCGATCGCTCCCAACGCAGGGCGAGTTGGACGAGCAATATAATGGCGATGATAACGCCAAATAGCCCTCCAACCGCTGGAATTCCGCCGACAATAGCGAGTTTTTGAACCGCTTCGCGGGCGGCAAGTTGCTCTTGAATTTCCAGTTGGGCGAGATCGGGGGCGCGGTTTTCAACTTCGTACAGCCGATGCAACGCGCGATCGCGAAACCATCCTTCTAGGGTTTGCTCGATTTGAGTTTCGGCTGTCAGTACATTTTCTAATGGCGGGGAAGGAGAGTCGCTCCATATTTGTTGGAGAATGGCGGCTGTTGCGGATACTTTGGGGCGATCGCGCAATTCCTGCCACGTTCGTTGTGCAGTCTCAGTGCTTTCCCTTGCTTGGAGAATTCCCAATTCTAACTCGCTTTCGCCAATAAAAGTCTGGTTTTCCGCGATCGCCTCTTCGAGTTGTTGTCGGGTTTGGGAGTCGGCATCGGCAAGGACGAGTTGCTGGCGGCGATCGCGTAATTTTTCGAGAGTTGAGCGAGCTTCCGCGATCGCCTCTTCATACTGTTTTTGTCCAGTTTCGTAAGGATTTTCCCCAATTGCAGCATCGATTAGCGGTTTCAATTCAGTATTTTCCGTTTTCAGTTCGGCCGCTTTCAGCAGTAAATGGGTTTGATATAATTCCAAACGACTTTGGACTTGGGGTTGATTTAAACTTCCAAACAGCGATAGTCCGACATTGAAAACGGCTAAAACCGTCAGAATGACGAGCAACAAACGTTTCAATGTAATTCGTTGTTTGTCATTTGTCATTTGTCATTTGTCCTTAGTCGTTGGGGAGAATGGGAGAAGTAGGGACACGGCATTTTTCAGGTTTAAGTTCAATATAATAATATTGCTCTTCGCCGTGTCCCCAGAATGGAAGGAGTCAGAAGAAAAGAATGGAAGAATTCAGAAGGGTAGAATGAGACGTTTTCTGAAACATCCCTATGCCCGGGCAACCCCGACTATACGCTGAGTAAATTGATTATAGCGATCGCGGCAAACCCAGGACAAAAGATAAAAGATTTATTCCCACATCTATCCCCAAAGTTTGCCTCGATCCTTTTAATCTTCAGCAAAAATATAGCGACGCAATTCGCTCGGGTCGGGGTCGGGACTGTCTTGAGCAAATTGAACAGCTTCCTCAATTTCCTGCTGAATCTTGTTGTCGATTTCCTTCAGCTCTTCTTCTGTTGCCAGGTTATTTTCGAGCAAATAAGCGGCAAACTTCTTAATAGGATCGCGGGATTGCCAAAACTGTTTTTCTTGTTCCGATCGCAATTCGTCAGGATCGGCGAGGGAGTGTCCCCGGAAGCGATAAGTTAGCGCCTCAATGAGCGTCGGTCCCTCTCCGGCTCGAGCGCGCGCGATCGCCTCTTGTGCCACCGCCCGCACTGCCAAAACATCCATCCCATCTACCTCAACGCCAACCATATTAAAAACGCTGGCTTTTTTGTAAATTTCCGGTTGAGAAGTCGCGCGATCGTGAGCCATGCCAATAGCCCACTTGTTATTTTCAACGACATAGAGAATCGGTAATTTCCACAGGGCAGCCATATTCAAACATTCAAAAAACTGACCGTTATTGCTCGCCCCATCGCCAAAGAAACAAGCCGTCACTTGGTCTGCACCGTCATCGCCCATTGCCGCACGCCGATACTTACTTTGCAGCGCCGCCCCCGTTGCGACGGGAATGCCTTCAGCCACAAACGCATAGCCTCCCAAAAGGCGGTGTTGGCTGGAAAACATGTGCATCGAACCGCCGCGTCCTTTACTGCATCCAGTTTCCTTACCAAACAATTCTGCCATAACCTCCTTAGCCGGAACGCCCGCGCTGAGGGCATGGACGTGATCGCGGTAGGTACTCGAAACGTAATCTTCATCGGGACGCATGGACTTAATGATGCCCGTCGAAACCGCTTCCTGACCGTTATAGAGATGGACGAAACCAAACATCTTGCCGCGATAGTACATCTGGGCGCACATATCCTCAAACGAGCGTCCCAGAACCATATCCTCGTACAGAATAAATCCTTCTTCTTTGGATAATTGTACTGAGCTGGCATCAAATTCAGGTAATGTTCGTTCAGTGGAAGCCATAAGAATTATTGTGTCCTCGCAGCAATGCTAAAGCCAAGTTAAAGGAAAAACGATCGATCGAGCAACTATTGTACAGCGTTGCTGCTGAGTTCAGGGTTCAGAGTGATGAGTTCAGGGTTCAGAGTGATGGGTTCAGAGTGATGAGTTCAGGGTTCAGAGTGATGAGTTCAGAGTGATGGGTTATGGGTTCAGAGTTATGGGTTATGGGTTGCGAAAAACCTGAAACCTATCCATCGCCCCGTCTCTCCATCGCCCCGTCCCCCCGTCTCCCCGTCGCCCCGTCACCCCCTCACCCGCTCCCCCCATCCCCCCATCTCCCCATCCCCCCATCTCCCCATCCCCCCATCTCCCCACCTCCCCACCTCCCCACCTGCCCAA
>JAXHVQ010000131.1:0-17382 GCA_034189065.1 Cyanobacteriota bacterium
TTGGGAAACCGTCCAAAAAATCATGAAAATTAATCCCGGAAAATTGCCCAATTATTTGAGAGGGATAAGGGCTATGGACCCGATCGTATCTACGTTTTAGCCTTCATGTCGCCCCCCCAGGGACAAAGGACGAATGACAAATGACAAAGAACAAAACTCAAGAAAACGTCGATCGCCACAACGACTGCAAATAACTCTGCGCCTCAGCCAATTTCCGCGCCATCGGCTGCTGACTTTGAATGAAAACGCGGGCGCAATTCCGCCCCGGCATCCCCGAAATCGATCCCCCTGGATGGGTCCCCGCTCCTGTCAAATATAACCCGCTAATGGGCGTTTTGTAGTCGGCGAGTTCGGGCAAGGGCCGCAGGAAAACCATCTGGTCGAGGGTCATGTCCATGTGATAGACATTGCCGTTGTAAGAGCCTAAACGTTGGGCAATTTCCGGGGGACTTTCCACACGACGGGCAATCACCGAGTGGCGCAAATTCGGCGCGTAACCAGCGAGTTTGTCGAGAACGCGATCGGCAACTCGCTCTTTAATCTCCTCGGTCCATCCCGTCCCTTTCATCCCCATTCCCTCTGCCCCAGCAAGCTGGTAGGGGGCAAAAAACTCGATCCAAAGGGTATGCTTGCCTTCGGGTGCCATAGAGGGGTCGAGAACGGTAGGACAGACCACATACATCGAGGGATCCCCGTCGGGAATTTCGCCAAATAGGGTCATGGCGTGGTTTTTCTCGACGTGATTCACCGAGTCGGCAATTAAGACCGAACCGATGAGATATTCGTCTTTGTGGTCGTATCCCTCAAAGCGGGGAACTTCAGAAAGGGCGCAATCAATTTTAAGAATCGCTTCGTTGTTATTGACAATTTTGCGTTGGAGGCGATCGCATAACTTGGGTTCGATTTCCCGCACAACCGTGGGGTCGAGCATTTGTAAAAAGAGGCGGCGCGCGTCGATGTTGGAAATCACCCCTCGGGCGGCGCGATATTCTTGCCCGTCGGCGGTACGAACGCCCACTGCGCGATCGCCGTCCAACAAAACATCGCTCACCGCTTTTTCAGTGAGGATTGTCCCGCCCTTTTCCACCACCAAATTAACCAAAGCATCCACCAACGCCCCCGTACCCCCTCGAGGTCGCGTCATGCCGGGGGAGTGACGCATCGCCATCATCATCGCGCCCACAGCAATTCCCTTTTGGGAAGGCGGCGCGCCAATTTCAGCAGCGAGACGGGCTAAAGGGGCTTTGACAATTTCGGTATCGAACCACTCCGACAATAAATCCGTCGGCGAGGTAATCATGTTGCGCAAAAAATCCAGGGCCTTGTTTTTCGAGCCAATAATGGAGAATAGGTCTTGAAACTTCTCGCGATCGAAATTGCCCGCAATATTGAATAGGGCGGTAGGAGGAGCGTTAAATAACGGCGCGATCGCATTGGAGAGGCGCTGCCAATAGCGAACAAACTCCGCATAGGAACGGGCATCGCGATCGCTGTAGCGCCCAATTTCCTCGCACGTCCGCTTCAGCGAGCGATGGGCGAGAAAAGACTTCCCGTCGAGGTGAGGGCAAAACACCACCGGGTCGCAGGTCAAATAATCCAAACCGTAGCGTTCCAGTTGAAGTTCTTGCACCACCGGTCCGAGGTGAATAAACTCGTGGTCGATGGCACAGAGGTTAAACTTAAACCCCGGCGCTTCGGAGGGCATCACCTCCTCCGTTGTCGCCGCACCTCCCGGCACCGAACGCTGCTCCAGCAACAGAACGCGATAGCCCGCCGCCAAAAGGTAGGCCCCGCAGACCAAACCGTTGTGACCCGCACCGATAATAATGACATCGTAAGTTTCCATCGTTTTTGCTCCCACTCGCGGTGCCGATGAAAAAATTGTACCGGAAAGACCGCACAGCGAAACGGTCGCCGCGCGATCGAATCCGAGTTTTCCAACTTCAAAGTGTAGCCCAAACTTCAAACCCCCAGTTATACTAGCAAAGACAAAGAATTTTGTGCGTTAGATAACTGCGAGTACTTATGAGTCCTGTTATTAAATTCGTCGAACCCTCGGGCATTCTTGACGGCACGAAAGCCACTGAATTTCGCAACGAAATCAGCGATAGCGTCAAAAATGGAGCCGATACGATTCTGATTGATTTCAAGGAAGTGACCTTTATGGATAGCTCCGGCTTAGGCGCATTAGTCTTAGCCCTCAAAACCGTTAGAGCAGCGGGAACAAAAATGTATATTTGTTCGATTAACGATCAAATTAAAATGCTGTTTGAATTGACCAGTATGGATCGCGTTTTTGAAATTTTCCCCGACCGAGAAGCCTTTGAAAATGCGGTGTTGACCGAAGAAGCGAAGAAATAGAGCTGACCGAGACAACCAGGAGGGTCTCCAATTGCTCGCACCGCTCTAGTCAAAATCAATTTGCATTAAAGACAGATCGTCGTCAAAATAGTCGCGCGGATTGACCTGTTTAACCCGTTGGATTAACAGGTCTAAATCCCGCCCAGAATCGCTTTGATGGTCTTTCAACACCTCGATAAAGTTTTCCAACCCCCAAATTTCGCCATCAGGTTGATTGATTTCGTAAATGCCGTCGCTAAATATGTAGAGGCGAGCGGCTGGAGCGACCCGGCAAACTTCCTCGCTGTATTCGACATCGGGAAACATTCCAGCCGGCAGCCCGGGGGTTTTTAGACATTGCAACCCCGGAACAGCGGGGGAACCAGAAGAAAGGAGAACTGCCGGAGGATGTCCGCCGCTCGCATAGGTCAGTTCGCGAGTTTTGGTGTTATAGACTCCGTACCAAATTGTAAAATACTTATCATTTCGCTGGGTCATTTGGAAAGCATCGTTTAAACGGCGCAAAACATCGCCGGGATTGCGATAGTCGGTTTGAACCAAACCTTGGGAACGCAAAACGTTAATCACCGACAGCGAGGGTAAAGCAGCCCTCAAGCCGTGCCCGGAAACGTCGAGGAGATACATTGCTAGGTTTACGTCGTCGAGCCAAAAATAGTCAAAACTATCGCCCCCCAGTCGGCTGCACGGAATAAAACGAACATCAATTCGGACTGGGGGAACGACGAGGGGTTCGGGGAGAATCGAGCGAACATACTCCGCCGCTTCAGCAAGTTCGGCTTCGAGTTTGAGTTTTTGCCGCTGCAAATCGCGACTGAGTTGGTGCTGCCGCAGTCCCGAGCGCACGCGCGCGTTCAGTTCAAAAATTTCCACCGGTTTGCAGACAAAATCGTCGGCCCCAGCATCCAGTCCCTTGACGCGCGAATCGACCGAGCCCATTGAAGTGAGCAAAATGAAAATCGTGGTTGAGAGTTCTGGGGTGGCTTTAACCTGACGACAAACCTCGATCCCGCTCATACGGGGCATTACCCAATCGCAAATGACCATTGCGGGGCGCATTTCTTTAGCTTTGGTCAGCCCTTCTTCGCCATCGCTGGCAATGGCGACCTCGTACCCTTTCTGAACGAGGGTTCTCTTGAGCAGCATTTGAATGGCGGGGTCGTCGTCAATTACAAGGATTTGAACCATGACCGATGCAGAAATTGGGGTGAGCTGGGACACAGAAGTACAAAGATCGTTTTCGACAGGAGACGGATGGGAGAAAACGGTTAAAACGCGGGACTCGGAGGGTTGAGACCCCTGCTGTTTGCGTCCGTGCCTCGAAGATTGCACGCCCAACCCAATCTTAAGTTAAACTGGATGGGTTCGCGCCCAGGTTGGACGCGCGAAGCACGCCGGTTTAGATTTTAGATAGGTCGAGTTATTCGCAATTGAATTTCCCTAAAAAATCGTCTTTAACGGTTCCGAGCAATCTAGAGGCGTTAAACCAGGTTTTATCCTGGTTTGACAGCAATCGTCAACCCTCTATGCCGCCCAAAGATTGGCTGCATTGCCAGTTGGCCTTGGTCGAAGGATTTACCAACGCAGTTCGTCACGCCCATCGAAATCTGGCTGCCGATACGCCCATCGAGTTAGAAGTTACATTTTACTCGACCCGCGTCGAACTTCGCGTTTGGGATGTGGGGCAGCCGTTTAACCTAGAAGCGCGGCTTAAAGAATTATTGAAAAAGTCCGAAAGTCAGCCCGACCATTATGCGGGGGGAGGACGCGGGTTGATTCTCATGCAGAAAATTGCTGACTCTTTGAGTTACGCTCGCGTTGAGGAAGGGCGCAATTGTTTGTTGTTGGTGAGGAATTATATTCCTGACGATGTGATGGAAAATTATCTCGTCCGACCCGAGGGATTAGCGGCTTGTTTGAATAATCCTCGGATCGCGATCGCCGATTGTCGTTTCTCGCTGAGCGACCCGAGTCTAGGAGAGCAGCAATATCAACGCGGCCATATTCCCGGCGCGTATTACTTGAATCTCGACCGCGATTTATCTTCCCCTCCAACCCACAGCAGCGGTCGTCACCCGCTTCCCGATATCGAGCAGTTGGTTGAAAAGTTGATGGCAATGGGGATCGGCGATGAGTCCCTAGTGGCGATTTACGACGACTCCAATGGAGCGTTTGCGGCACGCTTGTGGTGGTTATTGCGCTATCTCGGCCACGACCGCGTTGCCCTCCTCGACGGGGGATGGTCCGCTTGGGTGGCGGGGGGTTATCCGACGACTCAGCAGGTTCCCCCGCCCAAGTCGGTGGAGTTTAAGACGAATGTGCGAACCGATTGGGTCGTAGAGCGCGAAACGGTGAAAGCGCGCAAGGATTTGCCGGGAGTGGTGTTGGTGGACTCGCGCGATCGCGATCGCTACCGGGGAGAGCGCGAACCGATCGACCCGGTGGCCGGTCACATTCCGGGTGCGGTCAATTTCCCTTGGCGCGACATTTGTGACGAAAACGACCGGTTTCGCTCCCCCGCAGAGCAAAAACGGCGTTGGGCAAAGTTGAACCCCACCGACGAAATTATCGTCTATTGCGGCTCTGGCGTGACAGCTTGCGCGAATCTTTGGTCGCTGGCGGTTGCGGGAATTGAGGGTGCTAAGCTCTATCCAGGCGGGTGGAGCGAATGGTGCGCTTCTGAGCTATGAGTTTGCTGATTCTGCGTTCGGACTATAACTCTTTGACATCCTCCCCGGCGCGAACGCGCGGGGATTCCAAATATCACTACTTGGATTTCCTCTTTCTTCGAGCCGATTTACGATGAGCAAGTTTTCCCCACTCGCGCAGAGATCGATCTCGACCGAGGCGTTAATTTCCGTCTGCCCGACGGTATTTGAAGGTATTATAGCAGAAAATCATCCGTCGCGAGTGATGGGACATCCCATACCCGCTTTTTGTGGGTATGGGAGGTTCAAAGAAAGCGTACCGCCCGGTAGCGAGGTTCGAGAGCGGACATCTCACGGCAGTCGTAGGTTTCACGGGTCTTGAGGACGTTGCAAGAAGCCGTCTTGAAAGACGGGCCTTTAGACCCAGTATTTTTGGTAAAACCCATTAATATTTAAGTAAAAGCAACCCTCAATTGACCCAATATCCCCTCTAAATAGGGCTTGCTGCACAAAGCTGAAACCCTATGAATCAATGCGCGAAGCGGTGTATTAGGGTTGCTTAAAAATTAAAAATTAAATACAATTCCCCCCTGCTTCCCCTGCTCCCCCTGCTTCCCCTGCTCATCACAAAACTTATTCAGCAAACCCTAAATAATGAGATTTCCCCTGTCTCGCTCGATTTCTTGAGAGTCGTCAGGAAACAGAGACAGAACAACACCCTCTGCACGATGTTTCTCGTATTCTGTCCCTTGCCCGTTGCCCTATCGTTAAGGCAGATCCGTACTTCCCATTAAATACAAATCGCACGCTCGAGCCGCACCGCGACCCTCATTAAAGGCCCAAACTACAAGACTTTGACCGCGCCGACAATCCCCCGCCGCAAATACGCCAGGAATACCGGTTGTATAATCCCCATAATTGGCCTTAACATTGCTGCGCGCATCGCGTTCCAAGTCCAACGCATCTAATAACGGTTGTTCCGGTCCGAGGAAACCCATTGCCAGCAAGACGAGTTGGGCGGGAATGACTTTTTCCGAACCCGGAACTTGCTCGAATACAAACCGACCATTGTCCTGACGGTTCCACTGTACTTGGACTGTATGAACTGCCTTCACGCAGCCCTTATCATCCCCCTCAAACTTCGTCGCCGTCGTCAGATAGACGCGAGGATCGTCGCCAAACTTAGCTGCCGCTTCCTCTTGACCGTAATCCAGGCGATAAATTTTAGGCCACTCGGGCCAAGGGTTATCAGGGGCGCGTTCTGCGGGCGGTTGGGGCAAAATTTCCACCTGGGTAAGGCTTTTACACCCGTGACGCAGGGAAGTTCCCACGCAGTCGGTTCCCGTATCGCCGCCGCCAATAATAACGACATCTTTGTCTTTGGCATTGATGGGTGGGAGTGGCGTATGACCGTTTGTTCCCGCCGCTTTCCCGTCTAAAAGGGTTTGGGTATTAGCGGTGAGAAACTCCATTGCAAAATGAATCCCTTTTAAGTCCCGTCCTTCGATGGGTAAGTCCCGGGGTTTAGTCGCACCAGTGCAAAGAATAACCGCGTCAAACTCTTTTAGTAGTTGTTCGGCGGGTAAATCTTTCCCCACTTCGGTGTTGCAAACAAACTTCACCCCTTCTGTTTCAAGAACATTGATGCGGCGCATCACCACCTGTTCCTTATCCAATTTCATGTTAGGGATGCCGTACATCAACAGTCCGCCGGGGCGATCGGCGCGTTCAAAGACTGTAACCCAGTGACCGGCTTTGTTCAGTTGTGCCGCCGCGCACAAACCCGCCGGACCGGAACCGACAATGGCGACTTTTTTTCCAGTCCGTTTAGCGGGCGGTTCTGGGGTTATCCAGCCTTCTTCCCAGCCTTTATCGATAATTGCGCATTCAATATTTTTAATCGTCACAGGGGGGTTATGAATGCCCAAAACGCAAGATCCTTCGCAGGGTGCGGGACAGACGCGACCGGTGAATTCGGGGAAGTTATTGGTTTTGTGCAGTCGGTCGAGGGCTTCGTGCCAGCGTCCGCGATACACGAGGTCGTTCCATTCGGGAATAAGGTTATTGATAGGACAGCCGCTGGCCATGCCGCTGATGAGGGTGCCGGTATGACAGAAGGGCGTGCCGCAGTCCATACACCGCGCGCCTTGGGTGCGAAGTTTTTCTTCGGACAGGGGGAGGTGAAATTCGTCCCAGTTGCGGATGCGGGCGCTGGGTTCGAGTTCGGGGGGAAGTTCGCGAACGTATTCTAGAAAGCCGGTGGGTTTTCCCATAAATGTCTCCTTTTCTTAACTAAGGCTTGAATTTTTGGTTTCGTGGGGCGTATTTTATGCGTTCTCGATCTGGTAAGTCAGTACCGCAGTTAAACGTAGGATACCTGACTTGTAGCTAGGAAGACTGAAATTCATACGAATTCTTAAGGCTTTCGGTAAACTTCGCCGTCCCAAGGGCCTTAGTTAGGGTTTACTGAATAAAGTGTTGTGATGAGCAGGGGAGCAGGGGAGCAGGGGAGTAGGGGGAGCAGGGGAAGCAGGGGGAGCAGGGGGAGCAGGGGGAGCAGGGGGAGCAGGGGGAGCAGGGGGAGCAGGGGAAGCAGGGGAAGCAGGGGGGAATTGTATTTAATTTTTAATTTTTAAGCAACCCTAATACACCGCTTTGCGCATTGATTAAAAGGTTTCAGCTTTGTGCAGCAAGCCCCAATTACGAATTGCGAATTTTGAATTCGTACCAGATTCATAAAATTTTGCTACAACCCCATCACTCCGTCACCCCATCACCCCATCACCCCGTCACCCCATCACCCCATCTCCCCATCACCCCATCACCCCATCTCCCTCCCCCATTTTGGTAAATTTAACTATAATACTTATGGTAAATCCGACTATAATTCTCGTCAATCGCGTAAGCCTGTGTTTACAACCCTCCAACCCCAACCTAGACCTTCAAACCCTTCTATCCCTAACGACCTGTTTGCAGCCATTGAAGACCTCAAACGGGAACTCAACGCTGTCGTTCTCGCCCACTACTACCAAGACTCAGACATCCAGGACATCTCGGACTATCTCGGCGACTCTTTGGGACTTTCCCAACAGGCAGCCCAAACCCAAGCGGATGTCATTGTCTTCGCGGGCGTTCATTTCATGGCGGAAACGGCTAAAATTTTAAATCCCGATAAATTAGTCCTCCTCCCGGATTTAAACGCGGGTTGTTCTTTAGCTGATAGTTGTCCCCCGCAGGAATTCGCCGCCTTTAAGCGCCAGCATCCCGACGCAGTTGTGGTGTCCTACATCAACTGTTCGGCAGAAATTAAGGCGATGAGCGACATTATCTGTACCAGTTCCAACGCGGTCAAGATTGTCAGCCAAATTCCCGAAGACCGACCGATTATTTTTGCACCCGATCGCAATTTGGGGCGCTATGTGATGGAACAAGCCGATCGCGAGTTAATCTTGTGGCAGGGAAGTTGCATCGTTCACGAAACCTTCTCGGAAAAAAGAATCGTTCAACTGAAAATCGAACATCCCCAAGCTGAAATTATCGCCCATCCCGAATGCGAACCCCCCGTTCTGCGCCATGCCCATTATATCGGCTCGACAACCGCACTGCTCGAGTACTGTCAGCATAGTTGTGCGAATGTATTTATTGTCGCGACGGAACCGGGTATTATCCACCAAATGCGCAAAGCTTGTCCCCATAAACAGTTTATTCCCGCACCGGCTATGAGCAATTGTGCTTGTAATGAGTGTCCCCATATGCGACTGAATACGTTGGAAAAACTGTATCTCGCTATGAAAAATAAACAGCCGGAAATTACAATGGCTGAAGAAATTCGGGCGGCGGCATTGCTCCCCATTGAGCGAATGCTGGCGATGAGCGCTTGACCTTAACGGTAAGCGATCGCAGCCTCTCTCCCCTCTCCCAAACTGACTTGGGCCGACCGCGAAGGAAGTCTCAGAGTTTATAGCAATAACTTGGAAGAATTTTGAAGAGTTAGTGTTGCGATCGCTTACTTTTTTTACCGTAAAAATCAGTAATCTTCAGTCTCTTATCTGTTTTTATTATTAGATCGCTAACGTCACTTAGGTGCTTGCCAGAATTTTATTTTTCGCCTACCAAAAATTAGAGTAAGTTGGTATAGTGGACAAACATCGTACTGACGAGACACCTCTTCGAGAAGGTTGACTCGGGTTCGGGTGAAACTCTTTCGAGAGACAAAGAAAGATTCGGTATATTAATTTTAGTAAGCGTCCCGGTTAGAGGAATTAAGAATGAAAGTTTTGCAGCATTTTTTGGGTGCCACAGCAACAGCAATAGCAACAGCAGCAACCGCCTACTTCTTATTAGGAGCGACTCCCGCTCGAGCTTCAACTTTTACTTTCTCTTTAGACATGGGAACGGCAGACCCAACAGATGTGAATTATGGTTTGGGACGACATCTCTTTTCAGGAACTTTTTCGGGTCAAGACGACAATGACGATGGTTGGTTGGACTTTGACGAGTTGTCTGATTTTGAGGCAAGTTGGGAAAATTTTAGTTTCGATTTCGGCGATGCGGCTGAGTTTCGGGGAGCTAAAGTGGGACAAAATAAGGTTGTTGTGAATCGGATCGAGTTTGCCCGAGATTCACTGCGCCTCGATTATAAGAGGTTTGGACCGCTGTATCAACAGTTTCGAGTTTACAACTGTCCGGCTGATTTCGAGTGTGAGGATGCTGGCTCGATTGATTACCCGATCGCGGATGGTTTAATTTCTCAAGATGTTTTGTTAGGGTTTGAAAATATATTTAATCCCGGATTTTCGGCTTATTTAGCTTCTGACAATCCCAATCCTAATCCCAATCCTAATCCCAATCCTAATCCTAATCCTAATCCTAATCCCAATCCTAATCCTAATCCTAATCCTAATCCCAATCCTCCCAACCAAAAGGTTCCCGAACCCAATCTCCTCGGCGGACTGTTATTGCTGACCTCCTTCGGATTCGTCAAAGGTCGCCGAAAATCTATCGATTAAAACTATAAATCGTTTGTGTTGTCCAGCGATCGCGTAGAGAAGAGGGGAGAGTTTCCCCACTTAAAGTTTGCCGATTCAGTTGCACTTGTAACCCCATCATTGGGTCATCTCCGGTGGAAATGAGGAATTCGAGGCGCTGAATTTTGTCCCAACTCAGCAGTTCGTCGAGAAAGTCGGCTAAGGCTGTTGCACAGGGATGCGTCGCGTCTCGATACCAGTCGGGGGAAACTTGCTGCGGACGGTCAAAACCGAGATGAACTACCAGCGATGGCTGACCGAAAAGCGCGATCGCCACCGGTCGCGCTTCTTCTTGTAGCAAAAGTCCGTCGGTCTTCGATTGTACCCAATAGCGCAGTTTTTCCAAGCGTTCGTAGCGTCCCGTCACCGTCGGCAAACCATCCTTCCATTCAATGGCCATCGTCATTAAATAGGTTTGCAATAGCCAGTGGCCGAGTTTTTGCGCCTTCGTTGCCAAATACGTCGAATTGTAGTCCGTCGCCTCGATTAATAAGGGGACGCGATCGACAATTTCCAATCCATACCCCTTCAACCCAGCAATTTTACGCGGATTGTTGGTAATGAGACGAATTTCTTTAATCCCCAAATCGTTTAAAATTTGCGCTCCCATGCCATAATCGCGCAAATCCGCTGGAAATCCCAAACGTTCGTTGGCTTCTACTGTATCCAATCCCATATCCTGCAAGGAATAGGCCTTTAGCTTGTTCGCCAAACCAATCCCCCGTCCCTCCTGACGCAGATAAACGACCACTCCCTTACCATCGGCTTCGATCAGCTTCAACGCCGTTTGTAACTGCATTCGACAATCGCACCGCAGCGATCCGAGGGCATCTCCGGTTAAACATTCTGAGTGCATCCGTACCATAACCGGGTGGTGATGAAAGTCGCTCGGGTCGCCTTTAACAATAGCAATATGTTCGGTGCCATCGAGAACGTTGCGGTAGGCATACACTTGAAAATTGCCGAACTGGGATGGAAACTGACAAACTGCTTCCCGATAGACAAAGCGATCGTGTTGGAGGCGATAGCTAATGAGGTCGGCAATACTAATGAGTTTGAGGTTATATTTTCGGGCATAGTCGAATAATTGAGGCAACCGCGCCATCGAACCATCTGGATTTTGGATTTCGCAAATGACTCCTGCTGGGTATAATCCCGCCAGTCGCGCCAAATCCACCGCCGCTTCGGTGTGGCCCGCACGCTTGAGTACGCCGCCCTTTTTCGCGCGGATGGGGAAGATGTGACCGGGACGGCGTAGGTCTTCCGCATTTGTCGCGGGGTTTATGGCGACTTGAATTGTTTTTGCGCGATCGTCGGCGGATATGCCAGTAGTAACGCCTAAGTTAGGGACTGCATCAATACTGACGGTAAATGCAGTTTGATTGGGGTCAGTATTTTTGACGACCATAAGGGGGAGGTCCAGTTGGTCGAGGCGATCGCCGGTCATGGCCAAACAAATGAGTCCCCGGGCTTCAACTGCCATAAAATTAATGGTGTCTGGCGTGGCGAATTGGGCAGCGCAAATGAGGTCTCCCTCATTTTCTCGATTTTCGTCATCGACAACCACGAGGATGCGTCCTGCCTTCAAATCGTCTAAGGCGGACTCGATGGAATCAAACGGGGGGGTGTTGGATGGGGAGGACTGCACGGGTGTTGGGAAATCGCGCTGGGCGCAGATTGGCTTCTCACATAAGATTGTAGCCTGTTGGGGCCTAGTAATGGAGAAGGAGTCGAACCCGGTAGAGAGATTTGCAGGGATTGGAGGGTAGCACGCGATCGCGTCGAAAATGCTGAAATCAAAAAGCTCGAACCGTTTCCACCGGATAATCCCTGGATTTGCTTTAATTATTCATCCGCGCCTAGTCAAAAATCCTGAAGCCGCGTCAAAAAAGACCCCCCAAACTTCAAGTTTGATACTACAATAATGCAGCCAAGGTTTAACGATTGTGTTCAAAGTTTTAGAGGATAGCGAGTGTCATGGGCGAACCAGAACAAGTCAAAGTTGGAATTGTGGGAGCGTCGGGCTATGGAGGCGTACAGTTAGTGAGGCTATTGCTCGAGCATCCCCAAGTCGAGTTGGTTTATATTGGAGGCGATAGTAGCGCAGGAAAGCCTTACGCTGACCTGTATCCCCATCTCGAACATCGATACAATCCAACGGTCGAGAAAATTGAGGTTGAAACCATTGCCTCTCGATGCGATGTTGTCTTTCTCGGACTGCCCAACGGTTTAGCCTGCGACTTAGCCCCGCCATTAATCGAAAAGGGGTGCAAAGTCCTCGATTTATCGGCAGATTATCGTTTTGAAAACTTGGATACGTACAGCGCGTGGTATAAAAAAGAACGTAGCGATCGCGCGATCGCTGCCGCCGCAGTCTACGGTTTGCCCGAACTCTATCGCGATAAAATTCAGGATGCCTCTCTCGTCGGCTGTCCGGGATGTTACTGCACTGCCAGTTTATTGGGTATTGCCCCTTTGTTCAAACAAGGTTTAATCGTCCCGGAAACCGCAATTATCGATGCGAAATCGGGGACTTCCGGCGGCGGGAGACAGGCAAAAACGAACCTATTACTCGCAGAGGCAGACAACTCTCTAACGGCCTATGGTGTTGGCTCTCACCGTCACACCCCCGAAATCGAACAGGTTTGTAGCGACTTAGCCGGACAGGAGGTTATTCTTCAGTTTACTCCTCACTTAATCCCGATGGTACGAGGAATTTTGGCAACGGTTTACGCAACCTTGCGCGATCCCGGATTGGTGCGAGAGGATTTAATGACGATTTATAATGCGTTTTACCGTTCGTCTCCTTTTGTGCGCATCCTTCCCAATGGCGTTTATCCGCAAACGAAGTGGGCATTAGGGACGAACCTTTGTTATATCGGCATTGAAGTCGATCCGCGAACCGATCGCGTGATTGTCATATCGGCTATTGATAATTTGATGAAAGGTCAATCGGCCCAAGCGGTTCAATGTTTAAATATTATGATGGGATGGGAGGAAACATTAGGATTGCCCCAATTGGCGTTTTATCCCTAGTACATAAAGCATAGGGTCTATGGGTATGGGGCAATTTCGAGCGACCTATTACCCATAGCCCACAACCCATCGCTAATCACTCATCACCTAACCCATCACTCTGAACTCTGAACTCTGAACTCATATGATTCCAGGCGAAATTATTCCTCAAGATGGCGAAATTGAATTAAACGCGGGACGCAAAACATTGCGCTTAACGGTTGCTAATACAGGAGATCGTCCCATACAAGTGGGTTCCCATTTCCACTTTTACGAAGCAAACTCTGCATTGCAATTTAACCGAGAGACAACCCAAGGAATGCGCCTTAATATCCCCTCGGGGACAGCAATTCGCTTTGAACCAGGAGATGAGAAAGAAGTGGAGTTAGTCGCGCTCGCGGGGAGTCGCGAAATTTATGGCTTTAATGGTTTAGTTAACGGTTCGCTGCCGTAAAGTATAAATAGACTCAACCCATTTCCCTAAATCCATGCCTGAAACCCTAGCACCTTTGGAAATTGCCCCTTTAGTTCTGCAACTGTCTCCCGCCATTGAGATGACAGAGGAGCAATTTTTTGAATTTTGTCAGTTGAATCGAGAGTTACGCATCGAACGCAATGCCCGTGGAGAAATGATAATTATGGCACCTGCCGGTTCTGAAAGTGGAAACAAAAATTTTTCTTTAACCGTCCAATTAGGAGTTTGGGTAGAACGGGATGGAACGGGAATTGGGTTCGATTCTTCGGCGGGGTTTACTTTACCCAATAAGGCAGTTCGTTCTCCCGATGCGGCGTGGATAAGAAGCGATCGCTGGAATGCCTTATCATCGGAACAGCAGTGTAAGTTTGCGCCCATTTGTCCCGATTTTGTTGTTGAGTTGCGATCGCCGAGCGATTCGTTGCGATCGCTACGAGATAAAATGCAGGAGTATCTCGACAATGGTGCGTTATTAGGCTGGTTAATCAATCGCCAAAATCATCGAGTTTATATTTATCGCCCCCAGCAAGAAGTAGAGGTGTTAGACAATCCCGCTAGGGTGAGTGGAGAGGAAATTTTACCCGGTTTTACCCTGGATTTACAGGCAATTTGGTAAGTAAAATTTAGCATTTCTTTGAGTTGTAAAATTTAGGTTTCGGAGAGAATTGATAAATTATTCCATTTGGACTCCCAAAAAAGGCAGTGTCTTGACATAAATACCCTTAGATTTACCATTGACGGAATCCCAAAAATCGGCGGAGGCAGATGCGATATCGTTCCGATGCAAACTTCGCTACGGACGCGCGATCGCGGTTCGTTGAGCTAAAGTACAAGTACAGAGGATAAAAACGATTCCCTTCTCCAACCCCATGCCTCCCAAAACCAACGCCACTCCTACCGACTCCTCCCCCTCTCCCGTCCTTCTCCTCATCGACGGACATTCCCTCGCTTTCCGATCCTACTTCGCTTTTGCCAAAGGGCGGGATGGCGGTTTGCGTACCTCCAAAGGAACCCCCACCAATATTTGTTTCGGCTTTCTCAAATCTCTGTTGCAGGTGATGCAAGCCGAACAGCCCACATTCCTCGCCGTTGCTTTTGACTTGGGGGATCCTACCTTCAGACATCAAGCTGATGCCACCTACAAGGCGGGTAGACCCGAAGCGCCGGAAGATTTTGCTCCAGATTTCAAAAATCTCCAACAACTGCTGCACGCGCTCAATTTACCCCTGATGACAGCAGCCAGTTACGAAGCCGACGACATTCTCGCTACCTTAGCCAAACAGGGTAGCGAAGCGGGATATCGCGTCAAAATTGCAACAGGCGATCGCGATTTATTTCAATTAGTAGATGACGACAAACAAGTTAGCGTTCTCTATTTCGATAATAGCGCCATTAAAGGCTCATCTTCGGCTGGGGTTGTCGAATTTAATGCAGAAGCTGTTGAAAAAAAATTAGGCGTGAAACCGCCCCAAGTTGTCGATTACAAAGCGTTATGCGGCGACAAATCCGATAATATTCCGGGAGTGAGGGGAATTGGCGAAAAAACAGCCGTTAAGTTACTGGGAGAATACACCACTTTAGAAGGCATTTATCAAAATCTCGACCGAATTAAAGGGGCAAATCAGAAAAAGTTGGATACCGGAAAAGAGGATGCGGAACATTCCCGTTATTTGGCACAGTTGAAATTCGACGTTCCCTTAGAAGCATCTTTGGACAGTTTTACTTTGCGGGGATTTGATGCAGAAGCGGTAAAACCTTTACTAGAAGAACTCGAACTTAAGCAATTTCTCAAAAGAATCGATAAAATCTACGAACAGTTTAAAGGACAGTCAGAATCGACGGAAGAAGAAAAAGAGGACAAATTCAACTCCAAGTTTCCTGAAGACGAATCTCTGTGGTTTTTTAGTGCAGAAGAGACCGAACGCGCCCAGCAGCAATCTCAAACTTTAATTAAGCCTCAAATTATCGATACTCCTGAAAAACTTCAAGGCTTAATTCAAGAACTGCAAAGCCATAAGGATATAAAAACTCCCGTTGCTTGGGATACAGAAACAACATCCTTAGACCCCTTAGATGCAGAATTAGTCGGACTGGGATGTTGTTGGGGAAACCAAGTGACAGATGTTGCTTATATTCCGACGGGACATACATCGGGAACTCAATTGGATAAACCGCAGGTTTTAGAAGCGTTGCGCTTTATTTTGGAAAGTTCCGATTATCCTAAAACCTTCCAAAATGCAAAGTTTGACCGTTTGGTTTTATTAAACCAAGACATCGAACTAAAAGGTGCAGTCTTTGATACAATGTTGGCGAGCTATATTTTGCATCCCGAACAAAGTCACAATTTAGGCGATTTATCCCTCAGATATTTATCGGGCATTGAATCTAAAAGCTATAAAGACTTAGACATTCCCAAAGGCAAAACTATAGCCGATTTGGAGATTGCAAAAGTTGCCGACTATTGCGGAATGGATGCCTATGCAACCTTTTGCTTAGTTCCCAAATTACAAGCTGAGTTAAATGAAGTACCGGCTTTGGAAAAGTTATTGCTGGACGTGGAACAGCCCTTAGAATCAGTTCTCGCACAAATGGAGAATTGTGGCATTCGCATTGATATCGCTTATCTCAACGAACTCTCTCAGCAATTAAATAAAGACTTAGATAAAATCGAAGAAAATGCTTATAAAGAAGCGGGGGAAGAGTTTAACTTGGGGTCTCCCAAGCAATTGAGCGAACTGTTATTCGAGAAACTTAATTTAAACAAAAAGAAGTCTCGTAAAATTAAGACAGGCTATTCCACAGACCATGCAACCCTGGAAAAATTGAAAGGGGATCATCCCGTTATCGATCGCATCCTAGAACATCGCACCCTTTCTAAGTTAAAATCTACTTATGTCGATGCACTTCCAGCCCTAGCGCGTCCCGATACTCAGCGCGTTCATACCGATTTTAATCAAACCGTCACCTCAACCGGACGCTTATCTTCTTCCAATCCCAATTTACAAAATATTCCCGTTCGCAGCGAATTTTCTCGACGAATTCGCAAAGCCTTTCTCCCTAAGTCGGGTTGGTTATTGGTGTCGGCAGATTATTCCCAAATTGAGTTGCGCATCCTTGCCCATTTGAGTCAAGAACCAATTTTAATTGAAGCCTATCGCAATAGCCAAGATGTCCATACAGTAACGGCACAATTATTATTTGATAAAGAACGAGTTACTCCCGACGAACGCCGTTTGGGAAAAACGATTAATTTTGGGGTGATTTATGGAATGGGAGCGCAACGGTTCGCTCGAGAGACGGGAATTAGTGCGGCAGAAGGAAAGATGTTTATCGATAAATATCGCGAGCGGTATGCTAAGGTTTTTGAGTATTTAGAAGGGATGAAAAAGGCCGCGATCGCGCGAGGTTATGTGACCACCATTCTCGATCGCCGTCGCTACTTCAACTTCGCCAGCGAAAGTCTGCGAAAACAGCTCGGCACCCGTCCCGAAGCTATTGACCTCGAAAAGTTTAAAAATATCGGTCAAGGGGACTCGCAGCTACTCAGAGCCGCCGCAAATGCGCCGATTCAAGGGTCGAGCGCCGATATTATTAAGGTGGCAATGGTTAAATTGAATCCGATTTTGCAAAACTATCGATCGCGGCTATTATTACAAGTTCACGATGAATTGGTTTTGGAAGTTCCACCCGCAGAATGGGAGGAGTTAGAGCCAATTATTAAATCGACGATGGAAAATGCGATCGGGTTAAGCGTTCCTTTGGTTGTGGAGGTTCGGACTGGGGGAAATTGGATGGAAGCAAAGTAATGAATAATGAATAGTGAATAATGAATAGTGAATAATGAATAGTGAATAATGAA
>JAXHVQ010000132.1:0-17363 GCA_034189065.1 Cyanobacteriota bacterium
TAGTTCTAGATAAAAGCTTTACTAATGTAAGCATTTCGGTCCGAATGCTGCGCAAACAGCTATTAGCACTCAGCTATCAGCAATGTGAGTAATAGACATCTCCTCCATGCATAGGGAACACATGCCGACTGAAACTGAGTTGGCAAATCTTGAGAAGTCAGAATAAAGCGACTGAGACAAGATGGTTCTGCCAATAAACTCACGAAAAACTTTCCCCACCATTCATCGGCAAAATCTCCCCATCCCTCTTCCTCATCTCCAGTCAGAAGATACTCAACAGAATCCATGAGAATTAAATATCGATTATTGCACAACCGTTTAACTAGCCGTCGTAGGAGTTGCTCGGGCTTGCGCTCCTCCTTAGAAACTGTTTCGCCCCACTTCTCCAACCATTGTAGCGAAACGCTCGCGAAATCTGTAGCTTTGGTATCATTTTCAAAATTCTCTCTTCGTTCTGTCCAGTCTCCTCGTAACTCTTCGACGAGTCGCTCTGCCAGTGCTGTTTTACCGATCCCCGTGATGCCAACCAAAAGCAAGATGCGACAGGAAGAATTGACGCGATCGCTTAACTGTTGAATTAAAGCTTCTCGCCCAACCCACGTATCATTATAGACCGTAAACTCGATATAGGATGCAGTTTTCTGCGTTGGCGTGTTATCAACAATTGCCTCCCAGTCATTAATCCCCACCCTTCGACAAATTTCAACAAAGGTATCTCGCTTAATTGGAACTCTCCTCCAAAACCGTTTCAAAGTTGCTTCCGGAATAATAATATCTGTCGCTTCCGGCTGACTCCATTGAGGATTATATTTTGTCCATCCTTTCTTGCATCTGGCAAGATTGACCATTTCTAGTCCTTCTTTGGAGGCTCTCAGGGTAGCTGCCATGCTCGCTGTCCTAACTGGCTGATTATTAGCTCAATTTTGGCTCACTTTCGAGTACAGCGCCAAGGGTGAGCTGAAACTGGTGCGATCGATACTTTTCGCTGGCTCTATCGTAGAAGTATGGAAGGCAAGGTTAGCGCTAACAGAACTTCCCCTCATTCCATAATTTTGCTGGAGTAAAATGATTACACCATCAACAAATCAACCCACGACTTACATCGGTCAACCGACTCCTACCTCGCTACCTCAACCACCATCAATGCCGCTGAGTGGCGAGCCATCTGTAACGATGCTCTCACTTTTGACATTTTGTATCTGGCTGTTACGCCAACAGAGTAAGGAAAAGTAAATCCTTTTAACTTTATATATATCGCATCTCCACAATACGGAGGTGCTACCTTCCTTCTCAATCTAACCTCGCCCGAAATCGCAAAAACCCTACCTTATTAAGGGGAAAGTCAATATTTCACGATGTGTCTATTCTGATGCTATAGCGCATATTGGGACCGCGCTGATTAAACAAAGTACAATCTCGATCGCGCTTGAGTTCCTCGATAATTGGAGCAGGCGTTTTCGGATTGCGAGCCACAGCAGCGCGAACGCTTACCGCTTCATCCTTCGCCAGTTTTGCGAGCAGGGAATTGGGAGTTTTTGGGTTGCGCGCTATGGCACAACGCACATCTCGACTGCGATCGCGCGCCAATTCTTGCAAAAGTGCGCTAGGAATTTGAGGGTTTTTGGCAACCGTTTCGCGTACTTCCCAGTTGTTATCGCTCGCCAGTTCTTTCAATAGCGCAATGGGCGTTTTCACATTTTTCGCAACAGCCGATCGCACTTCCCAATGGCGATCGCGCGCCAATTCCTCGAGCAGCGATGGGGGGATTTGAGAATGCCGAGCAACAGCACAACGCACGTCTCGATTGCGATCGCCAACCAATGTCCCCACCGTTGCCACCGGCGTTCTGGGGTTGCCGACAACAGCGCGACGAACAATTCCATTGCCATCGCGCGCCAGTTGTTCGAGCAGCGAAATCGGCGTACTCGGATTGCGTACAACAGTGCGGCGAACCGTTTCGTCGCGATCGCGCGTCAGTTGTTCGAGCAGCGAAACTGGCGTACTCGGATTTCTAGCGACAACATGACGAATAATACTCTCCTTATCCCTTGCGAGTTTATCGAGAGCTGAAACCGGAGTTTGAGGACTGTCAGCTAAGGAGTAGCGAATCGATTGATCGGAATGATTGGTCGCCTGCTCGAAGACAAACGTTGGCGTTCTCTTCTGACAAAGCAACCGTTCTAAAGTATCTTGAGGCATCTTGACCACAAAATTAGGGCTTTCCAGCGTGAGGAGCGCGAAAATTGGATTATCTAGCAATTGCTCTGGAAACTCTGCCCCCAACTTGGATAAAATAGCGGCGGGCGTGTTAGGATTAGCCGCCACCGCTTCGCGCGTTGCCCGATCCTTGTGCTTGCTCAACCGTTGCAGTAAATCGCCCGGTGCAACGGGGTTTTGGGCGATTCTTCGGGCTAATTTGGGACTTTCTCTCATCAATTGTTCTAAGCGCTCTGGAGAAGTTGTCTCGCAACTGGCTTCGCGCTCGAGGTGAGAAATATCGCCGGATGAGTCTTGCATAGAAAGCTGGAAAGCCTACTCTTGCTCAATTATAATTCATGTCTATAGTATTTCTGAAGGGGATGTAAACCGTTTCAACGTAGGGACATTCAATTGAATGTTCCAGAGAGAGCGCGGTAAATTTGAATTCCGGGCTGTTTATTGTTTCCGTTTCGCTTAAAAACGCTATATAGCATTTAAATTTAAGTCATGAACTATCGATCATTTTCGCGATCGCTTATCTTCGTTTTTGTCGGTTTATTGATAGCACTTCCTTTCAAACCCACGGCTCGTGCCAATTCAACCGACACTTCCTCCCCCGCATTAGAAGTTCCAACAACACTCTTTATTCGAGAAGAATTATACTTTGGTCTATCTCTTGCAGATGGAAGGATGCTTTCAGAAACTCAGTGGCAGGAGTTTCTGCGCGAAGAAATTACACCTCGCTTTCAAGAAGGATTAACCGTTATTGATGCCGATGGACAATGGCTCAATGCGGCTGGAGTGCTGGTTCGAGAACCGACCAAAGTGGTGATTTTGCTCTATGCCGATAGTCGCGATCGCGATCGCGCGATCGAAGAAATTATCGACCGCTATAAACAACAATTCAACCAAGAATCTGTCTTGCGCGTCACTTCGCCCGTTCGCGTCTCCTTCTAGAAAAGTAGTTTGAGAGCCAAAAAACCAGCCCTCCCGATACAATACAAATACGAAGACCGAGAAAGTCAATAGTATGGATATTTTAATCGTTGAAGACGAACCCGAAATTGCTAAATTAATTCAACAAACCCTCGAGCGCGAAGGCTTTTCCTGCGGAATTGTCGAAGACGGTCTTCAGGCGCTAGAAACCTTCTCAACCCAACACCCCGACCTGATTATCCTCGATCTCATGCTGCCCGAGCTCGATGGCTTAGAAGTCTGTACCCGCATCCGCCAAAAATCCCATCTTAAAGATCCCTATATTTTAATGCTGACCGCGCGCGGCGAAGAAATCGATCGCGTCATCGGCCTTTCTACCGGCGCAGATGACTACCTCGTCAAACCCTTTTCTCCTAGAGAACTAGTCGCCCGAGTGCGCGCCTTACTGCGACGAAGTTTGCGCCAAACTGGACAAAGCCAAATCTTGCGCGTGCCTCATTTTGTCCTCGACTTAGACAAGCATACCGCCTCCCGTTCCTTAGACGAACACCTGCCAGAACCTCTCGATCTCACCACCCTCGAATTTAAACTGTTGGCGACTTTTATGAGTTCTCCCAGTCGCGTTTGGACTCGAACGCAATTGATTGATAAATTGTGGGGCGATGACTTTTTTGGCGACGAACGAGTGGTCGATACGCACATCCGACGTTTGCGTAAGAAAATTGAACCCAATCCGGCAAATCCGACGTTTGTTAAAACTGTGGTGGGGGTGGGATATAAATTTGAAGATTCGTGAAAAGTCGCTTGGATTTAAATGCTTAAGTTATATTAAATAACTTACCTCTTTTCATAAAATGAGACTAAAAAAATAGATACCACTCATCGTCCCGCGACTCAACTAAGATAGGGCTTGCTGCACAAAGCAGCAAACCCTATTAATCAATGCGATCGAGGTGTATTAGAGTTGCTTAAATCTTCGAGGGCGGTGGGAAAAATTCATTTCTGTTCTTGCACTGCGATCGCCGAAAATGTACCATAGCTCCCCTGCTCGTCCTACTCATCACAATACTAAGCACCTAGCCAAAATTAATTACATATTCCGAGATACTCAATGCCTTGATATACCGCGTTTTCAAGGGCAGTAGGTGTGTAAAAGATTTTGTTGAGGTGCTTATATTCAGCGAGCCCTAAGTTACGAGTTTTAAGTTTTTCAGCAGCTAGAATGAAGTTGGGAGAAGGGAAATAGTCGCCTTCCCAACAATTCGCCATGAAATCCACAACTCAATTTACCCACACTTTTAGTTTGCTGCTACTGGCGATCGCGATCGCGCTGCCGCCAAAAGTACGCGCGCAAACTCTCACTCGCGATCGCCTCCTTCCTCTACCACAGGAAATTCAGCGCGCGCTGATTTATAACTCTTCTCAAGACTTTTTTCGACAAGGTAGAGAGCGCTTCGAGCAAGAAATTCAAGAGTTAAAAGACCGGAAATCAGCGCAACTCGAAATTCAATACGAATTGCCCGAAAGAGAACAACCGGGCGATGAGGAATTTCTGCGTTGGGAATAGCGAAGAACTCTCGGCAGATGCGGTTATGGGGGATGGAGTCATTGCGTTGGAGATGTTAAACTGCCTTCCAATCAAGGACAAGAGTAGGGTAGAACCAATGACTCATTCATTACCGAATTTGCGTCACTCGCAAAACATAGGGAAAATACTGGTCTTTTTGATAGGAACCCACCCAAAGTTGGTAATTTCCCGGTTGCCACTGACCGGCAAGGCCGGGATTTTTACCCGAAATATCGTCGTTACACCAAGCACCACCGGGTCCTTTTACCACCAATGTTGTATCTTCGGGACTTTGGACTTCGACGCTGAGAAAGTCAAAAAATGAGTTGAGTGTCAGGTTGTGATCGGGAGCGCGATCGACAAAGCCAACGCAAGGTCCTGTCGTCGTTTCAGCTCGTCCGGCGATCTCGCGTGCAGCAACCGAACCGCCGCTGATCCCGCGTAGCGTGCGGGGATCGGGGGAGAATCCGGGACTGACTGTAGTGCTTTCAAAAATGGGGGCGGATTGCGCGATCGCCTGTTCGGCACCAACACTCCCCGACATGACTCCCACTCCGAGGGCGAAGAATGCGACAATGCAGTATCGGCGTTGGCGTTGGTGTTGGTGTCGATCTTGATGTTGACTGTTGTTGGAGACTGAATAAATCATGCCGAGTGTAATGCGCTTTTTTTATACAGGAGCTTGACTTTCGCTCAAGACGCTGAGATCGGTTCGATTGTTTCGCCTTTGAATAGGGTAGCTTAAATCCGACCGCGCGATCGCGCTCCTCTCAATTCCGGCTATGTTTGATAATTCTCTCTTCTCCTCTCAAACTCGCTAGGATAGCGATCGATGACATTCTCTAATTTACAATGAAGCGTTGGCTGACATTTTTATTGTTCGGTATCGCGATCGCGATCGTTTTCTTCCCTCGTCCTGTTGGCGCGCAGCTTAACCCCTCGAGCTGTAGCTACCGAGGGACTCGCCTCTACGGAAAAGTCTCCATCGTTGAAGCATTTCCTGACATTAAAGTTCAAGTTGTTAATTCGACACAAGACTTGGACGTGAAATTTGTCGAAAGTTTTCCCGATGAGTGTGGCGAATGGCAAATTGTCGATATTTTCCCCGATATTCGAGTCCAATTTGTTAATATTTTCCCCGACTTGAAAGTTCGGTTGGTTAACTCATCGCCCGGAATTCCCCAACGTCGGTTTTAGGGGTTTGATGAGACCGTTTTAATGTTTGAATTGTTGTTAATTTTTCTTAAAATTTGGCGCTTGCTTTTTGGATATACCGAATGGTACTATATTAAATAATGGAAATAGTTGCATTTGCAAAAAAGTTTCAATATTTCCATTATAAAAAGATAATATCCGAAATCTCGGAATAAAGCAAGAAAAAATTCAAAAAAAGCCTCTTCATTTGACAAAACCGCGAGATGAATACTTTCACCTTAGATATGACCTCTGTCCCATTAACAGACGAGCAATTCTTCCAACTCTGTCAGGACAACCGCGATCTCAAATTTGAACGCAGTGCAAAAGGAGACTTAATTATTATGCCACCAACTGGGGGTGAAACCGGCAATCGGAACGGGGAAATTACCTATCAAGTCCAAGCATGGAGTCGTCAAAACAACTTAGGCATTGCCTTTGACTCCTCAACAGGGTTTCGACTCCCTAACGGTGCCGATCGCTCGCCGGATGCCGCTTGGGTGAGGCGAGAACGATGGGATGCTTTAACCTCCGAACAACAAACTCGCTTTGTTCCCTTGTGTCCCGATTTTGTCATCGAATTGCGTTCAAAGAGCGATACTTTAGCCCAACTGCGCCGCAAAATGGCAGAATATCGCGACAACGGAACTCATTTGGGATTAGCCATCGATCGCGTTTCGCGGACTGTGGAAATTTATCGTCCCGCACAGGAAGTCGAGGTATTAAACAATCCTACTACCGTTGGAGGCGAGGACGTTTTACCCGGTTTTGTGCTGACGATGGCACCCATTTGGTAAAAAAGCACTTGTTAGCGATATAAGTGCCTAAAAATGCGCGAATTTTAAATTTTATGAACGCCTTAACCTTAACCCTGAAATCCATTCCGCTAACAGACGAGCAATTTTTCCAATTCTGTCAGGACAACCGCGATCTCAAATTTGAACGCAATGCCAATGGAGACTTAATTATTATGACACCCACTGGGGGCGAAACGAGCAATCGGAACGTAGAAATTGCCTATCAAGTCCAAGCTTGGAGCCGTCAAAATAACTTAGGTATTGCCTTTGATTCTTCTGGCGGATTTCGACTTCCCAACGGTGCCGATCGCTCGCCAGATGCCGCTTGGGTGAGGCGAGAACGGTGGGATGCTTTAACCTCCGAACAACAAACTCGCTTTGTTCCCTTGTGTCCCGATTTTGTCATCGAATTGCGTTCAAAGAGCGATACTTTAGCCCAACTGCGCCGCAAAATGGCAGAATATCGCGACAACGGAACTCATTTGGGATTAGCCATCGATCGCGTTTCGCGGACTGTGGAAATTTATCGTCCCGCACAGGAAGTCGAGGTATTAAACAATCCTACTACTATTGGGGGCGAGGACGTTTTACCTGGTTTTGTGCTGACAATGGCACCCATTTGGTGAGAAAACATTTGTTAGCGATTCAGTTTTTTGGTGCAAAAGAGGGAAACGGAAAAAAGTCAGAAAATAATTTGAACGACCCCGCCTGGAGTTTAAACCCCAGACGGATGAACTACATTTATTTTTGTCCGGATTCTGATTACTCTTCTTCTTGAGAACCTTCCTCTAGAGAACCTTCCTCTAGAGAACTTTCCTCCTCCTGAGAAGGCGGCACCAAGGCAACAGCCGCGATCGCGTCGTCTCCATACAATCGTTGCACCCGAACCCCAGTCGCCATACGCGATTGCGGCGAAATAGCATCGACCGATTGACGAATAATAATCCCGCGATTGGTCACCAACATTAACTCATCCCCTTCATGAACCACCTGCATTGCCATTAACGTATCTTGCGATCGGAACTTGATGGCCTTCAATCCCTTTCCAGCGCGGTTCTGCAAGCGAAATTGCCCAATGGGAACGCGCTTGCCGTAACCATTACGAGTCACTGCCAGAATCCACGGACCCTCGCCGGCTTCGGTCACCACATCCTCAACTTGACTCTCCTCCTCCGCTTCCTCCTCGCTACTCGTTGCCATTGCCGCCACAACCTGACTGGGTAAAATATCCAACCCAATCAACTCGTCTTTTGCACTCAGTTTCATCGCTTTAACGCCGCGCGTTGCCCGTCCCAAGGGACGTAATTGTTGGCTATCGGCTTTGAAGTGAATCGCCATCCCTCGACGCGATCCAATAATAACGCTATCTTCTTCCTTCGCCAGTCGCACCCAGCGCAACTCGTCGCCTTCGTTAAGAGAAATGGCAATTAAGCCGTTGGTGCGAATATTGCCGAACGCTGCCAGCGCCGTCTTTTTAATGGAGCCCTTGCGCGTCAACATCACCAAATACTCGTCCTGGGAAAAGGCGCTAACGGGAATAATCGACGTAATCCGTTCCTCCCGACTAATAGGCAGCATTTGCACAATGGGAATGCCGCGCGCCGTTCGCGAGGAGGCGGGAATTTGGTAGGCGCTGACGCAGTAGACGACTCCGCGATCGCTAAAAAATAGGATCGAATCGTGATCGCAGCAGGTGATAAAATGAGCAACCCCATCGTCTTCCTTCATTTTCGCTCCCGCGCGACCCCGCGTAGCGCGACTTTGGGCCTCGAAGGTAGAAACGGGCATCCGCTTGACATACCCCTGTTCGGTAACGAGAATCACCGCCTGTTCGTTGGCAATCAAATCTTCGGGAAGCAGTTCCCCTTCAGCTTGGACGATTTCAGTCCGACGCGGCGAGGCATGAATGCGTTTAATATCGTTGAGTTCTTCTTCGATAATCGCTTCAATGCGTTCTCGGCGCGCGAGAATATCTTCCAAGTCGGCGATTTTAACGAGTAATTCTTCGTGTTCGGCTTGAATCTTTTCGGCTTCTAAAGCGGTGAGGCGACGCAGTTGCATTTGTAAGATGGCATCGGCTTGGGCTTGAGAAAGACCGAACTGTTCCACCAATTGTTGTTTTGCCGTTGCGCTATCGGCTGCCGCCCGAATGAGGTGGATAATGGCATCTAAGTTGTCGAGGGCGACGAGTAAACCTTGTAAAATATGGTCGCGTTCTCGCGCTTTGCGCAGTTCGTATTGGGTGCGCCGAGTGATGGCTTCGATGCGGAAGTCGAGGAAGACTTGGAGGAAGTCTTTGAGGTTGAGGAGTTGGGGTTCTCCATTCACCAAAGCCAGCATATTGGCGCTGAAGTTGGCTTGGATGGGGGTTTGTTTGTAGAGGTTGTTGAGGACGACTCGCGCGTAGGCATCGCGTTTGAGTTCGACGACAATGCGCATTCCGTCGCGATCGCTTTCGTCGCGGATGTCTGCGATGCCGTCAATTTTTTTGTCGTTCACCAGTTCGGCGATTTTTTCGATGAGGGCTGCTTTATTGGTTTGATAGGGCAGTTCGGTGACGATAATGGCTTCGCGATCGGGACGGCCGCGTTGTTCGATGGATTCGATCCCCGCCACGCCGCGCATGGTAATAGATCCCCGTCCGGTGAGGTAGGCATCGCGCAGGCCGGAACGTCCTAAAATTTGACTGCCGGTGGGAAAGTCCGGTCCGCGAACAAATCCCATGAGTTCTTGAATGCTGATGTCGGGGTTGTGGATGAGGGCAATGGATCCTTCGATGAGTTCGCTGAGGTTGTGGGGAGGAATGTTGGTGGCCATGCCAACGGCGATTCCCGACGAACCGTTGAGGAGGAGTTGGGGAATGCGCGCGGGGAGGACGACGGGTTCTTGTTGGGAACCGTCGAAGTTGTCGATAAAGTCTACGGTTTCCGCTTCGATGTCCCGCAGCAGCGCGTTGGTGGTTAGGCTTTGCATTCGGCATTCGGTGTACCGCATGGCTGCTGGGGGGTCGTTGTCTACCGAACCGAAGTTGCCGTGTCCTTCGATGAGGGGGTTGCGCATGGAAAAGTCCTGGGCCATGCGCACGAGGGCATCGTAGACGGCGGTGTCGCCGTGGGGGTGATATTTCCCCAATACTTCCCCAACCACCCGCGCGCATTTGCGGAACGGACGTTCGGGAGTGAGGCCTAGTTCGTACATGGCGAAGAGGATGCGGCGATGGACGGGTTTGAGTCCGTCTCTCGCGTCGGGAAGCGCTCGTCCGACAATGACGCTCATGGCGTATTCTAGGTACGAGCGCGACATTTCGTTGCTCAAATCTGTGGGGACAATCCGTTCCTGAAAAGAAGTCATAGGGTGAAAAACTCCAATAAAATTGAGATTGGGCCAGATAAAATGCAAAAAACCGCTGCAAATGCGAGTTTTTTTGGAAAGAAATGTAAAATTTTGCCTTTTTTCTTTAATATTCTAGCACAATTTTGTGGGGGTGCGGGGGGTCGAAAGCGTTGGCGCTCAAGGGTTTGGTTGGGGCTGGCGATGGCCCTTGCGGGAAGTTGAGAGGATCGAGCGTCCGGTGTTATACTTCTTGTTGGAGAAAAATTTGGCGCTTTGTAAAAATTTGTGACCTTTTGCCGGGTTTTTGTAAAATGACTGGTTTGGGGCGCGTATTACCGAAGAGATTTTGCCCAAACTTTGTGTAAACGCGCGCCCGAGTGGAGCATCTACGCGATTCAGGGCATTTGAATACATAAAATCGTTGCGTAGGAGAATTGGAGTTATGGAGACTGCTGTTGCGGCGATCGCGATCGCCACTCTTTCGTGGTTAATGTTGGGGAGTTCCTCGAAAAAAGAGGAGAAGCCCAAACCTTCTTCTTCGGATCAGGAGTACGAACTGATCATCAGACCAAAGAAAAAATAAAGGGTGTTTGCACGCTCGAACTCAACTTTTGTGGGGGTTTAAAATTCAAACTTTAAGTTGCGAAGGGGTATAAACTTTTATTCCTTAATCCTCTCGGGCGGATGGGCATCGAAAGCGATCGTTGCAATAATTGCGCGATCGCTTTTTATTCCTCAGTTGCTTGTTTTGCGAGGGTTAACTGTCGATTTTTACTTCGCCCAACCAAATTTTTTGTTGCAATTCTCGCCACAGCTTGGACTCTTCTTTACTCACTTTGCGATCGCTATAGATAGCTGTCATAATGCCATCCCGTTCGGCGCGAGAGAGTCTGCCATCAGCTAAAGCCCGTTCGACCATAATTTGAATATTGTCAATTTCCATGCTTCGCCTCCTTAAAACCGAGTGATGAGAACGGTGTTGGGATTAAAATCTCCTGAAATTAAACTTGACTGTAGAGCGATAACTTTCACAGGCTGAAGACTCGTCCTATATATTTTAGCTTAGTGCGGTTAGGCGCGGTGCGGCGAAGGATTTAACGAAGTGTAATATAGCGTTTTTATTTGAGTTGTAAAATCTTGACGGAAGGATTAAGAATGGAAGAATAGAAGAATAGAAGAATTCAAGAGGCTTTGAGGAGTTGCTCAAAATTCATAAGACTCTTCTACTGTTTATATTTCATTTGGAAACGCTATATAGCCGTTTTTGTTTGGGTGAGGTACACTTGAAAAACCCTATAAGTAGGTGGGCGTAATTAAAAGAACAATGTCTCCAGCTAAAACCCTTATCTGGCAAGGAATACGAATTTCGAGGTTATGCGTTTATTTTTGCCCACCTACTTAGTTTCATTAGGAACTCTAAGTGATTTACGCTTGCAGTGAAGGGTTGACAGTGGGAAGAAGCCCAAGTGTTAAACTGGATAAGAACAGCAGATTGTGTTGAATCGCGAGTGGCGAGTTAAATAGCTATGAATGATACTCAGCAAAGACAAATTTTATCGGCGATTGCCCACGGAGCGATTTTTTTGAGTTCGACTTTAGTCGCGATCGCTATCCCCATCGCGCTTCTAGTCGTTAGCGAAGATGAAATCATTAAAGCCAACGCCCGAGAGTCGCTCAATTTTCATATCAATCTTTATATCTACGCCTTGTTATGCGCTCCGCTAATCTTCGTATTTATAGGAATTCCCCTGCTCGTTCTTTTGGGAATTGCTAGCTTTATCCTCCCTATTTTTGCCATTCTCAAAGTTCTTGGCGATCCCGGTCATGCCTATCGCTATCCATTTATTTTTCGCCTTATTTAGCGTCGGGCAAGCGGATATTCTGAATAAGGCGCAAAGGTAGCGGGCGACTAGCGACATTGGAGTTTTCTGCTGCGATCGGGGCGATTTTTGTTGAAAAAGAGCTAGATTTTCTTGACTGGGAATGCTATATTATTAAATAATGGGAATATTTGCATATATAAATAAAAGTCAATATTTCCATTATTAAAAATACAATAACAGAAAATTCGGCAAAAGCCAAGCCTGTTAAAAAAATTTCCCTATCAAGTTTCACCGACAACGATCTTCAAAAACTGTTCTGCCTATTATCAAATCCGGTTGAACACTGTTGGTAGAAATCGCTGTATCCCTCATTCCTGTGGGAGTGCATTAATGCTCAATGAGAGCGGATTTGATATCAACCCGTCAAGGAGTGTCAATCAACTGTAGTCAAATGTCGTGGAAATGGGATAAAACAGGCACTCAATCTTCATCGGAACCGCTGTCCCAAGATGTTCGCGGTTCGGCAGCTTTGGGCGCGCGTCGGGGGACATCGGTATAGGGCGACGGGGAAGGAATAATTTCTAACTGTTGGGGTTGAGGGGGTTTGGAAGTCTTGCGCTTCATGGGTTTCGAGAAATCACTTTGACCTCGCCGACGTTGGGAAGTCCGTTCTTCAGTCGTATCTTCAGTGACCACTTCGTATAATAGCGCCAACTTATTTTCCTGACTCCCCTTGCGCAAAACCCGCCCCAAACGCTGTACGTATTCCCGCATCGATCCCGTCCCCGAAACAATGGCAGCAATGCGCGCTTCAGGCACGTCCACGCCTTCATTAAGGACGTGGGAGGCTGCGATCGCTTTATAGTCCCCCGCCTTGAAACGGGCGAGAATGTCGTGGCGTTCTTTAACCGGCGTTTGGTGGGTAATGGCAGGCAGGAGGAACGATTGAGAAATCCGATACACCGTCGCATTATCGTTGGTAAAAATCAGAATGGGTTCGGGATAGTGTCGCGCGATCAGATCGGCGAGAATGCGCAACTTCCCATCGGTACACTGGGCAATTTCCTTCGCTTGGCGGTGCGCCAGCATTGCCTTGCGCCCTTCTGGAGAACGGGCAGAGGCTTGGACGAAGCGCTGCCAACCGTCGAGACTGCCCAGGGAAATTTTAGCTTGGCGCAGAAAATCATTGCGCGTTGTCAGGGCGCGATCGTATTGTTGGCGTTCGTCGGTTGAAAGTTGGACTTTAATTTGGACGACGCGATGTTCGGCCAGTGCCTTACCCGACAGTTCCTCTGGAGTTTTGCGATAAACGGTAGACCCAACTAACCCTTCGAGGTCTCGATGGGAGCCATCGGACCGTTCCGGCGTAGCAGTGAGTCCCAGGCGATAGGGCGCGATCGCATATTCGGCAATGACGCGAAAGAAGTCTGTCGGCAGGTGATGGCATTCGTCAAACACCAGCAGCGCGTACTGGTTCCCCAAAGTTTCCGCGTGAATGGCGGCGCTGTTATAAGTTGCGACCAGCAGAGGCGTGCGATCGCGCGATCCCCCGCCCAACAGTCCTACTTCAATATCGGGGAACGCCGCCTCCATCTGAGCGTATAGCGTTTTATTGGACGACGTCGTGAGATCGAACAGGTCTACAGTCGTCTACTTTCCGCCTGTGAGTCAACCTCTATCGTCGGCGAGAGCCGTATCGGCAAGACCTCGCTGCTCAAAGCATTGGCCCATCCTAAAACCCAAGCCGTTTTTGGTGTCGATCCGGAAAAGTACGTTTTCATCTACCAGGATTTTCAGTTCCTTGATGCCAACACTACCCCGACCCGTTTCTGGCAACGAGTGCTACGCTTTTGTCGCCGAGCTTTGAAAGATCAGGAAGACGTTGTTGAGGAGATTAATCTGGCCCTGAAAGCCGAGTCGAGTGATAATTACACGCTGGACGACATCTTCATGCTCATCGACGAGGCCGATCTGCGAGTTATCTTGCTGCTCGATGAGTTTGAAAATGTAACCCGCAATCCCCAATTTGACAGCGACTTCTTCAGCGGGCTACGAGCGTTGGCCATTCATCACAACCTGGCCTTGATTACTTCTAGTCGCGAAGATTTGGTCGAGCTAACTCACTCTGAGGAAATTCGCTCCTCTCCTTTCTTTAACATTTTTGCTACCATCAATCTGCGCTCCTTCTCCGAAGCCGAGGCTACGGAGTTGATCGACAAATATCTACACGACAGCGAGGTGCGTTTTTTAATTAGCGAACTCAATGTTGTGTTTGCCGTCGCCAGTTATCACCCCTATCTTTTACAACTGGCTTGTCATCATCTCTATACGACGCATCAAACACAGGCTGATGATGCGGCTCGGCGACAGTATGTGATGGATCAAATCCGGGACGAGGCGGCCCCCATCTTTCAGAATTATTGGCATGACTCAACCGACTCCCAGAAAATTTTACTGACGGTTATGACGATGCGGGAGTTAGAAAAAGAGAATGGCGAGAACAGTGTCAAAGAGTTGGAGCGATTTTATCCTCGCGCTTCGCAGGTCATCACCGAACTGGAGCGGCGAGCGCTGGTTCTCAAAAATCCCGAAAATGATGCATATCACCTTTTCTCTAGTGAATTGCGGGAGTGGATTGCCGAAGAGATCGTCGGCAGCACCGACAGTTTGCGGGCCTGGCGCAATTGGCAGAAGGATGAGACCCTGATCGGTGTTCTGCCTGTCAACTTGCAGGACATGTTGGCGGAGGTCGTGCGGGGTCTCAACCCGGAGTATCGTGATCTTTTTACGAACTTTCTGCTTGATCCTTCAACAGCAGTAGCCTCTATCGACCTGGTTCACAATTTTGCCAAGCGATATGAGCATTATCAAGAGAGCCGTTCTCAGCGGGACCCGGCGGTGGCGCTGGCCAATGAAGAAGCCCCGGTCGGCGACACGCCCAAGGGTCTTTTTGACAGAGTCAGCCAGCAGTTAGAGGCTCGAGAAAAAGGCAAACCGGCCAACCCCGGCGGCGTCTTTGCCGTCAGTCCCAAAAAATCGACCCCCACCAGCCCGGCCGCAAAAGAGAAAGCGCCTCAAGATAGTTCCTTCCCTGTAATCTCGACCGGCCGCACATTGAGACGGTTGAGGAAAAAGGCGATCAGTTCTATTGCATTAGGTGGTCTAGTTATCTCCGGCATTGTCACCAAACTGGAGCTTGATGAGGCTGATAAAAGCTTTGTTGACGAAGAGTTAAAATGGCTTTTTCAGGCCTGTGACCATCTGCTCAAGATTTGTCGCCAAGAGATTAAGCGCACCGTTCCTATTCCCTTGACTATCCCCCCCGACGCCGAAAAGTTGCCGGAAGCCGACAACAAACTCCTCAAGCATATTGATGATTCGGTCATGGAGTCTTGGAAAGGGTGGATGGAAACGCGGCTAGAGTGGATTAACGCCCGGTTGAAAGAGTTGGATACACTGTTGGGGCAAGAAGCCAGTCGAGGTACGGCGGGTAAAAGCGACCTTGATCTACAGAACAAGATAAAATCGAAACGGGTCGAAATCTTGCGTATTGTTGAAGAGGTGGCCCAACTGTTGGAACAGGCTTACGGTATTTTTGTGACTAGCCCTGGTCAATTGGTTGAAATGATCGAGGATTATTAACCCTCATAGGGTTATCATCGGGCGAATGAAGGGTTTGGGGGAGTACAGCGATAGAAAAATGACGATAAAAAGATAACGACAAAATTTGTGGTTGACACATCCCCCAAACAGGCTTACAATGCTAGGATAAAATTTTTATGAAGGTAGATGTAACGTGTTACCACCTGAAGATTTATCGTCCCCCGAATTAGAGCGGGAAGTTTTAACTTGGGAAGATGTAGATAAGTTGATCGATCATCTAATTCCCCAATTCAGAGGGGAGTTTGATGGTTTGTTGATGATCACCAAAGGCGGGTTGATTCCTGGTGGCATCTTGAGTGAAGCGATGGACATTAAGCATGTGCTGACGGCTTCGGTCTATTTTCCCGATGAAGTCAATAAGAAGTTGGCCTGGCCGACATTTATGCAGTTCCCGCCGGACACCCTGCTGACAGATCGACGGATTCTGATCGTCGATGATATTTGGGGAAATGGTCGAGCGATTATGATTGCCCAAGGGCGTTTAGCAGCCGTCGGCTGCGAATGTGAAACAGCTGTGCTGCATTATCGACAACGCTCTAATTTATTTACCGATACCGGCCCGGATTACTATGGGGCCATCACCAGCCGCTATATCATCTACCCTTGGGAAGTACCCACATCACGACGAGGTCTCCGACCGGGAACCGGTCCCCTTCCTGCGATTTGATAGATATTTTTGGGATAGGCATCAAATGAGTCTTTGAAGTAATGATGCCAAAATCCTAAAAAAGCAGTTCCAAATACAATCTACTTGAATATCGCTAATTTCTCCACGTCACTCGCGTTTATCAAAAAATTTGTTGGATATACTCATAAATAAACTGCGTCTTTTTTGAAGAGAATAACCCTATCCTCTTTGATAAAGACTTGTTTTGTTAGAATTATAAGGCAGATCATGTTTCAAATCCAGACGCGACCGTTTACGGTTGATGAATATCACAAAATGATCCAGGCCGAAATTCTGACCGAGGATGATCGGGTTGAGTTGTTGGCCGGGGAGATTGTGCAAATGAGTCCGATTGGGACGCGACACGCGGCCTGTGTCAATCGTTTAACCCATATGTTTACGCTGGCTCTTGGACGGCGAGCTATTATCAGCGTTCAGAATCCTATCCAACTGAGCAGTCTTTCAGAACCGGAACCGGATGTGGCTATTGTCAAAGCGCGGCCTGATTTTTATGCCAACGCTCATCCCAAACCAGAAGATGTGTTGCTACTGATCGAAGTAGCCGATACTTCGGTTGGGATTGACCGAACGGTTAAACTGCCGCTTTATGCCGAAGCCGGTATCGTTGAGGTGTGGTTGATTGATTTGGTCGCCGAGCAGGTCGGAGTCTATCGGCAGCCGACGCCGCAGGGGTATGAGGCGGTTGAGCAGGTAGGGGCGGGGCATACGGTGTCACCTTCAACGCTGCCCGATTTTGAGGTGGAGGTTGATGAGGTGTTGGGGTTGAGTTAAGCCGTAGATTGATTTAGGAAACAGGTTTGGAAACGAGATTCTTATAAGCTGTTGGAAGCGTGAAAGTTTTTCTACAATTTCATCTTTCATCCCTCATAATTCTTATTTTCTGAGGAGCATACCTTGTCTGAGACGAATTCACCTAATTCAGCTCAGAAAGTGAATAAGAACAGTTCGGCCAAAACCGCTGTCATGCCGGAGCGCAGCGAAGCCGATTTTGAATTGACTCCACGCTCTGACTCGGTGGTCGGGATGCGGGCCGCTGGGGGGGAGGATCCGGTGCAGGCGATGTTGCTGCATGGGGCGCAGGGCGTCTTTGGGAGCGGGTCGATTAACCGGCAGGCGACGCGGTTGAGCGATCCCCATTTGGCGGCGGTGCAGCGGCAGGCGTT
>JAXHVQ010000133.1:0-17347 GCA_034189065.1 Cyanobacteriota bacterium
CGTCTTATACGATATCAGTTGGCAGCAATTTGAAAACCTGCTTGCCAATTTGGGCGAGAGTCGTGGGACGCGAGTCGCCTACGATAGCGGAACTCTAGAAATTATGACTCCCTTGCCCG
Source organism: Cyanobacteriota bacterium (assembly GCA_034189065.1). Lineage (GTDB taxonomy): Bacteria > Cyanobacteriota > Cyanobacteriia > Cyanobacteriales > Spirulinaceae > FACHB-1406. The sequence continues at coordinate 120 of JAXHVQ010000133.1, forward strand.
AATACGAATATTACAAGGAAACACTTGGGATCGCAATTCAAGATATCGCAGAAGTGTTGGCGCAAGAATATGAAAGTTTGGGTTCGACGACTTGGAAGCGAAAACTCAAACAAGCTGGGGTAGAAGCTGACAATTGTTTCTATTTTCAAAACGAGCCGAAAATTCGTGGAAAACTCGACATCGACTTAGAGCGAGACCCGCCGCCTGACTTAGCTTTGGAAATTGATGTGACGAGTAAATCTCTCGCTCGCTTCCCCATTTACGCTCCCTTGGGCGTTCCCGAAATTTGGTGCTACGATTCGGGAAAGTTGAAAATTTACCAACTCAACGGGCAAGAGTATATTGAGGTGGAAACGAGTTCAATTTTCCCCACTCTTCCTGTTGGAGAACTCCCCCAATTAATCGAACAATACCGCTTCTCTGGACGGCTATCGTTGCGTCGAGCTGCGCGGAAATGGGCGAGGGAAAATGTCGGAAATGTCGGAAATGTTTAAGGGGTTTGTTCGCGATCGCCTAACGACTGTCCCAATACCGTTGAGCTTGCTTGGGGGTGAAGCGCAACCAATCCGGGTCGCCGAGGGCGATCGCGTCGGTCGGAGTTGTGGGGACAATCTCTAAAGCCAGCAATACTTGACGGGCGATGGCGCGCGCCAACAACGGCGGAACCGCATTTCCCACTTCGCGAAACCCGTGCCACTTGGTGACATGGAGACGAAACCAGTCGGGAAACGAATGCAGGCGCGCCGCTTCTCGCACAGAAATTACGCGATCGCATTGAGGATGCAGCGGTCGCGCAGCGGTATGCGCGCCGCGTTCGGAACCCGTACCCGCACGCAGTGTCAGGCAACGTCCCTCCCAGTCTAAGCGCCGCAAGCGAGAGATGCGGTCCTGCTCGCCGGGAGGAAGGTTGCGAAATCGTTCGAGGGTTGCCGAGGCGTGTAGGGTTCGCCAGGAGCTCGTGAGGAGGTGGGGATTCCACTGACGGGGACTGGCAAAATTGTCGGCATCCAAACCCAGTTCCCGCAGTTGTCGGGCGTAGAAACTCGCCTTCTTTTGCAATTGTTCGACCCGTCCGATATTGAGGAGAACTTCATCCCCCGTTTCCAGTTCGGTAAATTCATTAACATCGGGCAAATCGGCGATCGCATCGCGAACGCTAACTCGTCGTTCGGGGTTGGGTTGGGGGTACGATACGCGATGTTCGTCTGCGCGCGTCCCCAATAAGAATAAACGCGATCGCACTTGAGGCACCCCAAAATCCGCCGCATTCAACGCCCGCACGGGTTCTGTAATCCGGTAGCCACTCGCGCGCAGTTCGCGTTTGAGCCGCCGCAGGAGCGTCTTATTATTTCCCTGCATCAGTCCGGGAACATTCTCCATTGCGAAATAACGCGGCCGCAACTCCTTAACCAAACGGCAGAAGTGAAAAATCAAACGATTGCGGTCATCTTTGAGATCGTGTTTCCCAGCAATGGAAAATCCCTGACAGGGCGGTCCGCCAAAGAGCAGATCGATGTCTTGGTTGAGGAAGGCGCGGAGTTGAGACGCTTGTAACGTCGCGATATCGACGCACAAAACTCGCGTTTGGGGAAAGTTAAAGCGATATACGGCAGCATGAACGGGGTCATTTTCGACCGCGATCGCCACATCAAATCCCGCTTGTTCCACACCCAGGGAAAATCCCCCCGCCCCAGCAAACAGATCGACTGCTACCGGTCTGTCAATGGAGTCTTTTGTCCTTTGTCCTTTGTCCTTTGTCAACGGATATTTAGGTTGTGTGCCGACACCTAACCCCCTTATACAACAGGGATGAAGGGGGTTGGGCGGCACTGTTTGCTTTGTCATTGGTCTTTCGTCGATTGTCCCATTTGATAGCCAATTGACCAATGACTAAAATGACTAATGACACTCTCTAAGCATACTTTTTCAATGCCAGCGTAACATTATGACCGCCAAACCCAAAGGAGTTGGACAGCGCCACATTAACAGCGCGATCGCGCGCGCGATGGGGAGTATAATCGAGGTCGCATTCGGGGTCGGGATTTTCTAAATTAATAGTCGGCGGAATCTTGTCATTGGCCACAGCCATTGCTGTCGCTACGGCTTCGATACCGCCCGATCCGCCCAATAAGTGACCGGTCATCGATTTGGTCGAGCTAATGGATACGCTATAGGCGGCTTGACCGAGGGCTTTTTTAATGGCTTTGGTTTCGGTTACATCGTTGGCTTGGGTACTGGTACCGTGGGCGTTGATATAATCGATCTGTTCGGGCGCTATTCCTGCGTCGGCCATTGCCAGTTCCATCGAGCGGGTGGCCCCATAGCCTTCGGGAATGGGCGCGGTCATGTGATAGGCATCGCAGGTCATGCCGTAGCCAACGAGTTCGGCGTAAATTTTTGCTCCCCGTTCTAGGGCCTGTTCGAGGTCTTCAAGGAGCAGGATACCGCAGCCTTCGCCCATGACAAAGCCGTCGCGATCGCGGTCGAAGGGACGGCTGGCATGGGTTGGATCGTCGTTACGGGTGGATAAGGCGCGCATTGCAGCAAATCCCGCTACTGACAGGGGGGTGACGGCGGCTTCGGTTCCCCCGCAAATCATCGCTTTGGCATAGCCTCGTTGAATGAGGCGAAAGGCATCGCCGATGGCGTGAGACCCAGAAGCGCAAGCGGTTACGGTACAAGAGTTGGGACCTTTTGCGCCGGTGTGGATCGCCGTTAACCCCGCTGCCATGTTTGCGATCATCATGGGGATCATGAAGGGACTACAGCGATTGGGGCCTCGAGTCAGGTAGATTTCTTGTTGGTCTTCCATGACTTTGATGCCGCCCACGCCGGTTCCGATCAGAACCCCGACTTGTTCTGCATTCAAATCGTCGATCGCGAGCTGGGCATCCGCGATCGCTTGTTTGCTCGCTCCGATTGCAAACTGGGCGAATCTGTCCATGTGCTTGGCTTCCTTGCGTTCTAGGAATTGATGGGGATCGAAGTTTTTGACTTCCCCAGCAATGTGGCAAGCATGGCGGGATGGGTCGAATAGCGTAATCGGACCGATCCCATTGCGCCCCCCCAGCAAACTGTCCCAGTAGTCGGCTAGGGTATTTCCAAGTGGGGTCAGCGCGCCTAACCCCGTTATAACAACGCGCCTAAGTTGCAAGTTTGTCATGATCCAAAGATATCTAAAGGGCTTTCCCCCCCAGAATGCAGCTAAGCAATAGGAGAAACAATTTTTACGAGTTTTACGAGCGATCGCAGGTTATTTAGTTTCAGTTTCAAGCTGAAGCTTTCACTTTTTCGCCAATGCGATCGGCATTTTTCTTGTCCGTTTTCGGGCCTCGGTAGCCCGGTTTCAGTTTCAAGCCGAAGCTTTCACTTTTTCGCCAATATGATCCACGGCTTTTTGTACGGTGTCGATTTTTTCGGCGGCTTCGTCTGGAATTTCAATATCAAAGGCTTCTTCAAGAGCCATAACTAATTCCACCGTGTCTAGGGAATCTGCGCCTAAATCGTTGGCAAAAGTTGCTTCTGGCGTGACTTTGCTCGGCTCTACTTCTAGCTGTTCGGCGACGATCGTTTGCACTTTTTCAAAAATTTCGGGGTTGCTCATGTTGTCTTCCTCTATTCTCAACAAGCGAACTGTAAGGAGAGTTGCACAGTTCTTGGCATTTCTCATCTTATCGGAAAGGGGGACTCAAAGGGGCGATTGGGGTCACTCCCTTGAAGTGGCACGACTCCCTTGCCCACCCCCAACCCCCTTATATAGGTTTTGCTGAATAAGTGTTGTGATGAGCACCGGGGAGCGGGGGAAGCACCGGGGAGCAGGGGGGAATTGTTTTTAATTTTTAATTTTTAAGCAACCCTAATACACCGCTTCGCGCATTGATTAAAAGGTTTCAGCTTTGTGCAGCAAGCCCTATATAAGGAAGTTGGGATTGAGGAGCGCGCGATCGCAAAAACTCCTCCCGCGACCCATTTAGATTACAGGAGAAGTTTTTGGATTCTTGTCAAGTGGCGGGAGGCGGATTTGAACCACCGACCTTCGGGTTATGAGCCCGACGAGCTACCAGACTGCTCTATCCCGCGTCGCCTTTTATAAGTATAGCAGTAAAGTTTCCTAAATTCCATTTTTGGAAAAATCTTTTTTTTGACCAACGAGCGAATACTCGATCGCCTCCAATAGAGAGTGAAAGAAAGCGGGTTTTCCCCAGTTTCGCGATCGCAATAATTCGTCCGCGCGCATACCTCGGATTAAGGGATTGCGATCTAAACGCCGGACAATACCGGGCAAACAACTGTTCCTCCTCACAACTCAACCGACGCTGGCAAGCGTGAATCAATAACCAACCACGGTAGTCAGTCGCCCAAGTGCGAGTCTCATACTCCTTGATTTTTAGAGCAATCGCACTAGCCCACGGCTGGCGAACTGCGATCGCGAGCCCATAAATCTATATACAAGAAGGTTGGAAAGGAATCGAGACCGAACGCGATCGGTGTAGGGAGCAGCTTCGCGGTGCGCTGACAAGCGCGAACAGCCGTATTTTGAACGGTTACCCTTTCGGTTGGACAATTGCGCAGCGATCGCACGCGCGGCTGTTTGTCATGATTTCTCAATCCGATACGCGCTTCGCGATCGCAACTTCAAGGCGATTCGCAATAATCTTGGATAGTTGAGAAAGCTTGAGCCGCCTAAAAAATCGCACGTTGCCTCTCTCAAGCAAGTTTCCAGCCCATTGGTTTATCTCGAACTCAGGTGTTAAAAAGCTTGAAAAATCAATCAACAAATTCGCGGTAATTGTTCCCCAACCAGCATATCGACAATGCGATCGCTTCCCAAGCCCGTTTGCAGCAAAACCACTCCCGGCGGCGAAGGGAGAACTTCTCCAATTACTTGGGTTTCAGTCCCGGCGGGATGCGATCGCATCGCCCCTAAAACCGCCTCAGTCCGCGACGAAGGAACCACAACTACCAACTTCCCCTCATTGGCTAAATACAGCGCTTCGAGTCCCAACAACTCGCACATTCCCTTCACCTCCTCCCGAATGGGTAGCGCCGCCTCCTCAATACGAATGCCCACCTCCGACGCGATCGCAAACTCATTCAACACCGCTCCCAATCCCCCGCGCGTCGCATCGCGCATCGCCCTTACCTCGGGACATACCTCAATAATTGTCTCCACCAAACCATGAAGGGGTTGACAGTCGCTCTCAATTGTCGTCTCCAACGCCAACTCGCCGCGCGCGCTTAAAATTGCCGCCCCATGATCGCCCAAATAACCATTAATTAAGATTGTATCTCCGGGCTGCAAATTGCCCGCAGAAACCGCAATTCCCGCTGGAATAATGCCAATTCCCGCCGTATTAAGAAACAGTTTATCGGCAGAACCGCGCGGCACCACCTTCGTATCGCCCGTCACAATTTGAACTCCGGCTGCATCGGCTGCGGTTTTCATACTTTGCGCCATCTCTCTGAGGGTTTTTACAGGCAATCCTTCCTCAATTATCGCGCCGCACGACAAGTATAAAGGTTTTGCCCCGCCGACAGCGAGATCGTTAATGGTGCCGTTGACAGCTAACTTGCCAATATCGGCACCGGGAAAAACGAGGGGCGTAACCACGTAGGAATCGGTGGTAAAGGCGAGTTTATCGCCGGGGGCGAGAAGGGAGTTGAAATCCAGACTGGCTCTATCTTCGAGGGCGGCGAGGAAGGGGTTATCGAAGCTGCGGACAAAAATATCCTCGATTAAGTCGCGCATGGCTTTGCCACCGCTTCCGTGGGCGAGGGTGATGGTGGTATCGCGAACTTTGGCGGGTTTGCGGCGAACTTGCTCGATTTTTTGGAAGAGGGGATGGTTTTGTGTCATCGAAATCTCCTGGGGGGTGAAACCCCACCATTTTACGGCGACTGTAATTTTTGCTAAATTTTCCTTAATTTCAATTCTCTTCTTTTAATAAGGAGAGAGCATTATTCATTATTCCGAAGTGAAAAGCACTACAGATGGATCGTAGATGCGATCGCGCAATTGAACAACCTACCACTTCTTCGCATCCCCGCACAAATTAAGGCTAGAATCTATTAATTAGATCCCTAGCCTTCTTGAATTTCGCCACTTTCCAAACCTGCGGCAATAATAATCATTAACCCCGAAGCGTTTAACTGATGCGTTTTTCGAGATATTGGCCGATTGTTAACTCCTGTCCCGCACGCGAGATAATGGTTTGACGAGTGCGATAATTTTGACCGATCGCCTTAATTTCTTCTTCAAAAACAGAACCTTTGTACTCGGTTCGTAAGGACATGGTTTGAGGGTTGGCAAAGGAATAAATTGCCGTCACCGGATCGGATGTTGCGAAACCGCGATCGCGATATAAAATCTCTCCCTTTACCCCAAACATCGTCGAGCCTTCTGTCGGTTTGCGCTTCGTTCCGGTATAGTTACTTTCCCAGGAAATTTCAGCGCCTGCAATTAATTCCATTTCTGCGAGTCCGTGCAGCTTCTCCAACTCCGCCAATTCCTCGCTTCCCCGTTGGAGAAAGCGTACCGTCAACAGACTTACCACCTCTTGGACATCCTCGTTGCGCAGCGTGTAGTAGCGCCGTTGCGATCGCCATTGTCCTTCGGAGTGTTGGAAAAACTTGACGGCTAAGGATTCTGCGGATACCCGAGCGTTTTGTATTGATGCGTTCATGGAAACGAAGACCTCACTTGCGTTTTTGGCTGCACAATGACGAAACTCAGTCAAGCCGTCATTTCGATATTGTTACTATTCTTAATAGTATAGGCGATCTAAGAAATTAAGGGTCTCACCTCTGAGACAGAAATTGCGAATTGATTCCAAGTAAATTTCCCAAATTTTGGCAGATTGTCCTCAATTTTCTGTCAATCTCGATACGGCTGGGCGCGCGATCGCCTAATCTCCGTCCTCGATCGCAACGCGACCAAATTCCGAGTTAAGCTAAAGTCAAGTCCCCAAGCTCGACCAAGGACCCAACCCTTCGATCGCCCATAACCCAATAACTGATATAACCGACCCCCCCATGACCATTCCCGCAAGTGAATACCGCGATCGCCGCGAACAACTCATGACTAAAATTGGCAAAGGAACCGCCATTTTTCGCAGCGCGCCGATGGCAGTCATGCACCACGATGTCGAACATCCCTTCCGCCAAGAAAGCGACTTTTACTACCTTACCGGCTTCAACGAACCCGAAGCTGTCGCCGTCCTCGCACCCCACCACGAAGAACATCGCTTCGTCCTCTTCGTACAACCCAAAGACCTGGAAAAGGAGACTTGGACGGGATATCGCGTTGGCGTAGACCAAGCCAAAGAACAGTTTGGTGCAGATGCCGTCTTTTCCATTAAAGAACTCGACGAAAAACTCGACGAATACCTGAAAAACTGCGATCGCATTTACTACCATCCCGGACGAGACAAAGCCTTCAACACCAAAATTCTCGCTCGCTGGCAGCGCTTTATTGCCCTGTATCCCAAGCGCGGTATGGGTCCGGTGGCTATCGAAGATACTAACCCCATTTTCCATCCCCAACGTCAAGTCAAAAGTCAGACCGAAATCGAACTGATCCGCAAAGCCACAGCCATTACCTGCGAAGCTCACAACCGCGCCCGAGAATTTGCCCAACCCGGACGCTACGAATACCAAATCCAAGCAGAAATCGAACATACCTTCGGTTTGCACGGAGGAGTTCCTGCCTATCCTTCCATTGTTGCTTCCGGTCCCAATGCCTGCATCCTCCACTACATCGAAAACAATCGCCAACTCTGCGACGGTGACTTACTGCTAATCGATGCGGGGTGTTGCTACGACTACTACAACGGCGATGTCACCCGAACCTTTTCCGTCGGCGGTAAATTGAACCGACAGCAACAAATTATTTACGAACTCGTTCTCGAAGCGCAACGTCAGGCGATCGCGCAAGTTCAACCGGGCAAACCTTACAACGAGTTTCACGATACCGCCGTTCGCGTCTTAGTTCAAGGTCTGCTCGATTTGGGGTTACTGGTTGGCGAACTTGAAGAGATTATTAAAGAGGAAAAATATAAGCCCTTTTATATGCACCGCACGGGCCATTGGTTGGGTTTAGACGTACACGATGCAGGGGTTTATCAACACGGAGAAGACAGTTGGCAAACCCTACAACCCGGTCACCTTCTCACCGTCGAACCGGGGATTTATATCGCCCCCAATATTAAACCCGCCGAAGAACAACCTGAAATTCCCGAAGAATGGCGCGGCATTGGCGTGCGCATTGAAGACGATGTATTGGTAACAGCGGAGGGTTGTGAAGTGTTGACGGCAGCGGTGCCTAAATAGGGTTTGCTGAGTAAGTGTTGTGATGAGCAGGGGGAGATGGGGGAGATGGGGAGATGGGGAGATGGGGGGTTCTGAGCGTTAAGGAAGAGAACAATGGTACAAATATCCTCTCCAGTGGAAACGTTATCGCTCGAACTGCCTCGTACAATGGCGCTGCGCGTCACGCCCGAGCAGTTTGAGGTTTTGGCAATAGCCAATGGAGATTTGAGACTAGAACGTACCGCAACCGGAGAATTAATTGTGAATCCACCCGCCGGAAGTGAATCAGGCAAACGGAATAGCAGTCTCACCGGACAACTGGACCGTTGGCAGGAAGAACGCGAAGACTTGGGAGAAGTCTTTGACTCCTCCGCTGGGTTTACTCTTCCCAATGGCGCTATTCGTTCTCCCGATGCCTCTTGGGTGAGTCGAGAACGGTGGGATGCGCTTACCCCCAAACAGCGAAAAGGCTTTGCACCGCTTTGTCCAGATTTTGTCGTCGAGTTGCGTTCCGAATCGGACAGCCTGACTCAGTTGCGCTCTAAAATGCAGGAATATATTGACAATGGAGCGAGATTGGGGTGGTTAATTGACCCCCAAAATCGGCGGGTGGAAGTTTATCGGTCGGGAGTTGCAGTGGAGGTGTTGGACAATCCTGCGGCGTTATCTGGGGAAGAGGTTTTGCCGGGGTTTGTGTTGAATTTAAGGCGGGTTTGGCGTTAGTCCAGCTTGAGTAAGGGTGGATATTGCCATTAATCGGCATATTTCGGAAACTATAAGCGGCAATGCCCGCCACAAGTTGCTAGTGGGCAAGGCAATTTTAAGTGCGTCTTGGCTTACAGGACATAAAACCCACAATTGTAACTTTTTACATTTGATAATATTTTAGTGGAGAATGAGGAGATATGGTCTAATGAGCAGAATAACGATAGATGTGACCAGCGAACAGCATCAGCAAATTAAGGCAATGGCGGCTGTACAAGGCAAATCCATCAAAGAGTTTGTGCTAGAAAAGCTATTTCCCGCCGACGCTGGAGAAGAGGAACAGGCGTGGCAAGAACTCAAAGCGCTGCTGAGCGAACGGATAGCGGCGGCTGAGCGGGGTGAAGTATCGACCAAAACCTTTAGCCAAGTTTTTGAAGAAAAACTGACTGCAATGGGAAAGGCAAATGTCTCCCTTTGAACTTACTCCCTATGCGGAAGAGGATTTAGCAGACATTACCGAGTACACCGTTAACAATCATGGGATAGCGCAAGCAAAAGAGTATATTACCGCGCTGGAAAGGTGTGCTGAAAGTCTTGCCAACAGTTACGGCTACTATCGGGAGCTGAAAAATATTCATCCTCGTTTGCGCGCGGTGCGATGCCAGCATCATTATATTTTTGGCATGATGCGAGCCGGTAAACCGATGGTGGTTATAGCAATTTATCACGAGCGGATGGATGTACTGCGCCGTCTAAAAACGCGCTTAAGAAATCCTCAGAAAGGATAGTCAAGTCGGGTCAGTATTGCCACTAATTGGTTAAAATATTTTGTCCTTCGACCAAAAATACTGGGTCTAAAGCCCCGTCTTTCAAGACGGCTTCTTGCAACGTCCTCAAGACCCGTGAAACCTACGACTGCCGTGAGATGTCCGCTCTCGAACCTCGCCCCAGGCGGTACGCTTTCTTTGAACCTCCCATGCCCACAAAAAGCGGGTATGGGATGTCCCATCGCTCGCGACGGATGATTTTCTGCTATAATACCTTCAAATACCGTCGGGCAGACGGAAATTAACGCCTCCCGAGAGATCGATCTCTGCGCGAGTGGGGAAAACTTGCTCATCGTAAATCGGCTCGAAGAAAGAGGAAATCCAAGTAGTGATATTTGGAATCCCCGCGCGTTCGCGCCGGGGAGGATGTCAAACCTAACCATTAGCTTTAACGAGCAATGGCAAGAACTTCGCTTTAAAAACCTCTCGTCCGGGCGCGTAAAATTCGGCATTCGCGGCGGAGAGTTGATTTTGGAGCTGACCAATGGCAAAATTCCCTACGGCTCTCGCAGTTTCAACGATCCTATGTCCCTTTCTGCCGATTTAGAGGTCGAAACAGCGCAAGGACAGGAGAGTCAAAGTAGCGTCGGCGGTTCTTGGTCTAGCGATAAACCCGGCGTGACGGCGAAACAAGATAGCAAGCGAACAGATAGTCGCAAAGAGAAATTTCAGAAAACCACTTCCTACATCTCGACGAAAGGGTCGGAAGAAAGACCAACTTGGGTGTTCGAGGCAGGTCAAGACGAACCGGTGTTGAAAGGAACGTTGTCCGAGGAAAAGTTGGCAACGATGGAAATTGTGGGGCATCCTTATAAAATTACTGCCACTTTTGAAATTTCTCGAGGCGATGTGCGCTTTACCGAGGGGGAGGGGATTTGGTTGAGAAATTTAATGCCTAATAAACGGGCGTTGTTTGAAGGAGAGATTATTAAGTGGTTGCTCGATCGCAAGCTGAAACCTTATTTGAGTAAAGTGGAGCTTTCGTCAAGACCTCTGCCACCATCAAACCCTCTACTCTTCTCCCGGAAGGCATCCGCATTCAACGGATTGATAATTTGACTCTCTTCAAATTCACTGAAGAACTCGGTCAAAGAATGCAATTCCTCCTCGACCAGAAAAAAGCAGACTCTCTCACTCCAGACGAAATCGTAGAGCTTGAGGCGATCGGCGAACTCGACAATATCTTCAGTTACATTAACGCCATCATTGCCACCCAAGGGAATGCCTCTTTCTAAATCTTTGCACACTGCGCTATTGTTTGGCAATATCCAGCAAAACTTATCATTACTCTTCCTTCAAAGTATCAGTAATTGCAATATAATTCGGTTGAGCGCAAACGCGGTCGATCCACGCTGTAATTGAGGGAAACCGACTGAGATCGAATCCTCCTTCGGGTGCCACATGGGTGTAAGCAAATAAAGCAATGTCGGCAATACTATACTGTTCGCCTACAAAAAAACTTCGCTTTGATAAATGCTGTTCCATCACCTCTAATGCAGCATAACCCAGTTTTCGTTTTTGCGCGATCGCCTCCTGCAACTCCTCTTCCTTTCCCAACTCCGTTATCCAAAATCGTACCGTTGCAATATTGGGTTCGTGGCTGTATTGCTCGAAAAAAAGCCATTGCATCGCCTGCGCCCGTTGGACGCGATCGCGCGGAAAAAACCCCGTCCCCTCACTAAGGTAAAATAAAATAGCGTTGGATTCTGCTATATATCGGTCGGGTTGGATTTCTAGAACGGGAATGCGACCGTTAGGATTCTTTTGCAAAAACTCAGGCGTTCTCGTTTCTCCTTTTACAATATTCATCTCAATCCGCTCAAACGGGATTTTGAGTTGAGTCAAAAGAAGTCTGACTTTGTAGCTATTGCCAGAGGGAAGAAAGTCATATAATTTGTACATATCTTTATTAGTAATCAACTCAGTTATAGATTTAATAGCTTTGCTAAAGGTACTGATAACTGGTTACTGGTTACTGGTTACTGAAACCACGCGATCGCCAACTCGAACCAACCCGACATTGCGCGGAATCATGTTTTCCCCAAACAAAATCCCCGCTTGACTAAAACGACGAAATGTGCTAAGGGTTTTCAACGGTTCTTGTAAGGAATTGCGCTTTCCGTTAGATTGGTCGGTGGTTATAATAATACAGCGATCGCAAGGTTTAACTAAATCGAAAATCGTCTCTCCAATTTGAATCGCATCCCAATTATCCTCAGCAAACGGTTCGTCGCCATCCACTACAATATTAGGACGAAATCGATTCATCGGTACCGCTTGGGAATTGCCATCGTATGCAGCTTCTAAGCGCCGGTTCAACTCGTCTAACGAGGCGGTATTGGTAAGAAGGAAAGGATAACCATCGGCAAAACTAACCGAATTATCTTTGCGAGTAGCATACTTGGGATTAACGGGTCTGGGGCGATAGGGAGAATAGCGAACGAGACGGAAATCTCCTTTTAAGTTTAGAGCAAGTTGTAACCATTGTGCCACGCGATCGCCTTGGTCGATGCCAACAACGCGATCGCGCCAAATTTCCACGTTTATTTGTTTGCCGCCTAAGTTGGGTGTAAACTGGAAAGTTTGGATGGAATCATCTTCTAAACTCAGCGCAATGTCGTTTTTCTCGATACAAACTCGAACCTTTGCCAACTGAGAATATTGGCGCTGGGTAATAAACTTTCCCTTCTCATCTACAATAACAAACTCTCGATCCCAAGCAAATCCCTTCGGAGTCACTTCAGCCTCTTTTAGTTCGATGCCGCGACATGATTTAATGGGATAAATAAAAACACCAGTAACATTCATTTTCGTTAACCTCGCCGACTGAGTGACGTTTGTAACAATCTTTGCTTTTCAACGCACGTTTGTATTTAGGATATAGCGTTTCTGAACGGGATGTAAACCGTTATAACGTAGGGACGTTTAATTGAACGTCCCTACAAGTGGCATCATAGAATTATAAGCTATCAAGGAGAGATTATCTACGCGATCGTTGCTCTAATTGAAGCCTAAAACCAATGGATTTCTGCTTCGGAGACGAGGGATGCGATCGGAATAAATCTCTTGCATATCTACAACTCGATTTTCTCCTTGAATGCCATAGCGACTGACAGCGGAAATCGACACCTTCTCCACCTGACGATTGGTTAGCAAGTAAGACGTTTGCTGTCGGGGCAAAGTTTTAGTTTCCCAATTCCCTTCCCTTTGAATTTGCAACACCCACAACTGAACTTCCGGCTGACTGCTTCCTTGCCAATTTAGTTGAATATTCCCCTCCAAATCTCGACTCATCGTTAACTCGGGTTGACTGGGAGGTTGGTCGTTTAGCCAAGGCGATGCGGGAATTAAAGCCGGTTGCGCGTATACTTCTTGAGGTAACAACGTTGCCAAATTGCCGCGATTTTGGAGTAAAGGTTTCATGCTAAAATGAACGTGACCTTCAGCACCCGCAAACCCTCGCGTTGTCCGAATTTGATATAAGATTTCCTGCGGCGACCAATTTTGTGAAGATTCACCTTCCACGCGACTCGTATACAGTCCCGGAAAAATATGTCTGCCTTGAGTATTTTGTTCCAACCACCAATTTAAAATAACCGGATAACTTTGGGCAGTTTGTTCGATTTTCCAATACAATTGGGGAGACAAATAATCCAACCACCCTTGTTGCAGCCATTGACGAGAATCTGCGTAAAGTCCATCGTAAGCGCTGAAAAACTGACCTTCGCTTCGATTAGAAATTTGGTTAGGATTGCCCGGTTTCCAAACGCCAAAGGGACTCACCCCAAATTTAACCCAAGGCTTCTGGCTTTTAATGGTTTGATACAATCTTTTAATAAGGACATTAATATTTTCTCGCCGCCAATCGCTGCGACTGAGTTGTCCGCCACCATTGACATATTTTTGCCAACTCGCATCGTCGGGAAACTCAATCTTTTGACCCTGTTCGTCTCGTTGGGGATAAGGATAAAAATAATCGTCCATATGAATACCGTCGATATTGTAACGATTAACAATATCTAGAACAATTTCAATGGTATAATCTTGAACGGCTTTTTCTCCCGGGTCTAACCAGAGATAGTCGCCATATCGCCTGACCAATTCCGGTCGCGTTTGACTAATATGATCGGCAGAAATGGGAGAAGTTGCTTTTGCATGATAAGCGCGATAGGGATTAAACCAAGCGTGTAACTCCAAACCCCGTTTGTGGGCTTCTTCTATAGCAAATTCTAGCGGATCGTAGTAGGGATTCGGTGCTTTCCCCATTTCTCCGCTTAATGATTCCGACCACGGTTCGTAGGGAGAATTGTATAGGGCATCGCTGGCAGGTCTGACTTGAAAAACTACTGCATTTAACTTTAAGGCAACAGCGCGATCGAGTATAGCAATTAGTTCTGCTTTTTGCTCGTTTGTTGTTAACCCCGGCTTAGAAGGCCAATCAATATTTAAGACAGTTGCCACCCAAACTCCCCGAAATTCTCTTTGAGGTGCTGGAGGAGTAGCATTTCTTGAATTAGACTGAATAGCTTGACTTTTAACCGGAGAAATGCTGCTTAAGAGTAATAATCCGCTGAGAATTGTTGCTTTGAGATTGAATGAGAAGACCATTTTGGTGTAAGGGATGAATCTGTATTATACAAATCGAGAGGAGAACTAATCTATAGCACTAATGACAAATGACTAATGACTAATGACAAATGACTAATGACTAATGACTAATGACTAATGACTAATTTTCACCGAGACAAATAAGTATAACTGTTTAAACTCCGTTCGTAATTTTGCAATAATCGCTGAGACTCTTCTAAGGTTAAACGACCGTCCTGTAACGCCTCTTCTGTGCGGCGACGGATGCCTTCGACTAAATCTTCTGCCTTGTACTGAGCATAACCCAAAACTTCAGTAATGGTATCGCCTTTGACGACGTATTCGACTTGATAGCCTTTGGGTGTCATGCGAATATGAACGACGTTTGTATCTCCGAAAAGATTGTGCCAACTGCCCATATTTTCTTGATAAGCACCTACGAGGAACATTCCTAAGTAGTAAGATTCTTGGGGATTTACAGAATGAAGTTCGAGAACTGACTTCACGCCGCGTAAATCGATGAACTTGTCAATTTTACCATCGCTGTCGCAGGTCAAATCTCCTAAAATTCCTCGCTGCGTTGGTTCTTCGTTGAGACGATGAATAGGCATAATTGGGAAGAGTTGGTCAATGGCCCAGGCATCGGGCGAAGATTGAAACACAGAAAGATTGGCATAATAAATTGATGCCATATTTTTTTCCAGGTCTTCGAGGTCGTCGGGGACGTATTCTTGGGTGCGAGTAATGTCTAAAATTCTGCGACAACAGGCCCAATGTAATTGTTCCGCTCTAGCGCGTTCTTTTAAACTAAGATAGCCAAAGCTGAATAAACTAATGGCCTCCTCTTTAAATTGAATGGCATCGTGATAAGCTTCTTGATAGTTGTCTGGGGTAATGGATTCATAGGTTTCCCAAAGATTGCGAAGAATAAGATGTTCTTTTTTGGGAGTCGGTTGAGGAACTTCGATATTCTCGCGATGTCGTCCCTCGATCGCAAAAGTATCGCTCGTTCCCAGGATATCAAAAATGAGAACGGCTTGATGAGATGCGATCGCGCGTCCGCTTTCACTCACCAAAATTGGCGCATCAATTTCTCGTTCCTCGCACGCTTCCTTTACCTCAGCCACAATATCATTGGCATAGTTTTGTAAATTATAATTTTTGGAGGCGTAAAAGTTCGTTTTCGAGCCATCATAATCTACCGCCAAACCGCCGCCAACATCGAGATATTGCATCTTTGCGCCCCATTTCACCAACTCGCCGTAAATTTGTGCTGCCTCGCGAATGGCTTCTTTAATGGCTGCGATCGCGGAAATTTGGGAACCGATGTGAAAATGGAGAAGTTGCAAACACTGTAGCTTATTACTGTTTTCCAAACGCTGGAGAACTTCCACGATTTCGGGAACCCCCAGTCCAAATTTAGCCCGATCTCCCGTCGAATTGCCCCAATGTCCCGAACCTTTTGTACTCAGTTTCGCCCGAATGCCTAAAATGGGATCGATGTCAAGGGTTTGACCAATTTCCAGCGCAAGGTCGAGTTCGCTTAACTGTTCGATAACCAGAACCGGACGATGACCCAATTTTGTTGCCAAGAGCGCCATTTCAATGTATTCTCGGTCTTTATAGCCATTACAAATCAGTAACGCTTCCTTATTTTGTTCGGGATCCAGCAGGGCGAGGGCGATGGTTAATTCTGGTTTAGACCCCGCTTCGAGACCGAAATGATAGGGTTTGCCCGATCGCACGACAGTTTCGACCAAATGGCGACTTTGGTTGCATTTTATCGGATAAACGCCCCGATATTGGTTAGGGTAGCGATAGCGGGCGATCGCGCGAGCAAAACAAGCGTTCAATCGGGAGATGCGATCGTCTAAAATATCGGAAAAGCGAATGAGTAAGGGGAGCTTAATTTGTCGTTGCAATAGCGATTCTACCAGCTCGTACAAATTTAAAGAACCGCCGCGATCGCCTTTTGGAGAAACCACCACGCATCCTGCCGCATCAATGGAAAAATAGGGCGCGCCCCATCCCTCAATGCGGTATAATTTCTCGCTATCCTCCACCCTCCACGGTTTTTTGTCCGGGGGAAGAGCAAAATTTTGTTCTAAAACCGTTTCGTCTCGGCGATCGTTCTCTTCAATTTTTGTTCCCATTCAGTTCCGTCCTATAATAAGCTGTTTGGCATTTAATTTCCTGACCTAAATTCTCCCAGAGGTTCAGAAACTCGGCAATCGTTCTACCGCTAGGGTGGTTTGACAGACTATAGCGGTTCTAAGATTGAGTGAGCTACATTTGAAAAGTGCTATGATAAGAGATTGACTTCAGCTTTTTTAATAACATCAGGTGCCTCTCGAATATGATGTTTCCCATCTCCTGCAATAGTATTCGAGTCAAGAGTGCGATCGCTCTACCTAATATTGAACACCACGCCCTAAATCCCTTATCCTAGTGGCACGATTGCATCGGTCGTGCGAAGAAGCGAGCTAGACTGCCTTCAGGGTTTTCCAATAAAAAAATTCAAAGCGCGATCGCCGCAGCGAACATTGCCGGTTAAAATCTCTCTTCTCAATTTCCTTGTCTTGACGGCAATTCCTACCCCACCACTACACCGAAAAGAGAATTTTTAAAGGCCGAAACCCTCAACTTTAATCTAATCTCATTTATACCGCATCTTAATAGCGATATAGCGTTTTTATTTGATTTGTAAAATCTTGACTTCGGGATTCAGAATGGAAGAATAGAAGAATTCAAGGGAGGAGCGAGGAGTTACTAAAAGTAGGGAATATTCTTATCTGTTTATAT
>JAXHVQ010000134.1:0-17333 GCA_034189065.1 Cyanobacteriota bacterium
GCATTAGGCAGATTCAAAGTTCAAAAGAATAACCCAACAAAGCGCCGTGTCCCCGCACATTGGACAATCCAAACGACAAATGACCAAGGACAAATGACCAATGACCAATGACAAATAACCAATGACACTAACACAAGTTTGGGGTTCCTTAATTATCTTCCTTGTTTGTCCAATTTTAGGGGCGCTGCCGGTCATTGATTGGATAACGCGCGGGTTAACCGGACGCAAACTCCAAAACATCGGAACGGGGAATATTTCAGTCTCAGCGGCGTTTTACCACGGCGGTAAAGTTGTGGGAATTTTAGCCGTTCTTTCTGAAGCAGCCAAGGGAATCCTCGCTGTATTGGCAGCGCGCGCCTTTTTCCCCGACAACCCAGGATGGGAATTATTTGCCCTTTTTGCTCTTGTGGTGGGACGCTATTGGGGAGGGAAAGGCGCGGGAACGACTAATGTCGTGTGGGGCGTTATCGTTCACGACTGGAGAGTAGCCTTTTTGACTTTCCTCATTGGCGGGGTTAGCTTTACCATTTTCCGCGATCGCGCGACCGGCCGCATGGTTATTCTAATCTTATTAAGCGCTACCATTGCCTTGCTCCATCCCCACGACCCCGAACACATAGTTGCCGCGATCGCCCTTTCGCTTCTCCTGGCTTGGATTTATCATAAAATTCCAGACGATCTCGATCTTTCCCGCGACCATTCCCATGCTCAATCTCGTAAAATGTTTCGTTTCTTCCAAGGCGATAAAGCTGTTCTCTCCCTCGATAATCCCCTCAACTCCCAAAAAGTTGGACAAAAAGCCGCAACCCTATCCCAGCTCAAACGCGGCGGTTATGCCGTTCCTGAAGGCTGGGTTCTCCCCGCAGGCGACGACCCTCAACCCCTAATTCTCTCCCTGTCCCCTTCCCCCGACAATCCCCTCGTCGTTCGTTCCTCTGCGGTGGGAGAAGACTCGGAAACCGCCTCGGCAGCGGGACAATATCTGACGGTTCTCAATGCAACTTCTCCTCAAAAGTTGGAAGACGCAATTACCCAATGCCAAACGTCTTACAATCGCAGCATGGCGGCGCGCTATCGTCAAGACCGAAATTTAAAAGAGACTTCGATGTCGGTTTTGGTGCAAAGGCAAATTCAAGGGGCGTTTTCGGGAGTTGCTTTTAGTCGAGATCCCGTCAATCCTTCCACCGGCGCTGTGGTTATCGAGGCGCTGCCGGGGGATGCGACGCGCGTGGTTTCCGGCCAAGTGACTCCAGAACAGTATCGCGTTTTTCTGCCCGAGGGAGTTGTCAATTCTGCCGTTGCCAAAGGGGAAAAGAAAGAGGATGCTAACTCTTCCTCCACTTCTCCATCGTCCCCAAACGAAGAAATCGACCCCCTCGAGTCCCCCTTATCAAGCAGGAAGCCAGAGGGCCTGGAACTAGTTATCGAAGGGAGTGGCGACGTTCCCAAGGCGATTATCCAAGAAGTCGCCCTTTTAACGCGAGAATTAGAGGAGCGCGATCGCGGCCTTCCCCAAGATGTAGAATGGACTCACGATGGCCATCGCCTTTGGATTTTGCAAGCGCGTCCCATCACCACGCTACGACCCATTTGGACGCGCAAAATTGCCGCCGAAGCGATTCCCGGTCTCATTCGTCCTCTCACGTGGTCTATTAATCGTCCCCTGACTTGCGGCGTTTGGGGAGACTTATTTTCTCTGGTTTTGGGCAAACGAGCCCGAGGGTTGGATTTTGAAGCAACGGCGACGCTACACTATTCCCACGCTTACTTCAATGCCACCCTTTTGGGGGAAATTTTTCTGCGCATGGGACTGCCGCCCGAAAGTTTGGAATTCCTCACGCGGGGAGCAAAATTTAGCAAACCCCCCTTCAGTTCGACCCTGCGCAATACACCGGGTTTATTGAAATTATTCCAACGAGAACGGAATTTGTTGCGGGATTTTCGGAGGGATTTCAACTCTCAGTTTGAGCCGGTTCTTGCCGATTTAGAGAGAAATTCGCCATCGGACTTGTCGCCATCGGCGCGATTGGAACGCATCGACCGGATTTTGCTCGTGCTACGACGGGCAACCTATTACAGCATTCTCGCCCCCCTGAGTTTGGCGCTGCGGCAGGCAATTTTGAAAGTTGACGAAACCGATTTAGATAACAGTCAAACCCCTGAAGTGGAGGCGACGCGATCGCTGGCTCAACTGGCAGTAGAAACGCGCAAACTTTTACCCATCGACCGTCTCAATTTTGACAGTAGCGCCGCCCTTTTTGCCTACCTCGCCGACGATACGTCCGATGGTGTGAGCGTTGTGGAGAGTTTCAATGGTTGGTTAGACCGCTATGGCTATCTCAGTGAAGTTGCCACCGATATTGCCGTTCCCCGTTGGCGAGACAGTCCCCAATCGGTGCGAGAGTTATTCGCTCAATATTTATTAAACCCCAATAGTGCGGACGAGGCGATCGCACGGGAAGCGACATCCAAGGGGGGAATGACTTCCATCGTCCAGCAGCGACTCAACTTGAAAGGAAAGGTAACGGAGGTGTATTCTCGATTGTTAGCCCATTTGCGTTGGTGTTTTACAGCGTTGGAGGAAGAATGGTTGCGATCGCAAATTCTCCAACGTAAAGGAGATATTTTCTTCCTCACCTTCGATGAAGTGCGCCAACTCATTCATCAAGGGAACCCCCAATTGCGCAACAACCTTTCGGGGCGCATTCAACAGCGCCAACAACAACTGGAAAAAGACCGTCAACTTCCCGGCGTTCCCTTTGTTGTCTACGGCGACGAGCCAGCAATGCCTTCTTTTCCGTCTCCTCTGTCCTCCAGCCAGCGCCTCCAAGGAATTGGTGCCAGTCCCGGACAAGTGGAAGGACGAGTCAAGATTGCTCGAAGTTTACAAGATATCGCCGCGATCGACAAGGGGACGATTCTCGTCGTTCCCTACACTGACTCCGGTTGGTCGCCGTTACTGGCGCGCGCGGGAGGGCTAATTGCTGAAGTGGGGGGAAAACTCTCTCACGGCGCAATTGTCGCCCGCGAATACGGCATTCCGGCAGTAATGGACGTGCATAGCGCTACCCAACTCCTCCGCGACGGACAACAGGTGCGCGTGGACGGAGGGATGGGAGTTGTGGAGGTTTTATCGTAATGGAAGAATTTACCTGAGAGGGAATTCACCTGGGGGAGAATTCACGTTCTTCAAGAGGCACCTTTTTGAGCAATTAATAATTAATAATTGATAATTAATTGGCTCTAAGACCTCTTCTAGGACTTACGCAAAGCCACCATCTGTAGGGTGCTGTTAGCGCAGCGTAACGCACCGCTCCCCTATATGTAACGTAGCTGCGTAATTCATTATTCCGAAGTGAAAAACCCTAAAACCCAAAACCTAAGCCCTAAAACCTAATTTCTAGGTCGCCATCCTTTACTCGTCATTTGACGGGCGCGACCAACAGCGAGAGAATCATCTTCAACGTCTTTTGTAATAGTCGAACCCGCCCCAATAGTGACATTGCTGCCGATGACAATGGGGGCAACGAGAACGCTGTTTGCGCCAGTTTTCGTGCCATCGCCGATTACCGTGGGATGTTTCTGAAAGCCGTCGTAATTGGCGGTAATTGTTCCCGCACCGACGTTAACTTGGGTTCCCAGGGTGGCATCGCCCAAGTACGCTAAGTGGGCGACATTGGTTTTCGCGCCCAAGGTGCTATTTTTAATTTCGACGAAGTTCCCCACGCGACATTCTTCCCCAATGTTTGCTCGTCCGCGCAAATGGGCGTAGGGTCCGACTTGGGTTCGGGCCGCGATCGCGCTATCTCTCACCACTGAGTAGATCGCGCTGACGTTCTCCCCAATTTCACTATTCTCAATGAAGCTACCGGGGCCGATGCGACAATTCGAGGCAATTTTGGTATTTCCCCGTAGGTGAGTTTGCGGTTCTATTATTACATCGGGAGACAATTCTACCGTATCGTCAATGGTAATACTGTCCGGGTCGATAAGCGTCACGCCAGCAGCCATCCAAGCGTTCTTGATGCGCGTTTGTAGGATATTGTAAGCTGCTGCCAACTGGCCGCGATCGTTAATTCCCATAATTTCCCGAACATCGTCCACATCGACCGCCATCACCGGTTCGAGCTCCCTAAAGACATCGGTGATGTAATATTCCTGCTGATCGTTATCGGCTGACAGTTGCGGCAAAACTTTCGCCAAAGCGGGCCAACTAAAACAATACACGCCCGCATTAATCCGACGATTCTGCCGCTGTGCATCCGTACAATCTCGGTCTTCCACAATTTGTTGTACCAAATTATCGCCATCACAAAAAACTCGTCCGTATCCTTGCGGGTTCGGCAATTGTGCCGTCAGCAGAGTCGCCGCATTTTGATGAGTTTGATGAACGCGAACCAGTTGTGCCAACGTTGACTCGCGCAACAGGGGAACATCTCCGTTGAGGATCGCCACATCGCCTTGAAAGTCCTGTAAATGGGGAAGCAATTGTTGAACAGCATGACCCGTTCCAAGCTGTTCGGTTTGTTCGACAAATTCCAAAGCTTCAAACCCCCCAAGTGAATCTCGAACGCGCTGTGCCTCGTAACCAACAATGGTAAAAGACCGCTCTGGAGAAAGAGACGAACAACTTTGGAGGACTCGTTCGACAAGCGATCGCCCTCCCAGGGAATGTAAAACTTTAGGTAAGGACGACTTCATCCTCGTCCCGCGTCCAGCCGCCAGAATTGCTACCGCTACCATGAATTTTGACTGTCAAACTGCTCCGAGGTGGAGTATACCCTGAATTGGGGATGTAGGGAATGGGTCAAATGGTTCTAATCAATTTTTGAAGCAAACCAGAACGCTCCTACCACCGTGCAAAAAAAGAGGAAGGCGCAGAAGCGGTCGATCCAGTAATGCCAAGCGTGGGAGTCAATTAGAAGCATAACGGTTGATTAAAAAGCGACTGTTTTTTAGCTCGACACCGGAGCCGTCTTTCAGGATAGCATTTCCCCTTTTGAGATCGCGACGCGATCGCCGAGCTCAAAATTCATAAAGAACGCTGAAATAAAATCCATCATCCTGGGCGTTAGTTCCGCGATCGGGCAAATTCACCAAAGGGATTCCATAATCGAGTTTAATGCTCAAACGCTCCAAAGGCTGCCACACAAACCCGGCCCCAATTCCCGCCAGAAAATGTTTGTCGGGCAGCGCATTCGGGTTATCTCCCGCATTCCACACCCAACCGAGATCGACAAAGGGAATAAACAAAAATCGCGCAATTCCTGCCTCGTCTCGCTGTAAGGTGATGCGGTCTTCAACCGAAAAGCGAAACCCATTATCGCCCGCCCGGGCATTCTGACGAAAGCCGCGCACCGATTGACCGCCGCCAATGACAAATTGCTGGGAAGGTAACAGTCCGTCGTTGGCGAGTTGGAGGTCGGCTGAAATAATCAAAAAATTATTTTCATCGAGAACTTGAACCCGCTGGGCTTGGAACAACCAACTGGCATAGTGACCGTCGGGAATGGGACCGGGGTTGCTCGTTGCATCGAAGAGTCCGGTGCCGAAGTTAAATAGCGATCGCGCCGCCCAAGCGCCGGTGACATCGCGCAAAACGTACTCTTGTCCGAACTTAAACGTACTTGTGGTACTGACTCCCTCGCTGTCGGGGCCAAATCCAAACCCAAAAGGACCGGCAAAGGTAAAGGTTTGACCGGTTTGGTAGGCAAACCCAACTGAAAGGGCTAATTCTTCCCTTGGCGTTCTAATTAAGGGTTGGCGGTAATTAATTTCGTACAGTTGAGATTGACCGCTGATGTCAAAGATACGCCCAACCCCCTGGATGACGTTGTTCCAGTTGACTGAGGTTCGCAATTGCAGGGTTCCATTGGTGGGGTTGAGAGGGACGCGATAGGAAACATCAATGGTACGAGAACCGCCTTGGAGAGTGCTTTTCAAAGAAGCGTCGAGGATATCGCCTAACCCCAAGGCATTGCGATAGGTTCCGTTGAGGCTGAAGCGTTCGGAACCGACACTTGGGGGCGAATAGTTGTCGATGCTGGTGCTGGCGTTAAAAGGGTTGGTGGGGGTGACGCGCACGATTAAAATGCTGCTTCCCACTGTCTCGCCCGAGCGCAAACTCGCTTCGACGTTGTCAAATAAGGGGTCGGTTCGCAATAGTCGCAGTTGTTCTTCGAGGTTGCTCGCCCGTACGGGTGCGGATGCACCCAGAGAAACGCGATCGCGCGCGTAGTTTTCCAAGCGATCGCTTCCTTCTACCTCGATCCTCTCAATTCGACCTTCGAGCACTTGAATTTTAATTTGACCGCTTGCTAACGAAGCAGAGTCGAGGATGGCTCTCGAGGTAATATATCCTCCAGCGAGATAGCGTTCGGTGACGCGATCGGCAAGACTTTCCAGTTGCTCGCGAGTGGCTTTCCCTTCTTCAGTCAGCGGTTCGATCTCGGCTGCAAAGTCTTCTGTGGAAAAGAGCGTACTTCCAATCAGTTCGATGCCGAGCACCTCAATGTTAGCCGGACTCTCAGAAGGCTCGGGTTGTACCGGCGGTTGAGTTTCAACCGTCGGCGAGGTTTCGGGTTCGAGAGGTTGAGGGGGATTTGGATCGCTTTGGATGAAGCGATCTTGAGGATTTTCTGGGATTTGGGCGAATTCTTCAAATGGGGGGGCTAACGTCTGGAGTCTCCCCATCGCTGGCTCGGACAGCGATGGGGAGGGCGAAGGAAGTTGAGTGCTTGAAAGTTGAGGTTCTACAATTTCGGAAAACGAGTTAGCCCGGTCAAAAGGGGCGAATTCTGCGGCTCGAACGCTTTGATGAGTCCAACTCAAACTCCCCAGACAGACCCAAACCACGCAGGCAAGTTCCAAGGGGCGGTTTGCTTCGGGCGGGTGCAATACCATTGCTTATGCGATCTCTAGAATTTTTAATGATTTTAAGACGACTGACTTGTTTTGCCTCTAATAAGCTCCCAATCTTCAAAAAAGAGCAAATTGTTTAAACAGCTTACTCAACTGGCAACGGATTAGCAACTGGCGCGTCCGCAAAGGTTGCCTGCTGTTTTCCGTATTAATACTATTTTTTAAACGATTCAGTGTTTTTGTCTAAGTGAATCTTGGTGTCTAAGCGACGACGCTCTCGGGTGCAAAAGGAGGGCGAGCAATGATACACTGGAGTTGAAGTCAAAGCCATTCAAATCTCCAGTTTAGGGTAAAGTTGGAAAGGGCGATCGCGCTTTTCTCAAAAATTTTTCCCTCAATGGTTAAAATCATACTCTTAAAAAATTTGAGTCGGTCAAAATGTTATGAGTCATCATGTTCTGGTCGTCGATGACAGCCCCTCCCAGCGCGAGATGATTGCTACCTTACTCAGGACGATCGGAATGCAAGTGACTGTCGCGAGCAATGGCGAGGAAGGGTTACACTTTCTGAGTTCGGCCCTACCCGATCTGGTTATTACTGACGTAGTTATGCCTAAAATGAATGGCTACGAATTCTGCCGCAAGATTAAGAATAACCCGGCGACAGAGAAGGTTCCCGTTCTCATGTGTACGAGCAAAGGCGAAGAGTTCGACCGCTACTGGGGAATGAAACAGGGAGCGGATGCTTACATCGCCAAACCTTTCAAGCCTGACGACCTGAGCAAAGCGGTTCGGAAACTTTTACCAAGTTAGTTCTTCGTCCTTCGTCTTTCATCCTTGGTTCTTCGTCCTTCGTCATTTGTTTGTAGCGACGCGCTGGTTCTTGCCCCTCACTCCAACTCGCGCCGTCCCTCCAGCGCGCGAGCCAACGTTACTTCGTCGGCATACTCGAGATCGCCTCCCATCGGCAAACCAAAGGCAATGCGAGTGACTTTCGTAAAGGGTTTCAAAAGCTGACCGACATATAACGTGGTCGTTTCCCCTTCCACGCTGGGACTGATGGCGAGAATGACTTCCTTCACATCCGGCACCGAAGCACGCCGGATTAACTGCGGAACAGATAATTGGTCCGGACCGATGCCGTCCATCGGTGAAATGACTCCGCCCAAGACGTGATATTTTCCCTGATATTCGCGCGTTTTCTCGAGAGCTATGACATCGCGGGGATCGCAAACAACGCAAACTATACTACCATCTCGATTGGGATTGCGGCAGATATCGCAGACCGAGTCCGCTGACAGATGAAAGCAAATTTGACAGAACCCCACCTGAGTTTTGGCTTCCACCAAGGCTCGGGCGAGAGCTTGAACTTCATCTTCTGGACGCTTGAGAATATGCAGCGCCAATCGTTGAGCGGTTTTTGGTCCAACTCCGGGTAACTTTTGCAATTGCTCGATTAGGCGAGCGAGGGGGGGTGTATAAACCGTAAGACTTTCTCCCGTTGTATACTTAAATTTGAGTAGGCGGTAGGCGTATCAACGAACGGCAAGACTTTCTCCAATTTTGACATTCCCCGCCGTAGAATGGAAGTCGCTGAGCGGTTTTTGCTCCAACTCCAGGTAACTTTTGCAATTGCTCGATCGCGCGAGCGAGGGTGTATAAACCGTAGGACTTTCTTCCATTTTGACACTCCTCGCCCCAGAACGGACGGGAATTCCAGGCTCGACGAGACCACTCCAATTAGAGACCTTACAGTGTCGAGATCGGGCGTAGGACTCGTGCCTGCCCTCACCTAGCTGGATTACTCCAAGTTCTTTTTTGGCATTGGAAACATATCGTTCCCAAAAACTCTTCGCCCGTGCTCCTAGTAAATCTTTGACCGACTGCGAGGTAGAGTTTAGAAAAATGCAGCTTTATCAGCATAGATTCAATTTTAAAGGTTCAGCGATTTGCTGTTGGGTAGCTCGGTTTTTTAAGGGGTTGATTCCCTTTTCCACCCTATATTATTATACATCAAAAGCTATCCTAGAACACTTGCCCCGAGCCTGCCAAAGAGGCGGGGCTTTAGAGCCAATTTTTCGGTAAACTTAATCTATCAACGATCGGGAACTGGGCGGCGCGCCTCCCCCAAAAAGCCGATATGGGTTGCGTACCGCGTTCTCCTCCTCACCGTAGTCTGCTAGGGTAAAAGCCGCTTTATGCTGATTCTCGACAGTCACCAGGTTGAATACTGTTACGTGACCCGGCAAGTCAACTCGCAAACCGAAAAACTTCTAGCGATCGCGTATAAAGACAAACTTTTTCTCAAAATTAAATCTTACAACAAAGATGACCGCCCCAAGGCGATCGCCAAGGGCCGGGAAATTTTCCTCAAATATAAAGGGCAAATTTTATTTGTTCTGCTCGAAGAGTTAACGACTTTGACGCTCTGGTACGAGGACAAGCAGCTCAGACGCATTGCACCCCAACGTTCGGGGCTCGAGATCTTAATTGAAAAAATGCGCGGCGAGGGTGGTTTAATCGTTAAAGATCGCCGCCAGGGACTCCAAAAATACCCCCGCTGTTTCGTTGGAAGCGAAGCCGTTACCTGGATTGCCGAGTCCCTTAAAATCTCCCGGGAAGAAGCCGTAGTGGTGGGACAAAAGCTCCTGATCCGCAAGACGATTCATCACGTTCTCGACGAACATCCTTTTAAGGACGAGTATCTATTTTATCGCTTTTATGAAGATGAATAAAATATAGTGTCTTAAGAACTCCCTTACTCTAGGAAACAACAGCAAGTGCGCCTCGAACAAGTTATTATCGTTCACAAAGCAGATAGCGCCCTCTCTCAAGCATGGGGAGAGAAATGCGCGCGGCAGTTGGAAGAGCGAGGCTGTCATATTTTAAGGGGACCGAGCGGTTTTAAAGATAATCCGTATCCCGTTTTCCTAGCTTCTTCGAGCGCGCCCATCGATTTAGCGGTGGTTTTGGGAGGCGATGGGACGGTTTTAGCCGCTGCCAGACATCTCGCGGCAGAGAATATTCCCATTTTGGCAGTGAATGTGGGCGGACATTTAGGGTTCCTCACCGAGCCCTTTGAAGAATTTCAAGAAAGCGATCGCGTTTGGGATCGCTTGGAGTCCGATCGCTATGCCGTCCAACGCCGCACTATGCTTCAGGCGAGGCTATTTGAAGGCAGTCGAACCCATCCCGAAGCGGCGAGCGATCGCTTTTTGTGTCTCAATGAAATGAGCGTCAAACCGGCGAGTATCGACCGAATGCCCACCTCAATTTTAGAAATGGAAGTTGATGGCGATGTGGTGGATCAATACCACGGCGATGGATTAATTGTCACGACTCCCACGGGCTCGACGTGCTACAATGCGTCTGCTGGCGGTCCAATCCTCCATGCGGGGATGGACGCGATGGCGGTTACGCCCATTTGCCCCCTCAGTTTGTCTTCGCGCTCTCTCATTCTCCCTCCCGGCGCGGCTATTAATATTTGGCCGTTAGGCGATCGCGAATTAAATACGAAGCTGTGGACCGACGGGGTTCTGGCAACGACGATTTGGCCGGGACAACGGGTTAGCGTGGGCGTTGCCGACTGTCAAGCAAAGTTTATTGTGTTGCGCGAGCAGTATTCGTTTTATCAAACCTTGCGCGAAAAACTTCGCTGGGCTGGAACGCGGGTGCATTATAGCGAAGAGCGCAACGGGGGAAAATGCACTTAAATGTTGAAATTCAAGGTCAAGGGTTTCCTCTTCTGTGCTTGCACGGACATCCGGGGTCGGGTCGGGCAATGTCGGTATTTTGCGATCGCCTCAGCGAGCGATTTCAAACCCTCGCGCCGGATTTGCGGGGGTACGGAAAAAGCCGGTTTTGGGGCAATTTCGAGATGGAAGACCACCTCGGCGACCTCGAAACCTTGCTCGATCGTTTGGGGATCGAACGCTGTTTGCTGTTAGGGTGGTCCCTGGGAGGCATTTTGGCGTTGGAGTTGGCGTTGCGATCGCCCCAACGCTACAGCGGTTTAATGCTCATTGCCACTGCCGCGCGTCCTCGCAGCAGCCACCCCCAGGTCAATTGGGACGACTTAGTTTACACGGGGATCGCCGGACTCCTAAACTGGATGGCACCGGGCTGGCAGTGGAATATCGATACCTTTGGACGGCGATCGCTCTTTCGCTACCTCGTCTCACAACAAACCCCCGCTACCTATCGCTTTTTAGCCTCTGACGCTGTACCGGCTTACCTCCAAACCTCAAGAGCAGCCCATAGCGCCCTAGAGCGCAGCCTTCGCCGGGGCTACAATCGTCTCGACGACCTGCATCAGCTCCAGTTGCCTTGTTTGCTGTTAGCGGGGCAGGAAGACCGTCATATTACCGCCCGAGCTTCCCTCGAAACAGCTCAATGCCTCCCGCAATGCGAGTGGCATTGCTACAAAGATGTGGCTCACCTCTTTCCCTGGGAAATTCCTCAAGCCGTCCTCAACACAATCGAGCAATGGCTTGACGCGCATCCCCAGGTGGCTTCCTAGAGCGTATCCTTCCAAAACCTCATTATTCCCCAATTTCAAGACAACTGACCGCCAAACGCGGGGAGACGATCGCGGTCATAGCTCTCCCCCAAGTCGTCGGCAATCGTTAACTCATTGGGTTTCATGCGGCCGATTTTCAGGACAATTCCCGTCGCGCCTTCGAGCTTCAGATCTTCGAGGTACCCAAAACTCGACGACTCCGCCTCCTTTCGGTTGGTGAAAGGACCGAAATAGTAAGTACATTTTGGGTTTTGCGTGGCGATTTCGACCCACCAAGCCAGCCCAAATGACTCCAAAACATTAGTCAGCATTTCCTTCATAGTTTTCCCCAGTACGCAGAACGCAACTTGGCAATGTAAATGCCTTTTTATTTACAGAACTTTACAAAAAAAAAGAATTCATCCCCCTTTATACTCTGTCTTCTCGTTTTTTTAAAGTCTGTTGCGAACAAATTTCCAGATAGAGGGAGCTGGGACCTCGCTGGCGATACACTTCGTAGAGCGCGATGGCCGCGGCCACCGAAGCATTTAAGCTCGGAGTCTTACCGATGAGGGGAATCGATACCAGGAAATCGCAATTGGCTTGAGTCAGCAAACTCAACCCCTTCGCCTCCGAACCGACCACTAACGCCACCGGTCCGTCGAAGCGAGCGGCTTGTACGGGCGTTTCCCCATTAGCCGCTAAGCCGTAGATCCAGAATCCAGACGCTTTTAATTTTTCCAGAGCGGCTCGCAAATTGACAACCCGAGCGACGGGAAAGGTTTCCAAAGCACCGGCTGCCGCCTTCATGACTCCAGAGGCAATCCCCGCCGCCCGTCGCTGCGGAATCGCCAACCCTTGGGCTCCAATGGCTTCGGCGGTGCGAATAATCGCCCCCAAGTTGTGGGGATCCGACAGTCCCTCAGCCACAACAATGACCGGTTGTTCGCTACTCGCCTTCGCTTGTTCGATTAAAGCATCCAACTCAACATAGGCGTAGGGGGAGACTTGAGCGACCACGCCTTGGTGATTGGCCCCTTGGGTAATTTGACTGAGGCGACGGGGTTCGACCTCATCGACGGTACAGCCTTTGGACTTGGCGCGTTCGATGAGAGAATAAAAGTTGGGATCGTAGCGCAATCGAGATAAAATCCAAATACGATTGAAGGAGCGATCGCCTTCTAGGGCTGTCAAAACCGGATGGCGACCGTAGATCAAATCGCCTTCATCGACGAAGGAAGACTCCTTTGGCGATAAAACGGGTTTAACGGACTTGGATGAATGGGGGAAACGGCGCTTGCTGCCGCTTCTTCGAGGGGATGTGCTAAATTTCTCGCCTTTGCGAGGAAAAGAAGGAGTTTTACGTGGTTTCAGGTCGTCCATAACAATCAATTTCGGGTTTTAGGTAGAGTGAATATCAATTTTTTTTAGCGGGGATCGAGGTCATCTAACATCCCCAGTACCTGCTCTAGGCGCTGAGAGTCGGTCAGGTAAAGGTAGCCAACCAGGGTTTCTAAGCTCGTTGCTTGCTGATATACCTCGATTGACAAGCGTCGAGGACACCGGCTGGCGGCGTTGCGCCCGCGCCGCACAATCGCCCGTTCGGTATCGTTGAGGTGGGGTTGAAGCGATCGCAACTGTTGGGCTTGACTTTCAGCGCGCACGCGATCGACGACTTGTTGGTGATAGGCGGAAATTCGCTTGGGAGGCAGTAAGTAACGAGTGCGGGTATGGAGTTCGTAAACTGCGTCGCCAATGTAAGCGAGGGCCGTTGGAGATAGGCGCTGAATTTGGGCGGAAGAAAGGGCAGCTAAGCTTGGGAAACTCGTCGCTTTGGCTTGCGATCGCCGCGCTGTATCCTCTGCCGCTTTCGATGGCACTGACTGGGGTGGCTGTTGTTGGGTCAATGCAATTTTTAAATACTATAACACTTTGCCCGATTTTACCTTGTCTTTTGTCCTTCGTCCTTCGTCCTTTGTCCTTCGTCCTTTGTCTTTTGTCCTTCGTCTTTTGTCCTTCGTCTTTTGTCCTTTGTCCTTCGTCCTTGGCAAAATATAGTTAGCGATCG
This sequence comes from Cyanobacteriota bacterium, assembly GCA_034189065.1. Lineage (GTDB taxonomy): Bacteria > Cyanobacteriota > Cyanobacteriia > Cyanobacteriales > Spirulinaceae > FACHB-1406. The sequence goes on from JAXHVQ010000134.1 coordinate 13,427, forward strand.
AGACCAATGACTAATGACTAATGACCCAGCCCGTTGAAAACAGCCACCCAGTTAACGACCGGATAGCTGGTAGTTCGCGAGCTTCAACGGGGGAAGCACTAAGAATGCTCCAAGTTGGCTAACGCCTCATCGATTGAGGGTTGTAAGGAGAGAAACTTTTCGAGGCGAACGAGTTTGACTGTCTGCGTTACCCGAGGATTCGTCACAATTTGCAGCGTTCCGTCTACACCTTGCGCCTTTTTAACCAACTGTACGAGAGCGCCCAGGCCAGAACTATCGACAAAATCGATTTGAGCCAGAACCAAAATAATATTGGGGGGGCCCTCTTCAATATAGGTTCCGAGCGCTTTGCGAAACGTCGGTTCGGAAAAAGCATCGAGCAAACCGGTCAGGCGAAAAATCTGACAGTTTTCCCTGACCTCGCGAGTTCCTCTCAAGCTAACGGTTAGGGTAAGTGGTTCAGGAATAATTTCCTCCTAAGCTTGTAGGGTTTTTGAGTTGATGTTCTAGTATACCTTTGAAATTTCCCTTTGGGGATCCCGATTTTGGCAGACTGGTTGGCTGTTTAGGTTAGGTCGGGGGAAGGACAAGGGTTAATCTCTCGGGTGTCGGCATTGGCTACGATCGCGATTGGGGCGATCGCGATTCTCGCATTAATTTGACAAAATTCTCAAATAAATAATCGGCATCGTGGGGTCCGGGACTGGCTTCGGGGTGATACTGAACTGAAAACAGGGGTAGGGTTTTGTGACGCAATCCTGCTACTGTGCGATCGTTGAGATTGAGATGGGTAATTTCCACCTCCGCCCCCAAAGAGTCTTCCGTGACTGCAAACCCGTGGTTTTGACTGGTGATTTCAACCTGCTGCTTTAATCCTGCCGGTTGATTGAGACCGCGATGCCCAAATTTCAGCTTGAATGTTTCTGCCCCCAGCGACAAGCCCAAAATTTGGTGGCCCATGCAGATGCCAAACATCGGTTTTTCACTTTTGACCAATTCTTTGACTGTGCCGATGCCTTCTTGAACTGCCGCCGGATCCCCCGGTCCGTTGGAGAGGAAGATGCCGTCGGGATCGTACTTGAGAATCTCGTCGGGGGTTGTTGTTGCCGGAACCACAATCACCCGACAGCCATAACTCGCCAGACGTTTGAGAATATTGCGTTTGATGCCAAAGTCGAGCGCCACGACGGTTAGGGTTGGGTCTGTTTTAGATTCGACCTCTGGGGGGCAATAGTCCCACTCCGACTCGCTAGGCTCGTTCCATTCGTAAATTTCCCGAGTCGTCACTTCTCGCACTAAGTTTAACCCAGCCATGCTCGGCGCGCCTTGAACGCGACGTAAAAGTTCTTCCGGGTCGAGAATTTCCGTCGAAATCCCTCCATTCATTGCACCCGTAGAGCGAATTTTTCGAGTTAGGGATCGGGTATCAATGCCGTAAATTCCCGGAATTTTATGTTCGCTTAAATAGTCGGGTAGAGATTGGCTCGATCGCCAGTTACTCGGTCGGTGACAAATATTACGCGCGACAATCGAGCGCACTTGAGGGACTTTCGACTCCTCGTCTTCTCCGTTAACCCCAGTATTTCCCAGTTCGGGATAAGTAAAAACAACAATTTGACCGCAATAACTCGGATCGGTCATCACTTCTTGGTATCCCGTCATGCCCGTATTAAAGACGACTTCGCCGATGGCGGTTCCCGTCGCTCCCGCAGACCATCCTCGATAAACCGTACCGTCGGCTAATACAAGAAGGGCGGGAGTAGCATCAGATAGTAGCATAGGTTCGCAAAGGGGATGATTTTAAATGGCTCAACAGACTACTGTAGCAGCGATCGCGCATCTGCCCCTGCCATTTTTACAACTTCCTTGTTGCCCGAGGTTCGAGACGATTGGCGATCGCGCCCCGGATACAGGTGATGAAGATTATTAAGCATCCTGACTGAAGTCACTCCCGTCTGCCGAAGTCAAACCTATACTGAAGAGTAGGAGTCAGACGAATGGCTACATCGAGCTTGAAACGAACCAAATTGGCAATATTACCCGTTATTGAGGTCTACTCCTCGATCGCGCGTCGCGGGCAAGTTGGGGATTGTTGACTTCAGCTCAATACTCAGGGAGCATCACACCAACCAATAGCCTATCCCTGCGACTTCGTCCTGTTGTCACCCGTCGTACTTGAGACACTATCTATCATGCCAGCTACTTCTTTCTACATTGACACAAATAACGATAAGGAACAAGGCACTCAAAGCATTGAGGCGACTGCTCCCCAAGAAATCGACAACTTGACAGGGCAATTCGATGAAGACTTCGGCGAATTGGAAGTTGCCCTAGAAGAACCCTCTGCGGAGCGCTCTCTCAAGCCTTCAGGCCGCACTACGACGGATTTAGTTCGTATGTACCTGAGCGAAATTGGTCGCGTCCCCCTACTCGAGCGAGATGAGGAAGTTGCAGAGGCGCAAAAAATTCAGCGCCATATGAATTTGCTAAGCTTGCGCAACAACGCTTCTCGCAAAGGCGACCCGGTCATGAAGCCCTTCGTCGAGTTAATCGAAGCTCACGACCGATTGGTGGCTCAGTTAGGACATCGGCCGTCTTGGGAACGCTGGGCGCAATTGGTGGATATGGCAGTCCCCGAATTAAAACAAGCTTTAACCGTTGGCAAGCAGCATTGGGCAGAATTGGCAGAATTGAGTGCTTCGGAACTCGAACGAGTGCAAAAACAGGGCATTCGGGCGAAGGAGCATATGATTAAAGCGAACCTGCGATTGGTTGTTTCGGTGGCGAAAAAGTATCAAAATCGCGGTTTGGAACTCTTAGATTTGATTCAAGAAGGAACCCTGGGACTCGAACGTGCGGTAGAGAAATTCGATCCAACCAAAGGATACCGCTTCAGCACCTACGCCTACTGGTGGATTCGCCAAGGGATTACCCGCGCCATTGCCACCCAAAGTCGCACCATCCGCCTGCCGGTTCACATCACCGAAAAACTCAATAAAATTAAGAAGGCGCAGCGCAAAATTGCTCAAGAAAAGGGTCGTACGGCCAAAACTGAGGATATCGCCAAGGAACTCGATATGACCCCGGATCAAGTACGGGAAATTCTCCTGCGCGTACCGCGATCGGTTTCCCTGGAAATTAAGGTGGGGAAAGAAAAAGATACTGAATTGGGCGATTTGCTGGAAACCGAAGGGATTTCACCTGAAGATGCGCTCATGCGAGAAGCTCTAGTGCGCGAGCTCCACCATCTGTTGACGGACTTAACGTCTCGGGAGCGCGATGTCATTCAAATGCGCTACGGTTTGAAAAATGGAACGCCCTATTCTCTAGCCGAAATCGGCCGCGCTCTGGAACTGTCGCGGGAACGGGTGCGCCAAATTGAGGCAAAGGCGTTACAAAAATTGCGCCAGCCCAAGCGTCGCAATCGAGTTCGCGATTATCTCGAGTCGTTGGGCTGAAGTCAATAACGAGCAGTCAGTAACCCGTAATTAGCTAATAGCTTCTTACGAAAATCAAACCTCGCAATAGGCTTTATACCGAAAATCTGACGAACTGAAAGATTAGCTTGCGAGGTTTTTAGTCATTTGAAGATGACTCTAGCTGTTATAAAGAAATTAGGATAAACCTAACGTAAACAATAAATGGCCCAGAATTCAAAGCCACCACCGGGGGCAAGGCGTGTGGTGGGCATTGCCAAGGGTGAGAGAATTTGTTGAATCCAACTTTTTTTCGGCAATTCCCACCCGACACAATACTGAATTTGGACCATTGACAAGAAATTGTAAGTAGGGCTTGCTGAAAAAAGCCTAAAGCCAGACAGCAAGGGGAAACTAACCACAAGAGAGTCCCGAAAAAATTGATGGGAAAGGACGAATTATCGTTAAAATGAGTCAAAACCCCTTGCACT
>JAXHVQ010000135.1:0-17284 GCA_034189065.1 Cyanobacteriota bacterium
ACTCTATAATAACCTCTGTATTTATTTCAAGTCAAGAGTTTCAGGTATTAAGACTCTTTTATATTTTTGACAGTTACGCCTTCTTTTTCTACTATTTTGTCATAGCTACTCTAGGAGAGCCTTCATTATTCATTATTCATTATTCATTATTCATTATTCATTATTCATTATTCATTATTCATTATTCATTATGAATGTATCGCAATTGCGCCCTTAATTTTGGCGGCGTAAAAACTCAACGAGATCCTTGCCGATTTCTTCCGACCAATGTTCTTGGGGGTAGTGTTTGGCTTCGGGGAAGGGATAAAAATCGATATTGGGACGAGAGGATGCTAACTTTTTCGCTGCTTCCCCATCCAGCCAAGGATCGGCACCTCCCCAAAAAATTGCAGTGGGTTGAGTCCAGTCGGCGAATCCCGCTTCGATTTCAGCCATTGCTTTGGCGAGATTGAGATTGCGCGTCGTTGCTAACAGTGCCCGTCCTGCCTCTGAAGTTTGTAAAAAGGGCTTGCGGTAAATATCTAAGTATTCGTCGGGAATGCGGAAACCACTACCGCCTTCGAGGGTACGATCCACCAGTAGGGGATCTTGGGTTAACATCTCTCCAGCTAGGGGAATTCCCCACTGTTTCATCTTCCACGGCAATTTAGCGGTTGGGGAGAGGGGAGCGTTGAGAATGACCAAACGCTCGATGCGATCGCGGTGCGCAAGGGCGAATTGCAAGCCCACAGTGCCGAGAAATCCCTGTACGACGAGGGAGAACTGTTCGATTTCCAACGCCGCGAGAAACCCTTCTAGGGCAGTACGATAGGCATCGGGCGTGTAGGCAAATTGAAAACGTTCCGGTTTACTCGAAAATCCGTGACCGATCCAATCGGGGGCGATCGCGCGCCATCCCCATTCTGCCACTTGGGGCATCATTTCCCGCCAAGTCAAACTCTGCGAAGGAATGCCGTGCAGAAACACAATTGGCGATTTATCAGTCTGTTGAGTGGGTTGCACCTCTCGATAAAACCACTTGAGCGGTCCGACCTCAATCAATTGCTCTGTTGTTGAACCCACAATTTCTTCGATCCCTCTATTCAATATTGGATTAATCGGTTGCTCGAATTGTTATATGGGAGAGAGTGTAGCGCTTGCAGGGACATTGGGCAAGCGAGTGTGGGTTTTAGGTTTTAGGTTTTAGGTTTTCAATCCCCTACTGCCCATCTGCCTACTGCCCACTGCCCACTGCCTTTTCCCTATTAAATTTTTCCGAAAATTCAACAGAACGTCTTGTAGTCAGTTGAAATTCATCTACTACACATTGATGAACTCAACCGGAGTGCAGCGCTACCCTTTCGTCCACATCCTACCTCTTATCAAATCCTAGCCACACCCTCGACCCGCGCACAGATCGAATTTTAAGTTTACGCACGATATGAAACAGATTCTAAAACAGGCAATCTGTCGTCTCCCACGAGCAAATCTATTCCCAATTCCCACTGCCCAATTCCCACTGCCCACTGCCCCCAATCCCCCCATCGAGTAACGCCCCAACCCTAAACCACATTTACAATAGGTACTATGTCTCAACTCGAACAAGCGCTCGCGCGGTACGCTATTGCTCTAACTGCGTTTAAAGAGCCAACCCCTCAACCCACCCTCGAGCAAATTCTCGGTTTGATGCTCGCTCGCGATCGCGTTCGAGCAGCTTTAAACCAAAACAGTTCGGCTTCCCAAGAAGCCCTCAGTCAGCTCGTTCAGCTCGATAACGTCCTCAGCGACCTCGCCGACACCATTGTTGAAACCGGCTTTTTGGCCCAGGCGCGCCAAAGTTTAAACCCGCCCAAATCCTCCTGGTGGTGGTTCCTCGAAGCACTTCCCCCCAAACCTCAACCCCAGCCCAAATGGACGCAATACGACTGGATTTGGAACTTAGGCACAGTCGCCTGTTTGGTCATGTCTACCACCTTCCTGACCCAAAGCGCGCGCGCATTTTCAGCCGCCCAAGGGTTCGACTTGTGGGGAACCCTCAGTACCATCAGCCAAGGGGCGGGCTTGGTTTTGGTCGCAGGGGGCGCGCTCACCGATAAAGGACGAAAAGTGGTGGAAAAGGCGCTAACGAGCCTGCAAATCCCGCCCTACCTGCACGCAGAAGCCACGTTGTCCGGGGCCTTTGTCGTGTTGGGCGTTTCCTATTTGACCTATAGTAACTTGCCCCTTGCCGGCCGATTGTACTACGAGCAAGGACAGCGACAACAACTGGAAAATCGTTGGTCCGAAGCGCAGGAGAGTTATAGGCGCGCCCTCGAGTTTATTCCCGACGATTTGCGCGTGAGTTTGGCTATTGGCAGCATCCACGAAACACTGGGCAACTTTGAGTTAGCGATCGCGGAATACGAACAAGGTACCTTAGCGGGGGACCCGGCGGCGATGAATGCTCTCGCGCGCGTGCAGGTGTGGCAGGCGTGGGAACAAGCTCAATGGACCGGTCCCATCGACCCGGAAACAGCTCGAGCCGCAGCGCTGTTGTACGAACGCGCCATCACCTTCGCCGACCAACAACCCAACAAAACCCACGCCCATTTACTCCAAGGGGAAATTCGCACCAATCAAGCCATTCTCCATTGGGCAACGCTGGGTTGGGATGCGCCGGAAGAAGCTTTGCTGAACGAAGTGTGGCGCTTTGATAATGCTATTTTGCTAGAGCAAGAAGCCCTAAATTCCCAAAAAGCCTCGGAAATTGCCGCCAGGACTCAGTGTTATAATAGTTTGGGACAAATTTTGCACTTTGCCCTCGATCGCGTCCCCTCGGCAGTGGATCCGCGCGTCGCCTATCGCAATTTTGAATTTTCCTGCTTTGAGATTCTGCGGGTTGCCCAGCCGGAACATTTATACGATTCTCGGGTTGTGGAATCGGCTTTGGCCCTCGAACCGGTCGCCCAATGGTTGCGCGGCGTGAAGGGAATGTCCATCGAACCAGAACGGATTGAAAATCCCACTTTGTTGAATCAACTTCAACGGGTGCTGCGGAGTCAGGTGCGGCAAAAGCTCGATCCCAATAATCTGCCGTCAGAAAAGATAAGCTTGCGCGTTTTTGTCAACCCCAGCGGCGAAGTTGTTCGCTACTATGCCTACGATTCCATGTCCCACGACTATGCTTATATTACGCCCATTGAGTCGCTCTGGCAGGAGGGTCGTTCGACTCCACTCACTGCCGAAGAACCCCTGGCTGAGTTTAGCGTGACCTTTGACCCCTCTGGCGAGTTTGAGGTGATGCCGTGGTCTGCTAAATTGAAGGTAATGGAAGAACCGGTGGATAATTCGGCTGATATTGGGGTATTGCAGCACTGTTTGTTCGAGCAAATCGATGAAGTTTTATCGAGTTCGTTGAACGAAGCGAGCGTATCGAGGGCGGATGGCGTATTTAACCCCAGTCTCGTCTACCGCGTCACCCTGACTTCCGACGGGACTATTGCCGACTACGAACCGGTGGATAGAGTGGCTGCCGAACGCTTTGTGGATACCCCTCTGGCTCAATTGCCTAAGTCCAATGCGACGGAGGGGAATTTTGTGGAGTTTGAGGTTGAGTTTAAGGCGGCTGATGTATTTAAGATTACGCCTGGGACCGAATGAGGAAAAAGGGTTGGGGTTGGGGTTGGGGTTGGGGTTGGGGAATTGCTGAAACCCGCATTCTTGGGTTGAACCTAACAAACCCCCGTCAGGGAAATGGAAATACAATGGTAAGTACTGCAGTACTAATTTACATTTGCTACTTCATATGAAATCCGGTTGAACGACCTAAGTTTAAGGCTGACACTCCTTGACGGGGGGACACCGGAGATGTTTTTATGATGGGCGATGGGTAGGGATTTTATATCGGGGAAATGGAAACGCCCTAGTGAGTACTGCAGTACTCATCTCTGTTGGCAACTTTATAGCGATTGCATGGATGCAATGAATTCCCTCGGATATCTAAATTTTACCCCACTCTCAACCCATCATCGCGATCGCCTCATCAATGGCAGTCTTGATGTTTGTTCCTTCCTCCAACAGTTGGGAGAAAAGGGAGGGGTTGATATAGAATTCGGTTGGACACAAAAGCGTAAAAATCGTCGTATTTCTTATTGTCGCAAAGACCACAGATCAATTCTGTCCCCCCATCTCCCCGTCTCCCCATCTCCCCGTCTCCCCATCTCCAAAAATTGATGGAGAGTTTGGGGGGTGAGGGACATTTTGTGAGGGTTGTAGGCGCAGACGGCGGCGAACCCTTCAGCGGCGAGGGGGGGAAATTGTGTGAGGGCGCGGTTCATGCTTGTGAGGACTTCATGGGGAACGACGCGATCGCGTTTTTGGTTCCATTGCTGGCAAAGGTTGAGAGGGGTTTGGATATGCCATGCCAACCACTCGATTCTGGCGGTTTCCGGGTGACGCAACCAGGCGAGGCGATGGCTGCGTTCATAGTTGGTGGCATCGTAGATGATAGTTTTTTCGGCTGCAAAAGCAGTCTCGATGTCGCGTAACATTTCCCCTTCGATGTCCTCCCAGTTGCCTTGAATGCGCTCGTCGCCGTAGAGTCGGGCGCGAAGAGTGTCGGTGGCAATGATGATACTGTTGGGCAAGGAGTCGGCGAGGAAGCGAGCGAAGGTCGATTTGCCGCTGCCGGGGAGACCGATGAGAACGTGACCGAGCATAGTATAGGGGAAGGTGTTTTTTTATTATCGGTGCTGGCTGGGTTTTTGGGAGTCCCTTTGGTGAAAATGAGGATTGGGTTTAAAGACTCGCTGGTTGTCTTGCTTGTCCATAATATTCATCGGCTGAGGAGTTGGGGAGGCGATCGCGAAATTTTCTCCTGCCAGAGTAAGTTCGGGAGGATAAGCTAGTACAGGATTTATCGAAGCGCGAGGATTGCGAGTTCAGCTCGAAGTTGGGTTTGACACAACTTCGTTCTCTGTTTAGTTTAAACTTAACGCCCTTGAAAGTCGTCGAGAATAATCGGGGAATAAGTAAGGATAGGGGGATGTTACCCGATGATTGATGTCCCTTCAGTTAGCTAGCGTGCTGAGTGCAACCACCATGAAAATTTTACTGTATTCCTACAACTATTATCCAGAACCCATCGGGATTTCCCCCTTAATGACCGATCTTGCAGAAGGCTTAGTCCAACGAGGCCATCAAGTTCGCGTCATCACCGCCATGCCGTGGTATCCCAAAAGTGAAATTTACGAGGAATATCGAGGCAAACTGTATCTTACCGAACAGCGCAACGGCGTAACCATTCAACGCTGTTACGTTCGCTCGAGTCCAAAGCGTAATTTCCTCAACCGCGCCTTATTTGAATTGAGTTTTGCAAGTTTAAGCTTCATCAATGCGTTGCGCGGCTGGCGGCCCGACGTTCTCATTCTCACGGTTCCCGGACTGCCAGTGGGCGTTCCAGCCGAACTGTTGAGTCGCATTTATCGCTGTCCGACAATTTTAAATCTTCAGGATATTTTGCCCGAGGCGGCGATTCATGTGGGTTTAATTAGTAGCGCTAAAGCCATTCGGGTGTTTGAGGCGCTGGAACGGTTTAACTATCGCACTGCCGATAAAATTACGGTCATTGCCGAAGGATTTAGAGATAATTTGCTGAGTAAAGGCGTACCCGATGAGAAAATTGTGTTAATTCCCAACTGGGTCGATGTCAACTTTATTAAACCTAATCCCAGTAAAAACAACTATTTCAGGATCGAAAATAAGCTCGAAGATAAATTTGTGGTACTGTATTCGGGCAATATTGCGCTAACCCAAGGATTAGAAACGGTCATTGATGCGGCACAGTTGTTGCAAGACTATCCCAAAATCGCGATCGCGATCGTCGGCGAAGAAAAAGCTTTAAAACGGCTCGAGAACTATTGCCAAAAGCAAGGCACCATCAACGTTGTCCTCCAACCCTTCCAACCGCGCGAAAAACTACCGGAATTGCTTTCGGCTGCCGATGTCGGTTTAGTGATCCAAAAAAAGAATGTAATTGCCTTTAATATGCCCTCAAAAATTCAAGTTTTGCTCGCAAGCGGTCGGGCAATTATTGGTTCTGTTCCAGCAGCAGGGACGGCAGCAAAAGCCATTCAAGCCAGCGGCGGCGGCTTAGTTGTCCCTCCCGAAGACCCCAAAGCCCTTGCCCATGCAATTTTGGAGTTGTATAAAAATCCAGAAAAAGTTAAGGTTTTAGGGAAAAATAGCCGCCAACACGCTATTAATAATTATACCTTTGAAGAGGCATTAGACCGATACGAAAAGGTATTTACAACATTAGTTAATTCATGATTCGCAATTCGCAATTGTACCTTCTATAGCATTTCTGAACGGGATGTAAACCGTTTCAACGTAGGGACGTTCAATTGAACGTCCCTACTCGCGGTGAATTTGAATTCTGGGCTATTTATTGTTTACGTTTCATTTAGTTTGTCAAATCTTGACGGAAGAATTCACCTGGGGAAGAATGGAAAAATCGAGAAGCGCTCTCGACCGGTGCATCGGCTCCTACGCACCGGGTAGCTAACCCATACGGGAAGAATTCACTCGTTGCCGATCCCAAACTGCTATTTACGTTCCATTTGTAAATGCTATATTAAGCTTTTTAGATGCAAATTTGGTATTACAAGTTGCGGACACGCTCTCCAGCACACAGCCCCTTCTAATTGCCGTATAGATCGTTATTCATTATTCACTATTCATTATTCATTATTCATTATTCACTATTCATTATTCATTATTCACTATTCATTATTCATTATTCATTATTTAAGGCTTCATCACAACCTTAATACAGCGATCTTCCTTCTTCTTAAAGATTTCGTAGGCGCGAGGTGCATCCTCCAAACTGAGGCGATGGGTGATGACAAAAGATGGGTCGATTTCGCCATTTGCAATGCGTTCCATCAGCGGATGCAGATATCGATGAACGTGAGTTTGCCCCGACTTCAACGTTAAGCCCTTATTGACGATCGCGCCCATAGGCATTGTATCGATAAAACCGCCATACACGCCTGGAACCGATACCGTTCCGCCCTTTCGACAGGCCGCGATCGCCTGACGCAAAGCATTGGGCCGTCCGGTTTCCATGCGTACCGCCTGCTTCATCTTATCGAACAGCCCCATCGCATCGGTGCCGTGGGCTTCCATCCCCACCGCCTCAATGCACCGATCGGGTCCGCGTCCGCCTGTCATTTCCTTGAGGGCATCTCCCGCGTCTACCTCTTCAAAGTCGATAATCTCTGCACCGCTTGCGATCGCCATTTGCAACCGTTCGGGAACGCAATCAATGGCAATGACTCGCTCTGCACCGAACATCAAAGCGCTGCGAATGGCAAACTGTCCCACCGGGCCGCATCCCCAAACGGCAACCGTATCGCCCGGTTCGATGTCGCAATTTTCCGCTGCCATATATCCCGTAGGAAAGATATCGGTGAGAAAGAGAACCTGTTCGTCGCTGAGGCTGTCGGGAACCTTCATCGGGCCGACATCGGCAAAGGGAACGCGCGCGTATTCGGCTTGTCCGCCTGCGTAGCCTCCCAATAGGTGGGAATAGCCAAAAATCCCGGCGGGCGAATGGCCGTACATCTTTTCTGCCATCCAACCATTGGGGTTAGAATTGTCGCACAAAGACCATAAATCGCGCTGACAGAAGAAACAGTTGCCGCAGGAAATAGGGAAAGGAACGACAACGCGATCGCCGATTTTAAGATTGCGTACATTTTGCCCCACTTCCACCACTTCGCCCATAAATTCGTGACCTAAAATATCCCCCGATTCCATTGAAGGAATGTAGCCATCGTAGAGGTGTAAATCCGAACCGCAAATCGCAGTTGAGGTGATTTTAATAATCGCATCGCCCGGATTGAGAATTTTAGGATCGGGAACCGTATCGACTCGAACATCGTGCGCCCCATGCCAACAAACCGCTTTCATAAACTTGTTTCTCCGTAATGGGTTATTAAAATAGCAAAGAACTAATGACTAATGACTAATGACCAATGACCAATGACTAATGACCAATGACCAATGACTAATGACTAATGACTAATGACTAATTACCCTTTCGGTTGTCCTTCTGTTGTCGCAATTTCCCCCGTTTCCATCAATTGCTTAAAACGATTGAGAACGTCGCCAATTTTTTGTTCGGGTTCCTCGCCGAATAACTGCGCCAGAGTTGCCGTAATAATTCCACCGGGCAAATTGTACTCCAACACGACTTTAACTTCGGTTCCGCGTCCGCCCGTTGCAGGCCGAAATCGGACAAAACCAGAATGATCGACATCTGCGTCTTCAGCCGATGTCCAAGCAATCAATTCGTTAGGGCGATCGCTAACTACCATTGCATCCCATTCAAGGGTAGTATCGAGGGGGGCCTTAGCAACCCAATGCGATCGCAACTCGTCGTAAACCGTGACAGATTTGAGATGGTGGGAGAAGGTGGGCAAATTCTCGAAGTTGCGCCAATAGTTGTAAAGTTCTTCAGCAGGTTTGTCAATGATTACCGTTTTTTCGACAACAATTTGCTGATTTTCGCTCTTTTCCTTCGCTTCGTCGAGAAAGGAGCGAACTTGCTGCGCGGTACTTTGATTTTTAGCTCCCTGGTACGCCAAACCGCCGCCCACGAGGGACATCAATGCACCGCGTAGCGATCGCTGTTGTAACCCCATCAGTACCAACGCGCCGCCGCCAATGAGAGAAGCCCAGCGTTCGACTTCGCCAGCGGTATTTTCAGTCGATTGCTCGAAGCGATCGCCATCTGTTACATTTTCCATCTTTCTCAGCTCTCTGTATCGCTGTCTGTCAGCCTATAAAACTAGGGTAATGGCGCAATCATCCAAAGGGGAGAAATAGGGCGAACCAATGGATTTGAGAGCGAATAGGAGTATCATTAGTCCTTTGTCTTTCGTCCTTTGTCCTTCGCTCTTCGTTATCTAACATTAATTTGACCCAAAGAAGCCCAACGATCGATGACCAACGACCAATGACTAATAACCAATGACTAATGACCAATAACTAACTAAAACCGCTATAACAAGAACAAGATGTCCTCCGCGCGCGCAACAAAAACAATGGCAACCCAACCCCAAAACCTCTCAAACCCGCCCAGCACCCCTCCTCTTTCTCCAGAGGAAACGCTTCCCACAAGGTACGATTTACCCAGCGAAGACTTACAAGAGTTGGAATCTTCTCTCGAAGAGACTCCCCTCCCTCCAAAAGAAACGCTCCCCACGATGTACGATTTACCTAGCGAATATCCAGGGGATCCCGGTTTGCCCGACGAATTTCATCTCCATCAATCTCATTTTTTGCGACAAACCTGTCGCAGTCCGCTTCATCCACCCAATTGGATGTTTATTGCCATCGATATCAATCTCTATTACGATGCCCGCAATACCCTACGCTACAAGCGCCCGGATTGGTTTGTTGCAGTGGGGGTGCCGCGCTTGTGGAACGGGACGGACATGAGGTACAGTTACGTAACGTGGCACGAGAGCAGTAATCCCTTAGTGGTTGTTGAGTTACTGTCTCCTGGTACGGCGAAAGAAGATTTGGGCGAGGCAGAACAGAAAGAGGAAATTCCCTCGAAGTGGGAAGTTTACGAGCAAATCTTGCGCATTCCGTACTACATTGTTTACGATCGCCGCACTAGCGAATTGCGATTTTTCCGATTGGTTGGCGCGCGTTACCAAGAACAACCCCTCAATATTAATCCTCCTCAGATTTGGATTCCCGAACTCGCTTTGGGTTTAGGGTTATGGCAAGGGGACTATGAGGGCATTTCTAGAGTATGGTTGCGCTGGTGCGACGAGGAGGGAAATTGGATACCTACCGATGCAGAAGCCGAGTCCCAGCGTGCTGAAGCTGAATCTCAACGCGCTGAAGCTGAATCTCAACGCGCTGAAGCTGAGTCTCAACGCGCTGAAGCTGAGTCTCAACGCGCCGAAGTCGAACGCCAGCGCGCCGAACGATTAGCAGAACGGTTGCGGCAGTTGGGGATCGATCCTGAAGAAGATTAGATTAAGACGGACCCGATACAAAATTTTTAATTTTGAATTGCCCTTTCACCTTTGTGTACGAAAACAATTCCCCGCGTTTTCCCGGAAACCGAATCCATTGTTGCCGTCGCTTTCCATAATTCTTCGGCTTTCACCCAAACGGGGGGATATTTATAACGAGCTACGTCCAAAATGAGGAAGCGATCGCTCGTTTCGTTGTAGGCTGCGATGGGCGAAATATGTCCGCCTCTCTCTTGCTCGATTTCTCGCCGCAGGTAGTTGACAAGGACGAAGTTATCGGGTTGTGTTAAATTTTCGGCAATGCGATCGCGAAACTCATCTAAGGTTAGGTCGCCGCCGTGATACACTTCAACCTCAACCGAATAACTTGCTAAAAATTGCCCCAATTCTTCGAGAGTCATGCCTTGACGAGAAACAACTTCCGGCGCGAGAACGTTACGAGTTGCTTCGTTATCGAAAAAGTTTTCTTGGGTAAAAACTCGATAAGGCTCGTATTGCGGACTTTCAGGGGCGGCAATGCCCAATCCATTGAGAACCATCACCATACTGGCAACGCCACAATAGGCTTGATTAATTTGAGTCACAAACTGAATGCTGAGGTTCCAAAAGTCTTCTTTGGCGTGACTTTGGAGGAGTAATTCTTCTCCTTCGGTAGAGTTAAACGGAATGAGATTGGACGCAAGAGGGAGAGTTTGGGCAACAAGACTTCCCGCAGCGAGATAAGCCCCTAAAATGAAGGCTTTTAAAGAGAGTTTTAGTTTTTTGAGGTTGCGCTTGTTCATTTCAAATTGAAAAGTGAGAAATTCAGCAGTCAGAAGGGAGGGATTTAGGAGTTAGAGATGTTTTATACAACATTCGGACAAAACTTAAGGGGCTGTGAGAAGTCATTAAAAGTAGGTGATATCATAGTTCTGTCGATGTTTCTATTAAAAATAATATAGCGAGTCTAAACCAATTGCGATCGGAAATCGAACCACTTTTTATTCTTTATTAATTGGCAGTCGTGTCTCTTCCCCAGGTAAATTCTTTTCTAAGGTGAATTATTACATTCTTTTCGATACTAGATTTCACGACTCAAATAGACTCTCTATCTACGATCGATTATGCCTCAGATTCTGATTCTCTAAAAAAGAAAAATCCCTAGTTAAGGAGGCGATCGCGTCATGCTAGCCTATTGAGGAAGCCCCGTTACTCAATCTCAATGAACGCCTTTCGTTGGTTCGCCATCCTGATACTGTGTTGTTCCCTGGCGCTGACCGGTTGCCAAGGAAATTCTACCTCGTCGCGACGCGATCGCGTTACCCATTTGACCCTGTGGCACGGCATTAACCCGCCGCCCAATCGCGATGTCTTCGACGAATTAGTCGCCCGCTTCAATCAAACCCACGAGGAGATTCAAGTCGAATCCCTCTACATCGGTCAATCCGACCAACAATTGCCCAAAATTTTAACCGCTGTCATCGGCAACGCCGCACCAGATTTGCTGTGGTTTCCGCCGACGCTGACAGGACAGTTGAAGGAGTTGGGGGCCATTCAACCGTTGGATGGGTGGTGGGAAAATTCGCCCCTCACTGAAGAACTAGACCCGGCAATGTTGGCAACGATGGAGTTGGAGGATAAGATTTGGTCGGTGCCGATGGCGACGAATAATGTAGGGTTATTTTATCGTCCCAGTTTATTGGCAGAGGCGGGAGTGACGGAAGTGCCGAAAACTTGGGAGGAGTTGCAACAAGCGGCGCGCCAACTGACGCGAGATACCGACGGCGATGGGAAACGCGATCGCTATGGGATGATTTTGTCGTTGGGGAAAAGCGAATGGGTGGTGTTTACCTGGCTGCCGTTTTTCTACAGCGCGGGGGGCGAGGCGTTGGGGGGAGAACAGCCGAATTTGGAGTCGGAAGGCGCGATCGCGGCCCTGCAATTGTGGTACGATTTAGTTCAAGAAGGGTCGGCGATTCTTTCGGGACCCGAACGCGGTTACGAACAGGACGATTTTATCAGCGGACGCGCAGCCATGCAGCTAACCGGACCGTGGACCTTGGGATTTTTAAGCCAAACGGCGATCAAAGACGATTACAAAGTTATGCCCATTCCCCAGGATAAGCAACCGGCGACGGTTTTGGGCGGGGAAAATTTGTTCGTGATGAAAACAACGCGCCATCGCCAACAAGCAGCGCTGGAATTTTTAGAATACGTCCTGGGAGAGGAATTTCAAACGCAATGGTCCTTGGGAACAGGCTATTTACCCGTCAACCTCAAAGCCCAACAAAGCCAGACGTATCAAGCGTATTTGGCGCAAAATCCGGCATTGGATGTGTTTTTGGAACAAATGGAATGGGCGCGATCGCGGCCCTTGATTCCCGGCTATTCCCGCCTCTCCGACAGCCTCGGACGCGCCATCGAAGCCGCGCTGTTGGGTACGCCTCCCCAAGAAGCCCTCGCGCGATCGCAAAATCGGCTGGAGTTAATGTTAAACAGTCGCGCCCATTAAAAATTGCGCCTCATGCGATCTAAAATTCGGTTGAATGACCTAAGTTAAGGCTGACGGGGAGACACCGGAGAGGGGGAGATGGGGAGATGGGGAGATGGGGGGATGGGGAGACGTTCTATGATGGGCGATGGGTGCGAATTTTATGTGGCATAGAAACAAAAACCCCCTTCTGCCCTCTGCCCTCTGCCCTCTGCCCTCTGCCCTCTGCCTTCTGCCTTCTGCCCTCTGCCTTCTGCCCTCTGCCTTCTGCCTTCTGCCCTCTGCCTTCTGCCTTAAAACCCTTTTGCCTGAAGTCGTAACACTTCAACTTAATTCACATCTTTACCTAAACTAAGAACCTTTGCGATAAGATTAAAAGTTTGCAGTATCAAAACGCACGGTTTGGAGTAAGGAGACCCAACTTATGGCTCGAATGTACTATGATGAAGACGCAAATTTAGACCTATTAGCCAACTCTACAGTGGCAATTGTGGGTTACGGTTCCCAAGGTCACGCCCACGCCCTCAATCTTAAAGATAGCGGTATTAATGTCATTGTCGGTCTCTATCCCGGCAGCAAATCCACCCCAAAAGCCGAAGCCGCCGGGTTGAAAGTCCATTCAGTCGCCGAAGCCGCCAAAGCTGCCGATGTCATCATGATTCTGTTACCCGACGAGGTGCAGAAAACCGTTTATAAAGAAGAAATCGAACCCCATTTAAGCGAAGGCAACGTGCTAGCCTTTGCCCACGGATTTAATATTCACTTCGCCCAAGTCGTACCGCCATCCAACGTCGATGTTATTATGGTGGCACCCAAAGGGCCGGGACACCTGGTTCGGCGCACCTACGAACAAGGAGAAGGCGTTCCTTGCTTGTTTGCCGCCTACCAAAATGCCTCGGGACAGGCACGCGATCGCGCGATGGCCTATGCTAAAGGTATTGGGGGAACGCGCGGAGGCATCCTCGAAACCACATTCCGCGAAGAAACCGAAACCGATTTATTCGGCGAACAAGCGGTTCTCTGCGGCGGTTTGACAGCTTTAATTAAAGCCGGTTTTGAAACCCTCGTCGCCGCCGGATATCAACCCGAACTCGCCTACTTTGAATGCCTCCACGAAGTTAAGCTGATCGTCGATTTAATTGTCGAAGGTGGTTTGGCGAAAATGCGCGATAGTATTTCCAACACAGCCGAATACGGGGATTATACGCGCGGCCCTCGCGTTATCACCGACGAAACTCGCGCCGAAATGCGTAAAATTCTCGCAGAAATTCAAAGCGGACAATTTGCACGGGATTTCGTGTTGGAAAATCAATCGGGCAAACCCGGATTTACCGCCATGCGCCGCCAAGAAGCCGAACATCCTATCGAAGAAGTCGGTCAAGATTTGCGGGCAATGTTTAGCTGGTTGAAGAAATAACCCGGACGCGACCCAAACGGAACCCAAACGGAACCCGGACGGAACCCAGACGGAACCCGGATGTAACCAGAATGTAACCCGGATGTAAACCAGACGGAACCCGGATGTAAACCGGATGTAACCCGTAGGGGCACGGCGTAAGCAGAATGTGGGTTTGAATCAACAATTTGACTCATGCCGTGTCCCTACTCACGCCGTGTCCCCGCCCATGTCGTATTGCGTATCATGTCGCGTTTCCACCCATACCGCGATCGCGATCGTGCCGCGTCCCCACCCACACCGCGTTTAACTTCGCATAGCTGCGGCGCGCGCGGCCCAGCGAGGCACTTGTAGTCCGCGATTGATGGCACCGGTAATCGTACCATCCGGGAGTCGCGCCGAACGTCCGAGTTCGTTGCTTCCCGCATGAAGTCCGAGAATGTAGTATCGATTGTCGTCAAATAGACCAAGAATTGCGCTTCCCGATGCCCCGGGGTTGGTGTCGCAGTCGTGAAATAACAGTCCGTTCGCTGCATCTAAAATACTGCAAGCGCCATCGACACCGGCTGTCGTTCCGAACCGACCGAATTCCCGAAGCTTGGCGGTTGGAAAATCGCCAGAATAGCCTGCAAGCATAACCTTTTCTGCTGCTGCTGCCCGAACGTCGGCATCGGAAAAGTCTAAACTGCGCCACCCAAGATAACCATAGATGTCGCCGAGGGGTTGGTCGAGTTTGAGTACAGCCCAATCGTCTGCCGAGTTCTGGGAACCAGATTTCCAGCCGTAGTCGTAATCGGTGACGGTAGCTTCATCGAGGGAAACCCCATTAATCATACTGGGTTTAAAGGTAATGGGACTGCGAGTAGGTCTATTGGTTTTGTCATCCACGATGCAGTGAGAATTGGTGAGAACCAAATCGCGCCCGATTAACGTTCCCGTGCAGGTTCTTAAACCTCTACCGTCGGCAGTCGGTTGTTCTAAGCGGCCGATCGCGGACCAGGGATAGTGACGAGAAAGTACGGGCGCGCGATCGTCGCGTCCAATGATAACTCGCGAGTCGTCATAGGGTTGGTCTGACTGTTGGCGATCGCTTGGCACAAAGGCGCTACCATCGGCATCGGCATCGAAGGGAAGCGCGATCGCGGAACTTTCTTCTGTTTGTGATGTTTGCGCTTGTACCGTTGTCCAATTTCCCAACAGCGTTACGAAGAGAAAACCCGAAACAAAAAGAGCCAAAAGTTTTTTATTCATCGCAGTCTAGAGAGCGTTGTTTTTGTTTTTGAGAAATTTTATTTAACGGGTTTCAACGTTGAGCTTTTAGCCCGAATTTGAATTCCGGGCTATTTTTATTATGACCGCTCGTCGAACCTTCGAGCAATCGTGTCAATTTTGGATACAAGCTTTTGTCAAACTGTTATGCGTTTCGCGATCGCCGTTTCAACTTGCGCGATCGCTCCCTTTGAATCAAGAACGTAAAACCACTCTAGCGGAATTTGAGTTTGATTCCAAATGTCGAGCTGCTGGCTCAATTTGTCAACCGGAAATGTCGCCACGTAGGTTATCATTTTTGTATCGAGGGGATTGAGGGGGTCATTTTTTCCAAGATAGCGACCTTCGCCCACATAGCCCAGACTCGACAAGAGTTCTTCAACGTCGGGCTCGATAATGGGCATATTTAGATCGTCGTCGGGATAATCAATAAAAACAGAAATATTTCCTGGTGCAGGAACCTCTAACTCTGGAGAAGTCCAGCCCGTTTTATGATTCCAGACTGTAGTCCCTTTAGTCTTCATTGTCGCCTCCTATAAAAATACACTGCCAGATATTTTTTTGAAAATGCTGAACATCGAGTAACCGTCGCCCCTGTGAAATTTTCAAACAACGTTCGACCGCTTTTTTCCTCGTCCCCGCTACAACAGATTCGGTTTGGGGCTTTCCCATACGCCGGATTTCATCTTCGGGGTCTTCGAGATAGTCAGGCTGGTCTGTTGTCATCGATTGTATTAGTTTTTTTGAGTTTTCTTGATCTTATATTATACCTTTTTGAGTTCAAAATGTAAAGCTTTTAACGCTCAACTTTAGCCTGGAAATAAATTTCAGGCTAAAAGCTAAAACCTGTTTTAACAGGTTGTTTTACAAATGGAATTAACTAATTCTCTAAAATTCAACTTGTGTAGGGTGGGTTAGGCGGCAATTAAAGGTCGATTTTTTGATTAGAATCAGCGCTCCGCCGTAACCCACCGCTCTAAATGTTTTGATAACGGTAATGATTCACCTGCGCTGCGCTAACGGCACCCTACTAATAGAAAAAACTCAATCCCGCCATTCTCCCTGAACGGTAAAAGCCGCCCACAAATTAGGATTCAAACCCGCTTCCCACATCTCCAATTGAGCGCTGCGCATCGCCACAGCCGGAGTCATGTTTTCTTGTAAAACTTTGCGATAAAACGCCGACATTAACGTTGCCGTTGCTTCATCATTGACATTCCATAAAGAAACAACCAACCGTTTCGCCCCCGCAAACATAAAGCCGCGCGTTAACCCAATTAACCCCTCGCCGCGCGCCTCTTCCCCCAGTCCCGTTTGACAGGCACTCAAAACTACCAACTCGGCGGGTAAGTTGAGGTTAAAAATGTCGTGCAGGCGCAACAAACCCTCTTCTCGCGCCCGTCCTCGCTCGTTCACAAGAGAGAGAACAACGCCGGAGAGTGCCGGGTTGACGGGGTTGACAAAGCCGTGAGTTGCGAAATGAACGATGCGGTATTGACTGAGTTGGGAATCGGTTGCCCAGTCGTAGTTGGCGGCGAAATCGAAAGCGGCGAGGCGATCGCTGTCGGGAACGAGGGCGAGAATTTGTTCGGCTTCGGTGCGGGTGTTGGGCAGGCGTTTAACGTCTGGCAGGTTGAAGCTTCTGAGGGTGCTGGCGATTTCAACGGGCAGTTGGGCGACGGTTTCTCCGGTGACGCGCGGATCGTCGGAACGGTAAACGGGATCGGCGAGGATGGCGAGGGTTTTGGGGGCGGGGGTGCGTCCTTGGAGTTGTTGGCGGGAAATGGCAATGGAGGAGGCGGAAGGTTGGGTGAGGATTTCGTTGTTTTTGAGGAGGGGCGCGTATTCGGGGGTGTTGGGAATGGGCAGGGCGGCGAAGGGAATGGTTTGTAAGTCGCCGTTAGCGACGACAAGCAGCCGCTTTTCGGCAAGTTGCGCCCAAACGGGTTCGGGTAGGATGAGTTGGACGAGGGAATCGCCTTTCCGTTTGATGTCGCTTGGAGGACTGCCGGGGTGGGAAATGGCGTTGTGGAATTGCTCGATAGGTTGGGCTAAGTCTTGACTTCCCGGCAGTTCGTAGCTGTTAAAGCCGTCGGAACTGACGACCCAAAGATAGCTACGTTCTTTCCCCAG
>JAXHVQ010000136.1:0-16972 GCA_034189065.1 Cyanobacteriota bacterium
GGTATCGGGGATGGGGAGATGGGGAGAGCGGGGGATGGGGGGAGCGGGAGATGGGGAGTGAAGATACTTAATTTAGATGTGTCTTAGCTTACCCCTTGAGTTTTGAATTGTCATGGGTGAATTTTAAAGTTTTTGGGGGGGCGAGATTTCCTCTTACCCAACCCACCTTTTAAATGTTTGAGGTAATGTGAAATAGAAGCCAAAACTGATGAAAACCTCTACTTTATTGATGTCGCGCTCCGATATCGCTCGCCTTGCTACGGAATTTTCGCTCCTCAATCGATTTCTGTTCCCAATAAACAAGCGCGCTCAAAATCAGCTCCCTTCCAATTAGCCCCTTCCAACTCCGCACACAGTAAATTCGTTCCCCTCAAGAGAGCGCCCCTCAAATTTGCACCTCGCAAGTCAGCTTCTTCTAAATTCGCCTCGTTCAAACTCGCACCTTGCAAATCCGCTTGAGCTAAGTTAGCTCCCTTAAGATTTGCGCCGTTGAGATTCGCCCCGCGCAAGTCTACCCCGCGTAAATCCGCTCCTTGGAGATTTGCGCCGGTTAAATTTGTGCCGCTCAAAAAGGCTGCCGTCAAAGAAGCACGCGCAAATTTTGCAGACATTAAATTTGCCCCTCGAAGATTGCC
Source organism: Cyanobacteriota bacterium (assembly GCA_034189065.1). GTDB lineage: Bacteria > Cyanobacteriota > Cyanobacteriia > Cyanobacteriales > Spirulinaceae > FACHB-1406. Next base: position 636 of record JAXHVQ010000136.1, read on the forward strand.
GCCGCGCAAATCGGCATGACTGAGATCGGCTTGCATCAAATTTGCACCGACGAGATTGGCTCGCACGTCCGCTCGAGTCAAGTTTGCGCCCAATAAATTCGCGCCTTCTAAGCGGGCGTTATTCAAATTTGAGCGAGCCAAATCTACGCCCGTTAAGTTTGCTCCGGCTAAGTTAATCTTTTCGAGTTGACATTCGCTCAAGTCTTCGTCTTCTAAGTTCGCGCCCGGAAGGTTTTTGATGGTGCCAGCTCGAATTGCCTCAATATCCATGTTGGGAGGGTTAATTTGTAAGATTGCTCGCCTTAACGTGCCTTTATTTTTATATCACAGAACGCGCGATCGCTTCAAAGAGCGTCTTTTACCCATCAACCAATAGGTCGTCATTTTTCCTCGACCTTTGACTTCGATGGAACCGCGTTCGTTCAAGGAATACCGATTTTTTAGGAGCTCGTAGGTTCCGGCGGTGACTTGAATTTTTCCCGGCAAACCGTGGGATTCCATGCGAGAGGCGATGTTAACCGTATCTCCCCACAAATCGTAAATTAACTTATTCATCCCGATCGCGCCGGCGACGACCGGCCCGCTATTAATCCCCACGCGCAGGCGTAGCGGCTGACCGTTGTCGAGCTTAAAGGTGCGAATTTTGCGCTGCATCGCCAAGGCCATGTCCGCCATCGCGCTTGCGACCTCAAGATGCTGTTGCGGATCGTCTGTCGCGTTGGAAAAGCCGCCAGCCACCATATAAGCATCGCCGATGGTTTTAATTTTCTCCAATCCATATTTTTGGGCGAGGCGATCGAAGGCTGAAAAAATTCGATTCAGCATTTCAACTAACTTGCTGGGCGTAATACTCGCCGACAGCTCCGTAAATCCAACAATATCGGCAAAGAGAATGGTCACGAGATCGAAACTTTCCGCGATCGCCTGTTGTTCTTGCTTCAATCGCTCTGCAATCCGTTTGGGCAAAATATTCAACAGTAAGCGCTCTGACTTTTCCTGCTCTAAACGCAGAGCATCCTCAATCAACTTACGCTGGGTAATATCCTGCACGGTTCCCTCATAGTATCGAGTTTTTCCCTGTGCATCCCGCACAACACGCACGTTTTCGGAAACCCAAATGAGATTGCCGTCCTTGCGACGAATTTGCACTTGATACTCGGAAACCGAACCGTCCCGTTCCACCTGGTCGAGCAACATCGCGCGCTGTTGGCGACAAACGTACAGTTGGCTGCCGATATCGGTCGCGTGGGAAGCGAGGTCGGTAAAAGACTCGTAGCCATACATTCGCACCAAAGCGGGATTTGCGCTGAGAAAGCGTCCTTCGGGGGTGCTTTGAAAAATCCCTTCCGCCGCATTCTCAAAAATACTGCGATATTTCGCTTCTGCCTCTTGCACCGCCTTCAACACCCGGCGGCGTTCGGTAATATTGCGGGAAACCCAAATGGCGCAATTGTCGGGGAGGGGGGAAACGCTGGCGGCAAACCAAATTTCCCGGCGGGGGGAAGGACTCAAATGGGAGACAAACTCGTTGGATGCGGGGTCCACATCGAGCGTCGGCGGCGACTCCTCCGCTTCCACAGTTAGACAATATTCAAGGTGAACGGTTTTCCCCGTTTGCAACACTTGTCGGATATTGCGAATATAAATCTCCGCCGTCTCGCGGGGGAAGACCTCGTAAACCGTTTTGCCAATGCGATCGCCTGTGGGACTATAGAGTAACTCGGAATGAGTCGTTACAATTTTGACATAGCGACCGTCGCGATCGAAGACGCTAATGACATCGGTCATGGCTGCAAACAGTGCTTTGAGTTCGGCTTCTGACTGGCGCAAGGCCGAGCTAATGCGTTCCCGTTCGCCAATTTCCAGCAAAAGTTGGAGATTCAATTGTTGCAGTTCGTCGGTGCGTTCTCTCACTCGAAATTCCAACTGCTCGTTCAACTGTTTGAGTTGTTCCTCGGCTTGTTTGCGCTCGCCGATATCCTCAACCGTGCCTTCGTAATACAGAATCTCTCCCCAGTCGTCGCGAACCACCCGCGCATTTTCAGAAATCCAGGCAATAGTTCCATCGCGGCGATAAACTTGGGACTCAAAATCGACCACTGCGCCGCGTTCTTCCACCTGTTGAATAAACGTCTGGCGGCGTTGAGAATCGACGTAGAGTTGTTGCTCGATGGAGCGGAGTTCGCTCATCAGTTGTTCGGGGGAGTCGTAGCCATAAATTCGCGCCAAGGCGGGGTTGGCGCTGAGATAATAGCCTTCAGGCGTGGTTTGAAAGATGCCTTCGACGGTGTTTTCAAAGATAGCGCGATACTTTTCTTCAGCTTGGCGCAATCCTTCAATGGCGCGCACGCGATCGCTAATATTGATGCCGATGGTAAAGGCTGCTTGTCCGCCGTTGTATTTTTGAGCGACAATTAAATAGTGCTGCAATTTGCCGTTAGCACTGGCTGCAATTTCTCGAGACGCTTCTTGTCTGGAACTGGCGAAAAAGTCGCGTACGAAGTCATCAAATTCGGGACTGACTTGCAAAAAACCAATGGGTTTCCCCACGAATTCTTCGGGCGGCAAATCAAAAATTTGAGTCAAGTGGCGGTTGACTCCCAAGTAGTGCAAATCCGAGCTAATCCAAGAAACAATCCCCGGAACGGCTTCTAAAACTGCTTCGAGTCGGTCTTTAGTCGCACTCAACCCCGCGGTCGCGCAGACGCGATCGGTTACGTCAATCCCCACTGTAAAGGCAGCGCGTCCTTCGTCGTACTTCTGAGCCACAATTAAATAGTTGCGCTGTTTGCCGTGAGTCCAGGCTGAAATTTCTTGAGAATCTTCTAGTCGGGGACTGGCAAAAAAACGCCGTACAAAGTCGTTGAATTCCGAACTGGCTTGCAAAAAGCCGATGGGTTTCCCTAAAAAGTCTTCGACTTCGAGACCGAAGGTGCGGGCAAGATGGCGATTAACTCCTAAATAGCGTAAGTCCGAGCTAATCCAGGAAACAATGCCGGGGACAGCGCCTAAAATCGCCTGGAGTTGGTCGCGGGTGGTTTGGAGGATTTCGACGGTGTGCTGATGCTTGACCACTTCGGCAATCAGGTTTTCGCTATTGTCAACCAGGGCGGCGGTGCGATCGGCAATTTGTTTTTCGAGGTGGAGTTGGGCGTTTTCTCGGTCCGATTCGAGCTGTTTTTGTTTGGTAATTTCGCGCTGAATCCAAATGACGGATTCTTCTTCGGGGGCGAGGGGACAGAGGTTGACAGAAAACCAGACTTCTGCTTCGGCAGAGCCGTGGGGGAGACAATATTCAAAGGTGAGGGTTTGTTGGGTTTCGAGGGCCTCGCGCAGGCGATCGCCGAAGAGTTGGGCTCGGGCGGGGTCGAAAATTTCGTCAAGGCTGCGGCCGAGGAAATCGGCAGGGGGTTTGTGGGGATTTTGGGGGTTTGTGGGGGCGATGTCGAGCAGGATGCCCTCTCGGTCGGTCGTAAAGATGACATCGCCAATGGCTGCGAACAGGGCGCGCAAATTGAGTCCGTAGCGGTGCATCGCCTCTTCTGCTTGTTGGTGCGAGGCGACTTGGTTTTGTAATTGGGCGATTTGCGCTTTGAGCGTGCGGTTTTCGTTCTCAAAGGTGTGGCTGCGGCGAACCCAGTGGGAGACATCGCTGAGCACTTCGACGAGGACATCAGAGGGGTTGAATTCTTCAGCCTCGACTCCCATCCAGGGGAGGGGCTTCAGGGGGCGATCGCTACTGGCTACGACCTCAAATTGACCGTTGGGGAGGGCGCGTCCGATGGAGTAGGGTTGACTGAGGTGATGGTTGGTTTCGAGGCTGACGAAGCCGTTGGGGGCGAGGAAGCGCTGACCGTAGGCGGCGGGACGCAGGCGTTGGGGGGCAAAGGATTCGGCAAGTTCTACCGCTTGCTTCCAGAGGTGAATTTGGGTGTAGGCGGTGGCGATGGCGGCGGCGGTTGTCGCTGAGGTTCCGTATTGTTGCGCGAAGGTGTGGATAAAGTATTGGGTTTCGCTTCGTTGCAGGCGGTGGAAGTAGGAGCTAATACTGTAGTGACCGGCGGCAGACTCTCCCAAGGTTTCGAGTTCGAGTTCGCTGAGGTGGAAGGCGAGGGTGGGAGTGTTTTGGGCATTGAGACCGCTGTCGCGGAATTGGCGATAGAAGGTGAGGTTTGCCTTGGCAGGGAGGGTGTTGAGGACGAAATCGGGACGGGATCGTTGGATGCGCGCAACTCCCTCGGCAAGTTCCTGTGGCGAGTTCCCCTCGAGGTAATCTTCGCCGACGATAATGATTCCGTGCGGCTTCAGTTGAGATTTGAGGAGGGCGTGAGTGGTTTTGGAATAGGGGGACTCGCTTCCAAGGAGGTAAAGGCAGCGTTTTTGCTGTTGAACGAGCCAACGGACGGCAAATTCGACGGGTTGGTTGGGACATCCGCCGGTGTAGAAGACGCGATCGCTCGTTTCGAGTCCTTCGTAGGGGGCGGGATACCACAGAATGCTGTCGTAGGCTTCTAACAAGGGCAAAAGGGCTTGGCGTTCGGGGGAAGTCCAGCCGCCGAAAATCGCGTTGAGACAGGGGTCTTGCAGAATGAGAGGAATATCTGCCGCTTTGTCGATAGTTATGGGCTCGATTGTACGCCCTAGCACGCCGCCGGTTTGATTGAGTTGGGCAATGGCGAGCAGGCTCGCATCGAGCAGTGCTGGGCCTTCTGACGAGCGGAGTAGACCGACTCGCACAAAACTGTGCGCCCTAGAATGAGAGTGCCAGCTCAACTCCATCTGGGCGAGGTGGGTTGAGGCTTCCCTGCCATAAAAATTTGAATGACTTTTGCCTGACATTGCTTGTTAGTCCTGCAAGCATCTTTTTAGGTTTAGCCGCGCTACCGCAGCGCGCACAAACAGTTTAGGTTCTATTGGAACCCATATTTTGACTTATTGTTAAGATGCCCCTGACTAACGCGATTTTCTGAAGTCGCGGTTTCAATTTAGATGGGCGCAAGATGCTTTTCGCCTTGTTGCCAAAGGTTAAGATTTTGCGCTTTTGGCGTACCGTTGTCCTTTCGGGATTTTGTCGAGTTTTTGGGAAATTTCGAGCGGTTTTTCCTCGAACTGAGATTTCGTTACATCATAGCCGATCGCTTCGGTTAATTGCTAGAAAAAAAATTAAGTCGCTTTGCTGCGAGCCGCGAATCTCCAAGGGTTTTTAGCATAATTTTTTTTTGTTTTCGACCCAAGTTCAGTATTTTTATTGAATTTTCAGCCTCGAACCGAGCTAATGCGCCGCAGGTTGAGAACGTCGCTCATTTTTCGGATTTGATTGCAGATGAGTTGGAGTTGTTGGCGATCGCGAATCTGAATCCCCAAATCGATTGATGCTGGTTTTCCCGTACTGGTTTTTACGCCTGCGTGAGAGACATTAATGTTTTGATCGCTCAATCGTGCCAAAATATCCTTAAAAATGCCCACACGATCGATCGTTTCAATCCGCAAATTGACTAAATAGGTTTGGGCGTGACACTTTTGAGGAACGGGGTTCCAACTGACGGGAACGAGACGTTCGCCTTCGATATTTTCTAAGTTCGAGCAACCCTGACGGTGAATTGAAATCCCCTTCGAGCGAGTAACAGCCCCAATAATTGCCTCTCCGGGAATCGGATGGCAACAGCCAGCAATGCCGTAAAGCAGTCCTTCAACTCCGGCGATGGGGCAGCGGTTTTCAGCCACGGGAGGCGCGCTGCGTGCGGGCAGTTGGGTTTGTTCGGACAGTTCGTCTTCGGGGGAAACCTGGGGAACCGGTTGTAGGGTTTGGACTGCCTCTCGCAGTCGATTGACGGCGTGGTTGAGCGTGACTTCGCCGTAGCCGAGGGCAGCTAAGAGATCTTCGACATTGTGGTAGTTACAGCGTTCGGCAACCCATTGCAGGGAGTCGGATTTGAGCAGGGTTTCGAGACTGCTTTTCCCCAGTTCTTTTTCGAGGAGTTCGCGCCCGCGCGCAACATTTTCGTCTCGGTGCGATCGCTTGTACCATTGACGGATGCGATTGCGCGCGCTGGGGGTGACGGCATAGTTTAACCAATCCAAGTTGGGATGGCTATTTTTACTGGTAATAATTTCGACGATATCGCCGTTGTTGAGAACGCGATCGAGTCCGGTCCACCGTCCGTTGACCCTCGCTCCTTTCATATGATTGCCGATTTCGGTATGGATGCGATAGGCGAAATCGACGGGGGTTGCGCCTCGGTTGAGGGAGACCACATCGCCATTGGGTGTAAAAACGTAGACTTCTTCGTAAAATAAGTTGTCTTTAAGATTTTCAACGTATTCCCGCGCATCTTTCAGGTCATTTTGCCATTCGAGTAACTGTCGCAACCAAGTAAATTTCTCCTTGTCCTGGCTCAGTTGACCGGCATGGGAACCTCCACTTTCTTTATAAATCCAGTGGGCGGCAATACCGTATTCGGCAACGTGGTGCATTTCCAGGGTGCGAATTTGGACTTCCAACGGTCTGCCGGTCAATCCGACAACAGTGGTGTGTAGAGATTGATAGCGGTTGGGTTTGGGCAAGCCGATATAATCTTTGAAGCGTCCGGGAATGGGTTTGAATTGGTCGTGAACGACGGCGAGAGCGCGATAGCATTCGTCGTTGGCTTGTACGATGAGGCGAATGGCGGCGATGTCGTAGATTTCGTGAAATCCTTTATTTTGGCGCGCCATTTTTTGGTAAATGCTGTAGAGGTGTTTGGGTCTGCCGTTGATTTCGAGGGTGGCGATTCCTAATGATTGTAGGCGCGATCGCAACATTTCGATAACCGTTTCGATGCGTTGTTCGCGATCGATGCGTCGTTCGGCAACGAGGGACTGGACTTTGCGATAGGCTTCGGGTTCGAGGTATTTGAAGCATAAATCTTCTAATTCCCACTTTAAGCGCCAAATGCCCAAACGGTTGGCGAGGGGAGCGAAGATTTCTCGGGTTTCCCGGGCGATGCGCTGCTGTTTTTCGGGTTTGAGTGCCTCGAGGGTGCGCATATTGTGCAAGCGATCGGCGAGTTTGACGACGATGACTCGAATATCTTTGGCCATTGCCAGGAACATTCGGCGAAAGTTTTCGGCTTGCTGTTCGGTTTTGCTCGAAAAGTTGAAGCTCGAAAGTTTGGTTACGCCTTCGACTAATTGTCGCACTTCGAGGCCGAAATGGTGTTCGATTTCCTCGGGGGTGATTTCGGTATCTTCGACCACATCGTGAAGGAAGCCGGCGGCGATGGTGGCGCTATCTCCTCCTAAGTCGCGCAGCAAACTGGCAACGGCGACGGGGTGGGCGATGTAGGGTTCTCCCGATTTTCGGTATTGACCTTGGTGCAGTTGGTAGGCAAACTCGAAGGCGCGGCAGATTAGGTTATTATCGTCATTGGAGAGGGAGTTGCCACTGCGATCGACGATGGGACATTGCTCGAGCCAGTTGGGAAGGGAGCAATCGTTGGGGGTTGTAACGGTTAAGGGGGTTGCGTTCATGTTATGGGTCATTTAAGGGGCGAGGGCGGGAAGCGAGTCGTAAGCTAGAGTCAAGCATTGTGCCAGAAAAGAGGATGCAGCGTGAATGCACCTGGGGTAGGAAAATAGAAATCCGAGGGTCGAGTGCAAACTCAGACCGACTCGAATTTCAATCCACGTTTTTTCTAAAAAAGCAAGCGTTGTAACAAAATTTTAACTTGAAGAGTGTAGTTGATGCTCCCTGTTTTATATTGTCGGCGATATGAAGAGTTTTTAGCCGCTATTGAGGGGTTAAAAGCAAGTCTGGAAGCGGGGGGAGATGTGAAAGGAGATTTTCAGCAGGTGCAGCAGGTTTATCGGGAACGCATTTTGACATTAACGAGTGAGGGGATTGAGGACGCGATCGCGCCGCGCTGGCAGTCGATTCAAACCGAAATGAATCGGGCGATGCGACTGTTGCAGACGGATGTTGCGTTTTTGGGGAGTTCTCGCAACTCCGCGATCGCGATATCGCGGCAAAGCGCTTGCTTGGCGCGAATCGAGCAATTAATTGGCTACTGTCGATTATTAGTTAGTCATTGATTTTGCGAACTGGTGTCCCGTATTTACTTTGCTTTTTTCGCAATTTTTCTTCAAAAACAGGCTTGGCTTTAACCGGATGATAAATGCCGGGTTTTGTCAAATCAAGTTCAGTAGTTGTTGCATATATTGTCTCTTTTAAACGATTTGGGAAAGTGACAACATTCAATCCAGCTTTATTAATTGCCGTACCCAGTCTCAATTCACAAAAAACATCGTTTTTGCTAATACAATCAAGGATTCGTTCTGCTGCATCATGGGATATCAAGGTTCCGGCGTAGGGAACTACTCCAGCAGCATAGGGACGATCTCGGCGAGGAAGCTGATTCAAATTCTTTTTTTTGAACCAAGCCCAGTTCGGCTTGTTTTGAGGAGTATAAAAACTGCGACAACTGACACTTGCGTCCCAAACTTCAGCATAGGCATCTTTGATTGGCAGAGTACACCGACAATCGTATTCCATAATTAAATATCGCCGAGCGGAAATCTCTCGGTTCAAAAACCAGAGATAGAATGTTGTATCAATTGAGTGCCACTTATTGCTAGTATTCCATACTGAGGAAAAATTTCTTACATCTACTGAGTCGGGGAGATATTCAGGAATGTCATTGGTGACAGAGATGACAATTGCATCAGGATTATGTTCTTTTATTAAATTCAAATGTTGCAATGTCAGATCGTCAACGCGGTGATAGTGGTACAAAATACAAATGTCTTTCATGAGATACCTGTCAAAAAGTTTGTTTTTATAAGTCGTTTGAGCAATATTCGTATTTTTTAAACATTAATAGTTGTTATTCAATGTCTAAATATCTGGCGTGCCGAAAGGGTTAGAAATTATCCGAAGGTATATTCTAGAGTCCTGCGAAGCCATTCAACCAATTGTGTGGCTTGCGTTTGCTGCAACGGTTAGAAAAACCTCTGGTATGAACCATAGCATAATTAGCGCTCTCTCGCATTCGGCATCTGTCTGCGCAACAGTTAGGTTGATTGTCCGGCGTTAAAAATCTTGGCAGCGGTTAAATTGAGATCGGGGGAAGCAACAGACTCAATGCGCTCGTTACCTCTAAACTGTTTCCCTTGATATTCGCCATCAACAAGCTGATAGACTGAAAGCGTCGGTTGTTTAGGAGAGCCAATATAGCGCCGACCGCCTAATCCAAGATAATCAACAATCCAATATTCGGGAATTTCCATTGCTTCATATTCTTCCAACTTCAGCGCATAGTCATCGCTCCAATTGGTAGAAACGACTTCAATAACTAGAGCGATAGAAGCTCCTTTCGTAACGATGGACTCCCGTTCCCAACGCGGATCGTCTCCAATGGTTCGGTCGTCGAGGACAATCACATCGGGTTCGTATCCAGAGTCATTGCGGCGGGGTTTGACGACGCATTCTTTAGGAATGAAGTAAGGGAGTTGCACTCGCCTAATTTCAAAGTTGAGTTCGGCAATTGTAAATCCTGCCACTCTCGAATGTTTTCCCCTAGGCTTCGGCATTTCAACAATCACTCCATCGTGCAGTTCGTAGCGGTGTTCTGAATTTTCTGGGTACCAAGCAATGAATTCATCGAAGGTAACGAGTGCGGGTAAGGCTTGAATCATGGGTTGACCTCTAAGTTGACCTCTAAGAGGTTTTAGTCTCTTGTATTTTACGGTATATGGCGCGATCGCGCTTCTCTTCTCATTATTTTTTATTGAATTTTTACGTGACGCAACAGCAATATTTTAGAGATGACTACTTTTGTGCTAAGCTGCCCTTGTCTGTAAATTGAGAATTTAACCAGATTCGTCAAATTTTGCTACACCCCCATCTCCGGTATCTCCGAAGTGCAGCCAACGCTTAAAAGCGGTATGACTTGGTGCCTTCTGCCCTTCGGAAAATTGAACGTCGCAGTTTAAAAACCGAACAGCTTAAGCTGTCGTGCATTTAAATTGGGTATTCACTTCAGCATAGCTGCCTTTCGGAGAATTGAGCGTCGCAGTTTAAAAACCGAACAGCTTACACACGACTTCCTACTAATTCTCCTTCCTCTTCTAGCAACAGTTGTGCTGCGTCGAGCATTTCTGCTGCGATATCTTTTAAGTCCTCTTTATTTCCTAAATAGGCTTGCAACGCTTCGAGGGGATCCATTCGACTGCTAGACCCCAATTCAGGCAGGCGAGGTGCAGCTAGCTGAGATACTAATTCCGGGCGAATGGTGTGGGCGTGGGCTTCTTGTAATGCTTGGTGTAGCGCAGTCGTTTCAATGGCATCTAACTGTTGCGATCGCACTTTATAAATCAAGCGGACAACAGCTTCATGAATGTCCCGTTTCGCAATCGCCTCCAAAATCGCCTCTTGGGGATCTTCCGTTTGGGAAACATCAATGTCAATTGTACAAAAAGACCGCACGGGCAGAGAACAAAACTCCCAATTCGCCTTCTCCTTTTCCAACTCCAGCCAAACGTATCCCTTCTCCTCCTTCTCTTCGCTAAAATCAACCCGTTCGATGCTGCCGGGATAAACAATAGGAGGATTATTAGCAGGGTTGAGATTTTGGTGTTTGTGAACGTGACCCAAGGCAATATAATCAATTTCAGAGCGCATCAAAAGGGAAATTGGAATTGTAAATCCTTTCCCCACCGCCAAAAAGCGTTCTGCCCCCAATGCCGCGCGATCGACCATTAAATGACCTAGCAATACCGTGGGGATTTCCGGGTCGAGGGCGCGAATTTCCCCTTCTAACGCCGGTTGAAGGCGTTCGATGAGGAGGGCGTTGACTTCAGCGAGAGACCGTCCTTCGGTTTCTGGTTGCGCCAGTAGCGTCGAACGAGTCAACCACGGAAGCGCGATTACTTGAACTTCGCCGTTGCGCGTGGAAATGCGATGGGTTTCGAGGCGGTCTCCTACGCGAAAACCCGGAACTGCCAGCGTTCGGTAAATACAGAGACTCGCCCCGCCGGTTCCTTGGGAGTGCTGGTCGTGATTTCCCACTAATAAAACGGCGGGAATATCAGCATCGGCGAGGCGACGAAATTGGACGGCAAATGCTTCTTGGACGTAGGGGGGTGGAGTGGCATCGGGAAACGCATCTCCTCCGAATAATACGAGATCTGCGGGTTCTTCGATCGCGCGATCGATGATGCGCGCTAGGGTTTGAACAAAATCTTCTAGGCGCGTGTTCAGACCGGTTTCGGGGTTTGTCCTACCGTAGGCAAAGCCACTCCCCATATGGATATCGGATAGATGAAGAATTTTGATGGTCACGGATATGTTTATATTAGGAATTGACGTTCTTTCAGGTTATACCAGTTGCCTAAGTTCGGACTATACATCAAAAGCTAATTAATAGTTAAAGTTGGGAAAAGCTTATAGTAACACACCGCTTCAATCGGATGAGGCGATCGCGAAAACTTCCCCTACGGACAATGGCTTTTTTATCGAATGAAGCGATCGCGAAAACCTATCAGCTTAGTAGGGTGTGTTAGCGCAGCGTAACGCACCGCTTGTAGTAACACACTGCTTCGCTCGGAGGAAGCGATCGCGAAAACCTATCAGCTTAGTAGGGTGTGTTAGCGCAGCGTAACGCACCGCTTGTAGTAACACACTGCTTCGCTCGGAGGAAGCGATCGCGAAAACGGTACTACCTTTCTGTCAGTTTGGCAATTTTCCAACGACGACGGCGATCGCCCTCAAACGACGTTTTTTCGTTTTCGTCGTCGGTCGCAGGCTGGGTAAGGGTTTGAGGGGTGTCGAAGGAGGAAAATTAGGCTTTTGAGACAGCGATTTTGGGTCATGCTCGGAAACCTGGTCTATAATCTAGTGGGGGCAAGGCTTCCAGAAGCCGCCCTCTCGACTTCCACCAGGAAGAAAAGGAACTGAAACTTGAACATTTCAAAGGTTGAATCATTGTAACTTTTACTCTCGACTTCAACTCGGAAGAAAAGGAGCTGAAACTTGGATATTTTCTGCTTGCAGATCTGAAGCAGTTTCTCTCGACTTCCGTTAGGAAGAATAGGAAAAAACATTCGTAGCCAGCACTTCAGCGCTGAAGTGCTGACTACGAACGAAACAAAATATTGAACTTAGTTGTGTGAGGCGTACAAGGCTTTCTCAGCTTGACTTAATAACTCATTTTTAAACTCTTGACGAGCGCGATCGCAGTCCCTAAAATCGCGTTAACATTTAATCATTATTAATAGAGGATTTGCGTAAGTCCTACTAAAGTGAGAAGTGCTTGAAGGTAGGCACGAGCGCGCACTTTCAAGCACTTTAGGTCGAGAATTCGAGCCGAAGCGCATTAGGAATGCGCAAGAGCCGTTTCCAGTGCTAGGCGATTCTCGTACATTTCAAAGCGTCTGTCGAGTTGTGTCAGCTCGAAAATAATTCGTACTGAGGGAGAAACAGAACATAAAACCGCGCGCCGCTTTAAAGTTTTTGCAAGGCGGTATGCTGCAACTAAAGCCATCAATCCCGCACTGTCGATGAGCTCGACTCGAGCCAAATCAACCAGCAAGATGGGTGCAGATTGAGAGCGAAGCGTATCGAGCAGTCGCTTTTTGAAGGTTTCCGCATTAGCCGCGTTAATACTTCCGCGGACCTCGACCGTAGCAATTGTTTCGTCAATAACAGCCTGTGTCACAGCTCAATCCTCTTGTGAATGCTTAACTCGAACCAGTAAATTAATGTTAGGTCTGGGTGAAAATGCCTAACTTTTAATAGGTTGGTGCTAGTGTAACCGATCTTGTGTCGAAAGTTTGTTCTTTAGACGATAGCGGGAATTTCTCAAGCTGCCTCAATTGAGCATAGAAGTTTTTCTAATCTTCATAAAACTACGCGAATCCTTAAAGCTTTGATGAATTTTCTCTTTTTTCCTTTACTTAGTAGCATGGAATACTTTGTGTTTTTGCTCAATAAGCTAATACACAAAAGGTGAGTTACGCTGCGCTAACACACCCTACAGATAGGTTTTGCGTAAGTCATAATGTATCGAATATTACAGAGCGATTATCCCCGAAGGCGGGGATAATGGCGCACGTTGAAAACAATCAACCCAAAAACCCCCTTTTATTAAGAATGGCGACTAAATAGGGGAAACCCACCACCAGCGAGAGACAACCCCATCAACAATCGAGGATAAAGATTGATCAAAGGACTAAACTCCGATCGCGACAAAGTTAAAATCGTACAATCCGAGCGCGCGATCGCGCTAAATGGCAACGCCACATCGTCAAGCAGCGTCATTTCCCCAAAATATTGACTTGGTTTCAAACCAATTGCAGTCCGAGTTTCAATTTCCGCCTTATCGAGAACCGAAAGGGCAGACTCAACTGACGTTTCCTTCGGGGACCGCATCGCAATACGCGCCCCCTTTACATCAGAACCCCCCTCTTGAACCAACTCCACTTCCCCCCGCCAAACAATATACAATCCCCTCCCCATTGTCCCTTGCTGACACAAAATTTCCCCCGCCGCAAACGTCTCGCACTGCAACGCGCGGTTCGCTAACAACAATTCGTCGAGAAATAACGGTTCAAATAGAGGAACCGTTTTCAGGAAAAGCGTGCGCTTGAGAAACAATTCATCTCCCTCGGGTACCAGAGGAAGCCCATCGAGGTCGAGAACCGTCGGCCAAACCCAGTCGGGGGGCAACCCCTTCCCTGCCGCCAAACTCGAAGCCAGACGAATCCAGCGATCGCTCGTTTTCGAGGTTTCCGCTAGAACATTCGCTGCTGCGCCCCCCAGTTCGCCGCCCTCATTCTCCGGTTCGAGGAGGGGCAAAATCGGCACGACAAAACGGCGATAGCGACCGGAAGCCAGCGTTTCGAGGGCATTTGCTTTTAACCGCAGGTTGGAGGTATGCAAAATGCGGCGGATGGTACTGGAAGTGCCTTCGCGATCGAGATTGGAGAGGACGTAGAGAACGCGATGAATCAAACGGTCTTGGAAATCTTGGATCGCAATCCTCAACAGTTGCCATCGCTTGCGTTCCGGCAGCAATTGTTTCCAGCGCAAACTGGACTGTACGAGGGTGTAATAGGGCTTTAAATGGTTAAAGAGGAGGGTTTCGGCGCGGCGCGTCCCCACTTGACCGATGGCCGCGATCGCCGCCTCTACCACCTCGGTACGGGGCGATTGCAACCGTTCTTCGGCTAAGGCTAAACCGCTTTCTCCATAAGCAGCCAGGGACTTAGCCGCCCACAAGCGCACCGCTAAGTTGGGATGGTCTAATCCTCGGGCAACGTGGGGCAAAAGGTCGGGATGGCGAGCGATCCCCAACAATTTGAGGGCAGCGGCGCGCAGTAGGGGGTCGAAATGGGCCAACTCAGTCGCTGCGAGTTCGGCTAAATCGCGATCGCCGGGACGGACAAACAGGGCTAGGGCTTCTAAGGCTTGACGCTTGACTTCGAGGGGACCCTCGACGACGAGTAACTTTAAGAGGGGGATATATTTGCGATCGCCGGTGCCGCGTATGCTTTCAATCAACACCCTTGTGGTGGCGCTGTCGAGGTTGGACAGCCAATAGAGACCGTAGTTGGCTTTGAGGACGGGATCGGTGCTGTTGGCTTGTTCGAGGGCGATATAGGTTAGCGCCTTCAGGACGGGATCGCAACTTTGGCAGAGGGCGCGCAGTTCGCTGTCTTCAAGGGGTTCTTTGCGGGCGATGAGGGCGATGAGGGCGAGGCGTTGAATGGGTTGGGGACTGCGGGCAAGGCGATCGCGTAAGTAGCGGTTGATGGCAGGATCGGGGGTTGTGGCAAAAAATTTAAGCAGGGTGCGTTCTAAAACGCGATCGGCTTCGGGTAATAAGCGGTCGATTTCGTCTAAAAATTGACTGGGGTGTTCGGTGCGTCGGGCTAATTCTACGCCTAAGTTTTGTTCGAGGCGATCGCGACTGGTTAGCAGGGCGCGAATTTGAGGGCGGTATTGGGCGGGGAGGCGAGTCAATCCTTCGCTAACTTGTTCGAGTTGGATGGTTCCCGATCGCAATAAGGTTAGCAGCGATCGCAGGTAACTTTGTCCCATTAAATAGCGTGCTATCAGAAAGATGACTGCGATCCCCAAACCGACGCAGGCGATTTGGAAGGGCGTTAGGAGAGACTTTGAAACCCATAGGAGAAGTCCCGCGATCGCGAGTCCGACGGAATACACCAACCCGTTACTAATGGCGCGCACTCGCCCGACGATTTGGTAGGGGACGGCGTTATAGTTGAGGTTGTGAATGGGTTGGTTGAGGCTGTCGTCGAGTCCATCGGCGTTAAAGTTGCAGGCGATGGCGGCGGGTAAATTGAGGTGCGTTGCTAAAGAAGTGAAACTCGCGATCGTGGTGAGGGGGTAGACGAGATTCATGCGACTGACTCCCAAACGGGCGATGAGGGGTCGCGTGACGAGGTAGAGGATGAAAAAGGGTAAAATGTTGTTGGCGACCCGCATGAGTCCCAGGAAGCGGGTTAGCTGCTGTTTATCGGCGAAGGTGTGGGCGTAAATACTAAGGTACTCGAATTCGGCAATGCTGTAGAGTAGGATATACAAAAATGTGCTGCTGGCGAGGAAGAAGATGATGGGATAGTTGTGCAGCAGCGCGGGCAGGGTTGTCCAGTTGAATTCTTCGCTGGTGTCGTCGGGTGTGGGACTGCCTGCTAGGGGTTTTTGTCGCGCGTCAAAGTAGGTCAGTTGAAACAGCGCGATCGCGTATAATCCTGGCAAAATCCACAATAGATTTTCGGGGGAAATTTTGCCTGCCAGTAGTGCGGTGAGTCCTCCTCCCAATAATCCCCCCACTGCCATTGCCATTTTTAAATACGGCGCGTAGCGTTTCCAGTCGAGGGAGGTGAAATAGTCAGAGACTAAACTGGGAAATAGTACTTCGGGAACTAATATCCATTGAAAGTATGACCCGACGTGCAACGCATAATAGGTCCAAGTTGCGTCTAGTTCTAGCAACCCGCGCAGAACCACTGCGAGGATCGTGCCGACGATTAGAAAAATTTGACATAAAAGAACGCGACTGTAGCGATCGACAACTTGGGAGAGCCAAGTATAGGCGGGGAGGGAAATTAGTCCCATTAGCACGTAGGATAGGGGCAAGTAGGTTGCTCCCACGCGACTGAGAAACAGAGAACTGGCAACGGTTAAGGCGACGACGCTAAAGGCCATCATCGAAACAGCGAGGAAGAGGAGATGGGTTAATCGACTTCCTTGTTCGCCTGCTAGTCTTAAACGTTGCTTGAGGATTTGTTTGAGCATATCAGTTTCGCTACATCTGCTCGGGTAAATGCCGAGGAGT
>JAXHVQ010000137.1:0-16843 GCA_034189065.1 Cyanobacteriota bacterium
GGGGGAGCAGGGGGAGCAGGGGAAGCAGGGGAAGCAGGGGAAGCAGGGGAAGCAGGGGGAGCAGGGGAAGCAGGGGAAGAACAGAAATGAAATTTTCCTGCCGAAGAGCGAAGATTTAAGTAACTCTAATACACCGCGAGCGCATTAATTAATAGGGTTTCAGCTTTTTGCAGCAAGTCCCAAATAAAAACGCTATAGTTGCGATATTTTTCTCGTTTGTCCATTGCGCGATCGCATTCCACGGTACCTCAGAGGAATTATAGGCGATCGCGGGTGGAGGTGCGTCGATTCTTTTTTTTGGGCATTGGCAGCCTTTCAAAATCGACACAAGCTTTGTTATATCTGGTTTTGAGCGATTTTGCTTCCTGGGAGGAACGCGATCGACGCACCTGGTCTCTATTTTCAGCGATGAGGTGCGTCGGTGGGGGTATTGGTGCTGATTGGTAAAGTCGAAAATGCCACAAAAGCTCGTATGATATAGCTTTGAGCGATTTTCAGGAATCGGGGGTGTACTAATCGACGCACCTCCCCCAATCGCTGGAACCCGCATTCTAGTGTTGAGGTGCGTCGATGCCTTACTCTGACTGGATTTGAGGTGCGTCGAATTGACAAATTTTCAGGTCACAGACTATAATTCACAGAGGTGCGTCGATTCGGTGGCTGAAAGCCTTACGGGGCAAGGGCTGTCAGACGAACTCCCTACCGATTGGGTCAAATCGGATTAGTTGGAAACCATGTAGCCTTAGGAAGAAAGCTTCATTACTTGACCCCTACCGATTGGGTCAAATCGGATTAGTTGGAAACAACTTTATAAGTTCTTCTTCCTTTCCTTGGTGGCAGACCCTACCGATTGGGTCAAATCGGATTAGTTGGAAACGTTAAGCACCGTTGGGGGCATACTCCCCCGGATAGATTTGGCCCTACCGATTGGGTCAAATCGGATTAGTTGGAAACACAATTATCTGCGCCTTCTTATGGTTAGAAACCTTATTGAAAGCCCTACCGATTGGGTCAAATCGGATTAGTTGGAAACGTCGGAAGGCCACTATACACATCTGGACAACATATCATCCCTACCGATTGGGTCAAATCGGATTAGTTGGAAACTATAGTCTCCTTGATAGAAGACGCAGTGTGCCTCTCCGCCCTACCGATTGGGTCAAATCGGATTAGTTGGAAACGCTAGCTGGTTCATTCTTCAACAGGCACGCGGTCAGACCCTACCGATTGGGTCAAATCGGATTAGTTGGAAACCGTGTCTTGGTGACTGGACGGGTAGAATACACCGGACCCTACCGATTGGGTCAAATCGGATTAGTTGGAAACGGTCAATCCCAGGATCAGCTTCCGTATCACACCCCTCGACCCTACCGATTGGGTCAAATCGGATTAGTTGGAAACATGACCGTCCGTGAACTCTGTGTAGATATGCTCTGCCCTACCGATTGGGTCAAATCGGATTAGTTGGAAACCATAATAATGCTGCTTTTGGTTTCCACACTGTTGAAATCCCCTACCGATTGGGTCAAATCGGATTAGTTGGAAACGAAACCTTCAGCTCACAAGGTTTCGTAAAGAAAAAAAAACCCTACCGATTGGGTCAAATCGGATTAGTTGGAAACCTTCGTAAGGATGCGTGGTTGTGGTCCACTGTTGACCCTACCGATTGGGTCAAATCGGATTAGTTGGAAACTCTTGAGTTCCCCGTTTTTGGAGGACAACTGCCAGTGTTTTTACCCTACCGACTGGATTAAATCAGAATATAATGTCAACAAAAAAGAGCCAAACTTTTCTGATTTGGCTCTTTTCTATTCCCAAATTTAAGTGCTACATTCAGCGATATAGCGAGTCTAGTAGTCTCGATCGTTCGATCGCCTTTTTGTCAAACTCGAATTAAAGCGATCGCGTCTCTTTAAAAGCCTCCCTTCTTATATGAAATCCCTCAAAAAATGCTACACATCTTTCCCCCCGTCAGTTGAGTTCAGAGGTAGGGACGTTTTATAAAACGTCCGTACAGAGTGCGTGAGTTTAAAACCCAGAACCCAGAACCCAGAACCCAGAACCCAGAACCCAGAACCCAGTCCCCCCGTCAATCATTCGTAGCAAACATTTAAGGATTTCATATTAAGGGGGTTTGGGAGGATATCCCCTACCAAAGCTTCTCAAAATAGTGCTGATTCGATTCCAAAAACTCCAAAAAACCATCAGATTCCGGCGTTCGATCGGGGAAAACCGTTAGCAACTCAAAAAACTGGCGCGTTTGCCTTGCGACCCGCTTCTTGGGTTCCTCGCGACTTCTCAGCAACTTTACTACCGGATACATACGATGCCACAAATGCCCCACCTGATTCACACTCCCCGTCATCGACGTACTGTAAATCGACCCAGAAGGAATCCCCGCATCCCGAATTGCCCTGCGATAGGGACCGTGCAACCACCGAATTGCCTCGCAATCTTCCGCCTCCTCAGCCAAGCGTCCCCAAACTTGCACCTTTTCGGGATGCCATGCCTCGCGCCACTGACTCGCATAGGAATCAGGGTTAGGCGTAACGTTTTGCGATCGCATCCAGGCGGCAGCAGACTCTCGCACCTCGTCAATAAACTTCCCCACCTGCTGCAACTTAAGGACGCGGTTATCGTTGACAAGGGACTTATCCGCCCACTGCCAGTGACAGCCAATCAACGGCTTCAACTCAGACCTCTCGTAATATTCGGGATAAAAGAGGCGATGATCCGCCCTGCGCCAAGACTTACCAAACCCTCCTAACAGTACAGCAAAGCGGGTCAAACTCCGCATCAACTTTTTCAAAGCCTCGTGCTGCGCTTCGGGCAACTCGCGAGTCAACTGCCAGGTCCAACACCCTTCCACATCGTAAGTGGGAACCGCATAAGACCCCACGCCATACTCGTCGAGTTCCAACTGGGTTGCGCGAAAATTCATACTCAGCAACCCCACTGTACCGCTACCCTTCACGCCGCCAAAAAGGGTTTGTACCAAATCCTCTGCGACTTCCGCCCCGCACAACCCGCCAAAGATGCGTAGCGCGTGACCTCGCAGCGACGCGCGCAATAAATTGGGACGAAATTCGCCCCTCCCATCCAATAACTTGGGTGCTGCACCTTGGCCGCGAACCGTACAGCGATACAGTACCTTTCCCGCCTGTTTCCTCGGCTGTCCGTAACCCGCACTGACGCGACAGCCCAATCCTACCGCGATCGCGCGCTCCCAAATTTGCCACACCTCCTCCCAATCGGTATCCTCCGGTTTAGTGCTAGAAATGCCAAAGCGCAGTGTCGGTTGGTAGAGGGAAATCTGCGCAAACGCGCCGCCACGTTTCTCGTCCGACTTCACCTGCCAGTCCTGTTGGGGATGAACCATATCCACCAATCCCTCTTGCCAGCCATCGCTTGTAGGATAGCCGCCGTGAAAGCGCAACAGTCCCGGCTCGAAGTCGCCCCCCGAAAGCTTTTTGCCGCAGTAGCGATCGCCTTGTTGGGAAGTGCAGGCTTGACGAAATGCACCTTTCATGCTACTTCCTGGATAGTAGGGCAAACCAAAAGCACCAATAACCGGGCGGATAATGCCGTCATCCTGACCGCCGTTAGTGACAAAGCGCCAACTGAGGGTATAGATGCGCGTTTGCACGTTTTGGGGCGAAGAAGAGGGAACGGGATGGGCGCGATCGATCCATTCGTCAGTCCAGCGTTGGACATCCTGTTGGGGAACGTTGCGCGCGATTCGCTGGAGTTGGCAGCGTCCCGCCGTTTGCGCGCGGAACATCATCGGGACTTTTTGAGCAGCGTTGGGAATTTGAGTCATGGGATTTTTTGACGAATTCATCTATAGGAGGTTGTGTCGAGTCGGAGTTCGCTCAAACCAAGTCTTGAGGACGAACAATGACGAGATCGAGATCGGGCGCGATCGTAAAGTCTCTTGGATTAAACGTTAGAAGGTGAGTAATTTGGTGCGCGAGCATCACGGCAATGAGACGAATATCGTGAGTTCGTTTTCCCCTAACGTTGCCAGTTGCGACCAAGTTAAACCAGTTGGGAAAGATTTGCGCAGACTCTTCCAAGAGGGGAAATTGGCCGAGTAGTGTCTCCACGATATCGCGCGTCCGTTCGACACTCCACCCCAAACCGTTCACTTCTACCGGGCGCGTGGCGACGACCCAAAACTCAATGAGAACTTGGGCGGTCAGGACGCATTCATCTCCCTGCATCAGTAATTGAGAGATAGCTTCTACTGCTACTCCATAGCTTGGGGAAGCGGGGTCGTAGGCTCGCAGGAGAATATTTGTATCCAGTAAGTATTGGGTCATTCGTCATAAATACTGTCGCGACGGAGTGCTTCATCGGGTAAATTGGGACTTTGGGTTCCGCTCGGCGCGACAGAGTTGCGCCATCTCGCCACGCGATCGCTGGGCGTTGCTGTTTCCCAGAAGGGAGCATTTTTTCGATCTCCTCTGGCTGCAAACTCGAGGAAGGCAATAAAGTTAGCGACTTGCTTTAATTGCTCTTCGTTCAATTTATCGAGTTCCTGTTTTAGGTTTTCTTTCAGGACAATCATGAGTTTTTTTCAAATTTGTGGACGATTGACAACGCTGATGCACCCTACCTCGATTTTAGAATTGCTAAATTCAGAGTAAATCGAAGGTGAGAGAACCGAAAGATGATGACCGTGACACTAGAATTATCCCCCGAACAAGAAGCGAAACTCCGTTCGTCCATTGCTCGTCGCGACTCAGAAGAGACGAAAAGAGTGCTAGTCGCAGCTTTCGCGCCAACAGTAGAAGCGTTGCTAAATCAGGCAGGCGATCGCGCCATTGAAAACGAGGACGACTTTGAAACCGGGAGCGATCGCTTAGCTGACGAGTTTGCCACCGACTTTACATTCCCTCCCCCTGTTTTATCGGACTACAGCCTCAGCCGCGCAGGGATTTACGGAGATGGTACTGTTTAATCTCGTTCCCCCTTATATCGTTGCGTCCACCAAACCAAACAATCGCACAACTGCGCCAGGACTGCCATTGCCACGCGCTGGTCTTCTAAACTCACTTGCCACAATTTCTCTGCCATTACTTTCACCTTTTCGGTTTGATTGGCATTGACCGCATCGTTGGGAATAGTTACCCCAGCATCGTCCATGAGTTTCACCAACACATCCCACGTTGCCTTCCAGTATTGAGATTTGGTTGCCTCCTTCCCTTGTAAACGCAAGTGTTCGCCCCAAAACCGTTCCAATCCGTAGGCAACAGCCTCGCGCATTTTAAACGATTGATTGAGCGATTGGCGATCGCGCAACTTGGCATCCAACACCAATTGTTGTGCCGAGCGATCGAGTCCGTAATATTGCCATCCCATAATCGATAAAACCTCTTTATTTCTACGTGCTTACTGCGCATTTTCTGCAAAATAGTTCCCCGCCAAGGTGACGCGGCAGCGACCGAAACCGATAGACTCCAAACCGCCAAAATACAGTTCGTCAGTTTTGCGATCGCCAAACGGCTGCCATCCCTCCTCCTTCAGCGCCACGGGAAATACCAAAACGCTGCCTTCGGGTAGCGCCTCCACATCAAAAAACGCGCCTTGTTTCGCCTTCTTTTGGTTAGCTTCGAGGGAAACGCGACTTTGGCGATAAAGGGCCATATCGTGCAGCATGGAAATATCGCTGTCGGCGACGACCACTAAACTAGCTTCAGATAAATCGCTGCCTTGGGGAATCCACGGAGACAAGTCTACTTTATGCTCGATCGCCAGAAAGCCCAAATTGAAAAACAAAACCGTTTGATTGTCGCCAATATTGCGCCCCACCAGCGAAGGAGATGCCGTGTAAGGCTGGGGAATTTTGGCATCGATTTCCGCAACTTGTTTGTACCGCTTTAACAAACGCGGACAGCTTACCCAAACGACGGGTTGTCCCGGACAGAAAACCGGCAACCAAATCAGCGAGGCGTATTCAAATTTAACCCGCGCTTCCGTCGTACCGCCATCCTCCTGTCCCGTAACAGCTTCGTGTCCGTACCAAAGCGACTCATCTTGTTCGCGTTGAGGAGCGCGCATATCGGCGCGGAACCGACCGCGAATGGAACTACCGGGGATAATGCCGGTTAGGGTAAATTGGTCGCGAAATATTAGGTTAAGATTGCCCGTTTCCTCTCCCGCACTCGCGCCGACGTGGAGGGGGGCTAAGGTTTCCATGATGCCGTAGGCTTTGTGATACATTGGCTATTTTGTTGGGTCAACAATATTTAACAGAAGTGGGACTGAGTGGCTGGCTGTTTTGAGAAGATTCGTCAGCGATCTTTTCATACAACCGGGCAAGTCGTCCGTAAAAGCACGAATGTTTTAATAAATTTAACAGAGGGGTAGAAGAGGGGGTTTCCATAAATGATTGATAAGGTGCGTCGATTCTTTTTTTTGCGTTGGAGGCTTTGCGGAATCAACAGAAGCTTTGTTCTGTATCGCTTTGAGCGGTTTTACTACCCGGAAGGAGCGCGATCGCCACACCAGGTCTCTGTTTTCAGCGATGAGGTGCGTCGGTGGGGGTATTGGTGCCGATCGACGGAAAAAAAATGACTCAAAAGCTTGCCTGATGGGGCTTTGAGCGATTTATAGGATTCGGGGGTGTACTAATCGACGCACCTTTCCCAATCGCTGGAACCCGCATTCTAGTGTTGAGGTGCGTCGATGCCATACCCAGACTGGATTTGAGGGGGGTCGAATTGACAAATTTTTGGGTCGCAGACTATAATTCACAGAGGTGCGTCGATTCGGCGGCTGAAACCCTTACGAGGCAAGGGCTGTCAGACGAACTCCCTACCGATTGGGTCAAATCGGATTAGTTGGAAACCATATAGCATGAGTACCATCAGATAAACTTGTGGGCCCTACCGATTGGGTCAAATCGGATTAGTTGGAAACGGACATGGAGGGGGGGAGCAGTCCCCACCTCGTCCCTACCGATTGGGTCAAATCGGATTAGTTGGAAACGGGCGGGGAACAATCCCCCCCGCGCCCTCCTGATCACCCTACCGATTGGGTCAAATCGGATTAGTTGGAAACTTTGCCATTGCCCATTCTCCAAAATCTTTTTTTTGTCCCCTACCGATTGGGTCAAATCGGATTAGTTGGAAACATTGTTCCATAGTGTATCACCCCACCCCAGGGTGAACTCCCTACCGATTGGGTCAAATCGGATTAGTTGGAAACGCTTGAGTCTGAACAAGAGCAGCAGGGGCTGCGACTAAACCCTACCGATTGGGTCAAATCGGATTAGTTGGAAACACAACACCATATTAAAATTTCTTCTTTTATTATCTTTACCCTACCGATTGGGTCAAATCGGATTAGTTGGAAACAAGAAAGAAAGCGAGCAACGTTTAAGTTAGCCATGAGACCCTACCGATTGGGTCAAATCGGATTAGTTGGAAACCTTTGGAAGCTTCAATTTCCTGCTCAATTTTAGGTTCCACCCTACCGATTGGGTCAAATCGGATTAGTTGAAACAAAAGAAAGGCTACTCAAATGAGTGAGTAGCCTTTTTTGAGTACAAATATAAATTAAAGTCAAAATCATCAAGGTTCAGGAGGTCAATTGCCCCACGTTAGCGCCAAACCTTTCTTCTTTAACTCCTGAATAAAACTATTAAGCTGACTTTCTCCATCGCGTTCCCAGTTTTTTTGCCAGGAACTATTTTTCCCATGAAATACGGTGACAATTTCCAAATATTGCGCATTTTCCGACGAACTTTGAGCGATGGGCAACATCCGATGCAAAACGGAACTAACGTGCTTGGGTCGCTTGTCTCCGGGCTGTTTTCCTCCAATTGCCGGAGTCGTTTTAAACTGGGCATCGTGGAACAACTCAATGGCTTGCGATCGCGCCGTCACCGCCCCATAAACCGCAACGCGATCGCGATGCCAAGTTTCCCGCCAATCCACAGGTTGAGACATAGAGCCGCCCCAATATTGCCGACAAACTTGCTCCAAATTGTCCAAAAAACCCCTTAACTGCTCGGGCGTTTCAATCTCGTTAAGCCAATACTCATTTGACTCCCAATGACAGCCAATATCCTTATTGTATCGCTTGTGGTGCTTCTGCTGGTAAATGGGTTGATAAAACATTTCGTGCCAAACACGCCGCCAAGACTTCCCAAAACCACCCATCGTATAGGCAAATTTCAACACCGCCTCGAGCAAATTGCGCTCCTTTTCATCAGGGGCGCTCATGCAAAGCGTTCCCTTAACATCGTAAGTCGTCGTCAATTGGGAAAGCGATTTTTCCTTCCAATAAATCTCAACGCGGGAAGGCGCTTTTGTGCTGCCAAATAGTTGTCCGATGCGGTTATCGACTTCTCGAGCCCGATTGGTACAACCTGCCAACAAACGCCGCGTATGTCCTCGCAGAGCAGCTTTGAAAAGATTGGGGCGAAATTCGGGTTCTTTGCCCAATAGAACGGGTGTCATTCCCTTTCCCGTCAAACGGATATCGAAATTATATTTATCTCGAGGTTCATAGACTAACCCGTAACCGCTGCTGGTTTTTCCCCCCAAACCCGGACGCAAAGCAGCTCGTAAAATCGCCGCGATTGTTGTCCATTGTTCTTGGCTAAGAAATTCGCTGCTGCTAATTTCAAAAACCAGAGTCGGTTTGTAAAGGCTGATGAGAGCGTTCGCATTCCCCTTTTTGGGCGTTTTTTTCCCATTCTTGGGGGGGTTCGTCCCCATTTGCCAATCCTGTTGGGGATGGACGACATCCACCATGCGATAGTTGGGCGAGTTGGGTTGGGTGTCGCTGGTTTCAACCGTTCCCGCCCAATCTCCCACGGGGTAAGCACCGTGAAAGCGCAGAATGCCTGGTTTGAGGTTGTCCTTATCCCCGCAGTAGCGATTTGTGAGTCGTTCGGATTCGGGCTTATCGCGATCGCGTTTCTGGCAAGCGCGGCGAAATAGTCCTTTGATGCTGCTGCCGGGAATCTGGGGAATGCCGCGAACGTCGAGAACCGGACGGGCGATGCTATCTTGTCCGCAGTTGGTAAATACGCGCCAGGGGAAAGAAATTTTAACCCGATAGATGTGTCCTTCTTCTAGCACTTTTTTAACATCGGTGGAGTGCTGGCGGCGAGGTTGAGTTTCTCCCGGTTGAGGATCGAGCCATTCCTCCATCCAGCGATCGCGATCGTCCTCGGAACCGGCATACTGTAGGCTACACCGTCCCGAAATTTGAGCGCGGTACATCATCGGAATGTCTTCGGGGTTGGTTGGGTACATTTCAGTGTTGGGAGTATCAACAGTTTGCCCTTGTTCGGCAAAGGCTTTTTGGAATGCTTTGGCAAACGTCATCGATTATTATCCTCCCGAACGATTTCCATTTTTATCCCGTTTCTTGTAACGTTGCGTCCACCACACCAGCGAGTCGCAAAACTGAGTCAACACCATCAACGCGATCGCGCGATCGTCTGGTTCCATTTTCCAAATTGCTTCAGCCATCTGGCGAATGTTTTGGGTTTCCTCGACTTCTTTCTGTTGCTTGTTCGGATTATTGGAGCGAATTTCTTTATTGGGCAGTTTGATGCCAGCTTCTTGCAAAATTTCAGCAACTTTCTGCCAAACCACTTTCCAGTAGTTCGCTTTGTCTTTATTCTGTTTTTCGAGGCGAAATTGTTCTCCCCAGAAGCGTTCTAACCCGTAGGCAACCGTCATTCTCATTTTATGGGATTCATTGAGAACCTCTTTTTTATCGCGATTTTGAATAACTAAGTCCTGGGCGTAAAAATCGAGGTCGTAGGGTCTCCATTCATCGAGAGATTTAGGGGTTTTTTCTGAAGGTGAGGCTTTTGGAGATTTTGGTTGTTTGGGAGGTTTTGCTTGAGTCACGATTGTTTTTCCTGTTGGAGAACGACTGAATTCAATTTAAACGAACATCGGTTTATTTCTTGTCGGTGGAGCCGTTGTTTTCAGTTTTGGCTTGTTGCAAAGTTACTTGAGTGCGAC
This sequence comes from Cyanobacteriota bacterium, assembly GCA_034189065.1. Classification (GTDB taxonomy): domain Bacteria; phylum Cyanobacteriota; class Cyanobacteriia; order Cyanobacteriales; family Spirulinaceae; genus FACHB-1406. Next base: position 9,996 of record JAXHVQ010000137.1, read on the forward strand.
CAAAGCCAACAGATTCTAAGCCTCCAAAGTAGAGTTCTTTACACTGCTCCATTTTTGAGTCTTTTGCGAACTCCGACCAAGGATTGGGTTTACTTTGGGTTTCTTTGAGCGCGATCGGAAAGACCAAAACGGTTTTTTCAGGTAAGGCTTCGACGTTGAAAAAGCTCGTCCCCGCCACAATCTTTTCATCATCTTTGAGAGCGACTCGGCTTTGGCGATAGAGCGCCATATCGTGAATCATCGCCATTTCCTTATCTTTAACCACTAAGAGAAGATAATCTTCGGCATCGTCGATCTCGCTGGGGAGATAGTCTTTCAACTTCTCCTCTTCAGTTTTGAGCGGTAAAAAGCCCAAATTGAAAAACAGGCGATCGCGCTTGGGTTTCTCTGCTTTTTGCTTGGGTTTCTCTGCATTTTTGGGATCGTGGTAACTGTAGGGTTCAAACCGATGCGGAGGCAAATTGGCAATTTTTTGATAGCGCTTGAGCAAACTGGGGCAAGAAACCCGGACAATGGGCTGATTGGGGCAATAAACGGGCAGCCATAAAATAGAGGCATACTCGAACTTTACAACCCCTTCTGTAGTCCCTTCCTCAGCTTTGGTATTTTTGGAATTGTTATTTGTGCCTTGGGTTGCGGTCTGTTCTCCTTCAGCGACCGTATCCGGAGATGGTTCGGGGTTAGGCGAACTGGCTTCTGATGTTGAGCCGGTCTCAGTTTTTGAAGTTGCACCATCAGAGTTAGCATCTTTTTTCGCATCTTTAGCCTCTTTGCCATACCATTGATTCGCTTTGTCAGCATCGCGATCGCGCATATCGGCCCGGAACCGACCGCGAATGGAACTGCCGGGAATGATGCCGGTTAGGGTAAACTGGTCGCGGAAAATCAGGTTGAGATTTCCCGTTTCCTCCCCCGCACTTGCGCCAACGTGGAGGGGGGCTAAAGTTTCGATAATTCCGTAGGCTTTTTGATACATTGAAGTTCTCCAGGTTAATCGTTTTTGGGTATAAGATCGTTGGCAGTTAGCCTTCTTCTTTCTTGACTTCCCCAGCTTTTTCCGCGATCGCTTCCATCGGCAGCACTAACCCACATCCCCAGCGCTTGAAAGCAACTAAACACCGTAACCCGTATACTCTCGAACATAACTTGGTTGAAGCCCCAGAACGATATCTTCCTTGGTAACTCCCCTTTCCACCAATTCTCTTGCAATTGGCTTGTCGGTTTGATTGCGTTGAATCCAAATTTTGTCGTCTTTAATTTCTAGATGAAAGACACAATTATAAACGCGGCGATGCCCCTCCCAGCCTAAATTCAGCAGCAGATAGCGATCGCCCTCGCGATCTACAATAGTTTGCACTTCGATGTCGCCGTTAACGGGTTGGACTTGACTCTGTTCTGCCAGCCAAGTTTCAATCAAAGCTCGATAATCGGTTACTCGCTCCATTTGAGAATTGCCTCCTCGATAGGATCGTAAACAATGAGTTTCACTCGGTACTGCCGGATCGATGCTTGCGGCAAATCCCGCCGGAAAAAGGATTCGTGGGTACTGACAGGAACGGCGAGATACAACATTCGTTTGGGTTCGCTTTTTTCTAAAACCAAGCGGTAGTTCAAAAACTGCCCTAATGCTGTATGAAAATCGTAAAGAGCGGAGTCGTTAAGGAAACTCTTAATTTCCACAGCAATTTTTTCGCCAGCCCTTTCCGCTCCTAAAACTTGTTCTGCTCCCAGATCGATCTCAACAACATCTTCCTCCCCAAACTCAATTCTGAGAGGATCGTGCGTAATCGTCCATTGCTCCTTCTGCAAGCCGCGTTTTACCGCATTGTGAAATCGATCCTTCGCTGCCATTGACTTGGAGTGAATTGGTTCTACTTGTAATCTTAATAAAATTATCGAGCAATTCCCGACAGACGCGATCGCGCCCGTTTCTTTTCTAGAAACTCCATTCCGAATTGGTGAATTGCGATCGCCCTCTCTCAAGATTGAGGAGTTGCGATCGCATCCATCGGCAACGCTAACCCACATCCCCAACGCTTGAACGAGTAGTATTCGCGGGGAAACCAATTATCGGGCCAGTCTTGCCAAGTTGGATGTTGCAGTTCTTCTTTGAGAACGTAGACGCTTCCGGCTGGCATAGCGTAACGCCCCCGAGATAATCGCCGAGGTTGATGCTTGCCTTGGGGATTGGGATTTTCTCGGGCGCGATCGCCGCCTCCCAAACGATAGCGATAAGGACTCGGGCGTTCCGCTAGCAGTGCATCCCATTCCCAGGCTTTTCGATCGGTTTCCAACAAAACGGGTTCTCGCTGGGACAGTCGGTTTGACCCCCAAATCGCTGGGGTAATTAAGGCAAAACTTTGCCCTAACGATTGTGTCAACAGTCTCTGACAGGGTTCGGAGATGGGGTGGCACTCCAAGTTCACCATGTGTCCTTCACCGCCGAAGCGATACCAACCGTTAGGCAGTTTCTCATTAGCGAGGTACACCAAGCAGGTGTTGGGGTTCAACTCAACGGCATTTTCCAGAAACAAACTACCCCGTTCGCGATCGCTATCCACCCGCCGTTGCTCTTTTTCCAGTTGGGGATGCAGGTGAGGAGAATACTCCCAGGGTTCTCCGAAAACTTTCGGCCAGTCGCCGGAGATAATCTCTTTCCAATCTTCAATGGGAATCCAACTATTGCGAGAGAATTTCCCCATCGGAGGACGATTGTCCCGCTCGAGCCATTTTTTCTGGCTGGAATGCCAAACTAGCTGGTGCTTCACTCGACCGGTTTTGATTTTTAAAGGCTCTTCATCGTCACCATCGCGATCCCATTTAACTAGGCAGTTGAACGGCGTGGGAACCATAAAGTTTTTAGGATTGCCATCGAAGGCCCAAAATGGACCGGCTAACTGAAGGGGTGCAAGCTTTTGGTTGAGTTTGTCGGTATCGGGTTCGGTCTCGCTGTAATGAGCGGCGAACAGTCCCGATAGCGTCGCCGCAGAGGGCGGAAAGCTCGTCCCAGAACGCCCGACAAGGTTTTCGGGGGAAAGGAAACGCCCCGCGCTGCCGTAAAGTAAGCCTAAAGGTTCGATAATGACGACATATTTAAAAGGCGGCTTTGTTTTCGACGTTTGGTCTTGGATTTTTTGTGTTGGCATATTTAAGCTTTGCATAGATGAAATCCGACTTTGGCGAGGTTGATAATCCAATTGGTAATGTCGCGATCGACGGCTTCGCGATCGCACAGATTGTTTTTAATGTAGTTTTCAGATTCTCCCAAAATTCCCGTTTGCTTTGTATCTTCGTCGTTCCACCAATATTGGGGATTGAGCTTGTTTCTGTTATCCTTGCCGAAGTAAAGCTCAAACAGTTCTAGAGCAACTTTGCGTTGCCCTTCAAAGGCGCGACGGGATTCTAAAATGGCAACATCGTTATATATGTGCGTCCAGTTGTTACCGCGATCGCGATCGCGGTACTCCTGCAACACTTTTAAAAACCACCAGGGACAAGTCCATTGGAGAAAATTCCCGCTGTTGAACAGGATGCGGATGCAGAGGCGATCGCGCCCTTTGCGTTTTGCGGTTTGTTCTGCGTCTTGACAATGTTGCAATACGTCTCTTTGCGGTACGTTTGGTGCAGCCCAAACAAACCCGATGCTTGCAGTAATTGGCTGATCGTGGCAACTCCAGAGGTCTGCTGGTTCTGGGGCGTTATCCGAACGTTCTTTTGGTTTTTCTGCTGTCGATCGAAACCGATAAAACCACTCCAAACACTCGTCAGCCGTGAGAACGGGTTGTCGGAATAGCGCGATCGCCTCTTCGGGTTGGAGTCCTGCGTGAGCTAGATTTTCTTTGAGTGTAGAATCGTTTTGATGGCGTTCTAGGTAAATGGCTAGAGTCTTGCGAAGCTCCTCGGGCAGCTTGACAGCTTTGTGTAACCCTTTAACTGCTACCGTATCTAATACAGTTTTCTCTTCTGGAGAGAGCTGACCCCGAAGTTGCTCCTTTAAATACCGAATTAAACGCTGGAGATACCTTAGATCGGGAGGCGTGCGGAAAAAAACGCCTAGAAAATCATCTCCCCCAGCATAAATGATTCTACCTTTACCAGAGGGAAGACTGGGTTTGAGAGACTCTTCCCCCCACTTCATCATCTTAGAACTAAATTCGTGAAGATTTCGAGCTTCGTCGCCTCCCTGCTTTTTGAGTTTCTGCAAATGTTTCCCCACGCTATCGCCGTCTCCCCGAAACCAGCCAGTCTTGCGATTGTCGGGTTCGGATTCGGATTGTTCTTGTGGGTCTTTCTTTTTCTTAGGATTGAGTCGGCTGAGGTCGCGAAAGGTTTCTGGAATTTCCTTAAGAGGAATACCAATAGGCTGCGCGATCGCTTCGAGCGTTACCAAGCGCTTGACTAACTCTGGAATACTTAATTCCTCATCGGGATCGATGATAGCTTCACCGTATTCTCGGGCTAAATCTTGCGGAACGCTTGAAGTCTTATGAGGTAGAATTCTCCGGACAAATTTCAAGAAGCCCTTCCCGTACTTATCAACGAGTTGTTGTGAGGTAAAGTCTGGGCTTTGGCACAATTGTTGGGCGATATGCTGTAAAAAAGCCTCACCCACTTTTTCGCTGAGCAGTTTATAAAAGCTTTCAATCGCCGTCTTTTCTTGGTGATAGTCCCATTGTTTGGGGCTAATCCGACTCATTCCGGGGTAGGCAACCGCATCAGCACCCGATAATGTGGAGCTTTCCCCCGTCCAGTTCGGGGCTATCCAGTTGCGTTGGCGTTTCTTTTCGTTGAGTGCTTCTCGTGCAGCGGAAATTGAATCTCCATGGGCCCCAAAAAATTCCCAGGCATGATTTGCCCACAGTTGCCAATCCCTTTCCCAAGGCAGAACAGATGTATCTTCGCGCCACTCCTTTCGCTTGACCCATTCTCGACGCTGAGGTTGAATCCATGCTTGACATTGTTCTTCCGCCCAAGTTCGGCAGCGATCTACGATTTGCCGCCACCTATAATTGAAAGTATTTTCTATAGCCTTCTGGAAAGCCTCTAAAAGATTATCGACTGCATTCTCTTCTGAAGTCACCTCGAAAACTTCTAGAGCTTTCTCGATCTCTTCCTCGGAGAAGTTTTTTCGGATGACAATCTGATTAGGCGTACCTTGGATAACGTTAATCAGAGCGGGAGAGATAACTTCGCCGCCTTGACGTTGGGCTTCCCAGCAAACGGTACTGGCTAAATACGACAAAATAAACGAACTGCCATACAAATCTCGCAGTTTGCGCGATTTCTCGATAAATCCCTGTACCGGGGAAAACGTAATGGCTGTATAAACTGTGGTTTCCGTCATCATCTATAGCGAATGAGCGAGTACGTTTACTGTAGCGCGTGGGTGGAAAGGGAGCCTTCTACGTCTTTTTATAATTGGTGGTATCAATGGATTTACGGGAAGAAATAAAGTTTCTCGCAAATCATCTCAAAAATACCGAAAATCTGTCAACTCTGTCTGGAGCTTGGAAAAATCATGACACAACGCAATCCCATTGTGGAATGGGTCACTGACCCGACAAAAAACTTTCTCACCTCTTTTGTGGTGGGAACGCTCTTATTTACCATCGTCTCCGACGGCATTTCGGCCCTATTTTGGGACAATTTGGGCGAATGGCTGCAAGGACAACTGGGCATCGAAAACCCGTCAATATTGCGCTTTATCGTCGTTTTCGTGCTGATTGTTGCCATTCTCGTACTGATCTATGCTACCCCCTTCTCGCGTTGGGTCAAGCGCCGCCTGGTGAGGGTATTGCAGCCCGCCGCACAAACCCACGTCACGCCACTCCAGGAAACCTTTCCCGGCTTAATTGCAGTGATGAGTCCCAAATCGCCTCAAGAAGAATCTCCCGCCGAACGCGCCATTTTACACCACTGGAATGGGGGGCAAATGCCTCATCTGACCCACTGTTGGCTCATTTGTACCCAACGGTCCCAAAGTTCGGCACAAGAACTCCAGAAGAAGTTGATTGACAAAGGGTTGAGTCAAGGATGCGCGCTGCACTACGGCGAGGATTATCGGGTGGAGGATGTGGAAAATCCGGGGGAATCGTTGAGTTTGTGCGTTAGCGACGATTTGATTAACGACCCGATTTACATTCAGAAATTGACTGACTGTATTTATGCGGATGCTCGCGTGCAGTATGGCTTGGATGAGTCAAGGGTGATTGCGGATTTTACGGGGGGGACAAAATCGATGAGTGCGGGGATTATTTTAGCTTGCGCGATCGCGGCAAGGCGTTTGCAATATATCAGTCAGCTTGGGAGTCGCGAGTTGATGGAAATTGATATTGCCTACAAGCTGGCTAACGATAAGGGAGTGTAGGAGGGTGCGTCGATGGGTTTCAGGAATTTGCTTTTTGGGGGTTGAATTTGCTAAAAGTATTGTCTCGCCTTGGTTTGAGAGGTTTTACTTGTGGGCGGAGGGGTAGCATCGCAATATCTCTACGCATCGACGCACCCCTTCGAGAGATAACAGGGGACGAGGTGCGTCGGTGGGTTATTTGGACTCGACTCGTTGGATAAAAAGTCTCTTAAAGGCTTGCATGATGCGGCTTTGGGCGATTTTTGCGAAGGAGAAGTGTACTAATCGACGCACCTCTCCCGATGGCTGAAACCCGCATTATTAGGTTGAGGTGCGTCGATGCCTTGCCCAGACTGGATTTGAGGAGGGTCGAATTGACAAATTTTTGGGTCGCAGACTATAATTCCAAGAGGTGCGTCGATTCGGCGGCTGAAAGCCTTACGGGGCAAGGGCTGTCAGACGAACTCCCTACCGACTGGGTTAAATCGGATTAGTTGGAAAC
>JAXHVQ010000138.1:0-16811 GCA_034189065.1 Cyanobacteriota bacterium
AGGTTTTGCGTAGACCAAGTGCGGAGGATGCAGCGGTCAGTGGCGATGCGATCGCCGCGCAATTCGTCGTCGCTTTTCTGTTCGGCGAGTAGGGACACCCAACCGCTGTTAACGGCTTCGGCGACCACTTCTCCACTCCAGTCGGGGTTAAAGCGGTAGACAATGGCGCGATCGCATTCAAACAAGCGGCGCAACTCTTGAGTCGTATTGCGGAAAATGCTGCTCAAGTCCGAACTGCTGCGGATGCGGTCGATGGTTTGGGCGATGGCGCGATCGCGTTCGGCGGTTCGGGCCAGTTGTTGGGACTGTTCCTCGAGTTGGGCAATGTATTCGGCTTGTTGAACGGCGACATTCAGTTGTTTGGCGAGTTGCACCAAAACGTTCAACTCTGCCTGTTCCCACTCCCGCGCTCGACCATTATGATAAACGCCCAAAATTCCCCACAATTGAGCGGGTTGACCGGCTTTTTTAGGATGGAAGATGGGGACGACAACATAGGCCTTAACTTGTAGCTTCTCAAGGGTATTGAGGGTAGAGGGGGGCATTCCCGTGCGTTCGATGTCGTCCAGGCGTTGGTAGGCAGCGTCCTTGCGCTTGAATTCGTCGCGAACGTCCTTCACGTGCGAGGCGTAGGCCTTTTCTCCCGGAGAGGCATCCAACCCTGTTGTTTCTCGGCTTGCCGACATCAGCGACGACCACCCCTTGGCGACGGACTCGGCGACTAACTCGCCTCCGGTGTCGGTCTCGAAGCGGTAGAGGGTAACGCGATCGACTTTCAACAATTGGCGGACTTCATCAACGGTGGTTTGAAAAAGGGTGTTGTTATCCAACGATTGCCAGAGGCGTTCGACGGTTTTAATAAAGGCGAGTTCTCGTTTGGCATCGGCACTGAGTTTCTGGGATTGTAAGGCGAGTTGGTCGCGGGTTGCCGATTTCTGGAGGGCGACTCCCAAGGGCGCGCTCAAGCGAACCATGAGTTGGACTTCTGAATCTTGCCACATTCTCGGCCCGGAGTTTTGATAGACTCCTAGCAGTCCCCAAAGGCGGTTTTCGTGATAGATGGGAACGATAATATAAGCTCGAACTTGATATTTTTCTAGGGTTTCGAGATAGCAGGCAGAGAACCCGGCTGCATAGATATCGTTGACGCGGGTGAATTTTTGTCCGCGGGTGTAGGCCCCGCCTTGGGTGCGTTCGAGGTAGGTATCGCGGGCGGCGTTGCTGCCTTTGGCCCAGGCTTTGAGGATGGAACGGTCGTCTCCGGTGCGATCGCCTTTGAGAATTTCGTCTTGTTCTTGTTCGACGAGGAGGGAAACCCATCCTCTGCCGGTAGATTCGGCGATGACTTCGCCGGTCCAGTCGAGGTTGAAGCGATAGATGAGGGCGCGATCTGCCCTCAGACTTTGACGCACTTCCCGACAGGTGTTGACAAAGAGTTTGTCAATATCGGTTTCTTCGGTACGAATGTCTTCGACGATTTTGTCGTAGGCTTTTTCTTGGTCGGCTTGTTGTTGGAGTTGGTAGCGGAATTTGAGCGGTTGTAGGAGGGCGGTGAGTTCTGTGGCAACTCCCAGGAGTAAGTTGATTTCGAGGTCTTGCCAGGGACGCGCTTCGCTGGTTCTGTGGGCGACGAGGAATCCCCAAACTTGTCCGTCGAGGAGGATGGGAACGCAGCATTGAGATTGGATTTGGAAGCGCTGTAGGATTTGGAGGATGTAGGGACTCCATCCGGCTTCGTCGATATTGGCGATGGCCTCGAAGGGGCGATCGCGATATTCTCCGGCAGCACGCACGCCAAAACATCCCACGGGCAGGGTTTGCTGGGATAGCGGCGTGTATCCGGGAACCATTGATTCGGCGATCGCGATGGCTTTGTTGTTGCCTTTGACCTGAAAGATAACCGCGCGTTCGACATTGAGGTGGTGTTGGAGTTGGGCGACGGTTGTTTTCAGTAAGGGATTGCGGCTGCTACAGGCGCGCATCGGCTCGAGGAGTTGGAGCAGTTGTTCTCGCTGATGTTTGAGTTGCTCTTGGGCTGTGGGAGCGCTGCCGTTGGCATCTAAGGGAACTTGCCCTTGGGTGCTAAACTGTTCGAGTTGCTGCCAGTAGTGCCGCGCCTGGGGATGGGTCAGGACTCCTGATTCTTCGAGGTGCGATCGCAAGTGAGCGATCGCTGTATTGAGAGTTTCGGCGGGACGCTGACCGTTGCCATTGGCAGGAGGATATATTTCGGCCTGCTCGTCTGGTTTTGGTCTTGGACTGGTTTGCTTTGGGTAAACTGCCATAATTCGCTGCTGGGTTCTGGTTTCTTTATCCTACTCTATGGGTCCATTGGATAGACCCAGTAGCGCTCTTATCGTTCGGGGGACGCACTGCTTTATTCTTCTTTATTTAAGTTAGCCTTTTCCAGGGAATCGTGCCTATACTTGACTGAAAAAACGAAATCTTTTCTCAAACCGCAGGATCGACCTTATAAAATGAAAAAGTATTCCTTGCGCTATCCAAACCCAGTAGCTTTAGCCCCAACAGAGTTCCTTTGAACTCAATCGTTCCCTAAAATAGCTAGGTATAAATACTCAATCTACAGAAAAAAGAGCCAAATTTGCTAAATTGAGGTGGCTCGCCCCCATAATTCTTGAGGGGATTTGACCAAATTAGGATCGAATCGAGAGCGCTCCTGTGGCGCTCGTGCTAGGAACTACGATCTCTGTGATATATTTGAAACAATAGTGGCTGTTAAGGTAAGCACAAAAATTCGCAGGCGATAGTTAACAGAGTAACATTGTTAGCGGTTGGAGTCAGGGAAGGCGCACCTACCCATTTTTTTCGCTCTCAAAAAGCCCGACAGCAAAGGGTGTAAAATCTACAATGATGACATCAGCCCCGAACCGAAACGAAGCCTTTTTTTCGCAACTTAACCTGTACAGTCAACAGCAATTTACCGGAAGACTGGATATAAAAGTCGTTACAGGTCAACAATGGAGCCTCTATTTGAGTCTCGGACACTTGGTTTGGGGGTCTGAAGGCGTACATCCGGTTCGTCGGTTTCGGCGGCAGTTAACCAGTTTTCTTCCCAACGTCAAACTCAAAGCGGTTGCGCCGCGACAATCCGATCGCTTTGAATGTTGGGATTACCACGTTCTCGCGCTTTTGGTGCAGCGAAACCGGGCCCAAACCGACGAAGTGGTATCCATTATGCGAGGTTTAGTGGCTGAAGTCTTGTTCGATCTCTTGCAAGCGATCGAAATCGCCTCGGTTACCCAGCAAATCGCACAATTTTACGAAAAACCGACGCGCGTCGGCGAAACCAGCGAAGAAATCCGCACGGCCCCCACCTTCAAAATCAAGCCCAAACTCGGCGCGCGCCCGAGCAGTACGGATTTGGGAATTTTACCCCGCTCTCGCACCTGGCAAGTCAATTCAGCCCTCAACGCCACCCAAAAAATTTGGGAACGTTGGAGTCAAATGGGATTAGCCTTATATTCCCCCAATCTTGCGCCCGTTATCAAGAAACCAGAACTCCTCCAAGCAAAAACCTCAGCCGGAGTCTATAAAAACTTATCCGCGTTGATCGATGGGAAGCGAACGCTGCGCGATGTCAGCATCTTTTTGAAAAAAGATCGGCTCAGCGTGACTAAATCCCTCATGCCCTATATTCGCCAACAGCTTATCGGCCTAGTCGAGGTGCCCGATTTAGCCAATCCTTACCTGCCCCATTGTCCCATTAAACCTGCCGCTCCTGCCAAAAAAACTCCCCCTTCCAAGACCGTTAAGTCTTGCGTTGTTTGCATTGACGATAGTCCCAGAGTGTGCAAAGCAATGGAAAAGCTGATTGTGGGTGCAGGCTATCAATTTATTGGCATCTCCGAGGCCATTCAAGCCCTGCCGACATTATTGCAACATAAGCCCGATGTCATTTTTCTCGATCTGATGATGCCGATCGCCAACGGCTACGAAATTTGCAGTCAAATTCGTCGCGTGTCCAAGTTTAAGGATACGCCAGTGATTATTTTAACCAGTCAGGATGGATTAGTGGATCGAGTGCGGGCTAAGGTGGTTGGCGCGACAGACTTCATGACGAAACCCGTCGATCGCAAAAAAGTTTTAGAAGTGGTTCGTAAGTATCGCGATCGCGAGGGAGAAGAGGCACTTTCGGTTCGTTCGTCTGCACCCGAGTTGGAGAACTCTCGGAGAGAGAAAAGTTAGCCTTGAGGGAGGTATGGGGTCATATAAAATCCGGTTGAATGACCTAATATAGGATTTCTGAATGGGATGTAAAACTCTCGTTTCGTACAGAATTCTGAATTCAGAATTCAGAATTCAGAATTTGAGAGAGGAGCGAGGAATTCTTAAAAGTAGACGATTTCTCATCTCCGTTTACGTCTCGGAGCAAAAACGCTATATAGGGCTTGCTGAACAGAGCTGAAACCCGATGAATCAATGCGATCGCACTTAATATTTTGATGTCGGGCGCGATCGCTACCCGAAATCGAGAGCCTATATGGGTATATTTTGAGACATTCAGAATAACCCAAGTTTCTTTCAATATTAGGACTTACGCAAAGCCACCATCTGTAGGGTGCTGTTAGCGCAGCGTAACGCACCGCTCCCCTATATGTAACGTAGCTGCGTAAGTCCTGAATATATTAAAATCGCAATTCTTCAAGCCGAACAGCTTATCGATCGCATTACTTCTTCTCCCTCTTCAAGACATTGCGGAACTTTTTAAATCGCGACTCGGGCTGTTTTGCCGTTTCGACTTCCTCTGCGGCAGAAGTTTCTTCGACGGTTGGTTCTTCTTCAACAACTGGGTTTTCCGCTCCAGCAGAAGATTTGCTTGTTGGAGTGGGAACCCCTTCTACTGACGTTTCGATGGGGGTAGGAGAAGGTGTTTCTTCCACAACTGGGGTTTCCTCCACCGCAGGCGGGGACGTTTCTTCCACTGTCGGTTCTTCTTCAACAACTGGGTTTTCCGCTCCAGCAGAAGATTCGCTTGTTGGAGTGGGAACCCCTTCTACTGGCGTTTCGATGGGGGTGGGAGAAGGCGCTTCTTCAACAACTGGGTTTTCCGCTTCAGCAGAAGATTCAATTTCCGGTGGGGGAACGATTTCTACCGGCGGTTGGACTGGAGTGACAGGAGATGTTTCCTCAACTTCTGGCATTTCCTCAACCGCAGGCGGGGACGTTTCTTCCACTGTCGGTTCTTCCTCAACAGCCGGAATTTCTACTTCAGAAGAAGGTTCGATAGGCGTGGGAAAAGGCGCTTCCTCCACTGTGGGTTCTTCCTCAACCGCAGGCGGAGAAGTTTCTTCGGCTGCTGGAGGTGTCGCTTCAGGAGAAGGTTCAATCTCAGCAGGTGCGGGATTTTCTTCAGTTGTGGGGGGTTGAGTGAGTTCGGGTTCGACGGGTTGGGTTTTCTCAACAGCCGGTTCCTCAATAATCTCCGGGGGTACGGGTTCCTCTTCGACGCTTGGAACTTCTTCTGGGGGAACCGGCGGAATATAATTGGGATCGACAATTCCTTGCGCGTCAGCAACGGCGAGTTCGCCCCGGACTAACTTGGAGAGGGTATCTTGGCCGTCGGGCTCGTAGTCGATAAGGCGGACTGTGGTATTGAACGCATTATCTGTGGGATTGCCTTCTTCGTCGAGGAGTTCGAGTTTTACCCAATTTTGTCCGGTTTGAAAGCCGGTGAGATAAAGGGGTTGCCAGGTATCGACGAGAAAGCTTTGTCCGTTGACGGTGACGCGAATTCGCCAATCTTCGATATTGTCTTCGGGATCTTCGGCGGCGACGAGGTGCAAGGGGGCGTTGGTAAGGTAGAAATCGAGCAAAATGGGTTCTGCGCCGTAGCTGCCTTTGGGACGGCTGTAGGTGAGGAGGGGTTTCGTCGTTTCGGGAGCGTTGCTGTTGCTCGGAGCGATAACGTGAAAGGTGGTTTGGGCGTAAGCGCCTTCGTTTTTGAAGCTTTCGTGCCAAGGACGGGAGGCAAAGACGCGCAGGGTATGGGTTCCGGGCTGGAGGTTTTCAAAAACAATCGGCTCGTCTGTGGTATAAACGGCTCGATAGGGCTGATTGTCGAGAATCAAGTGGAGGTGGGGTCCTAATCCGAGTTGGGCGTTTTTGAAAATTGGCAGGTCTTGGACTTGCAATTTGACGCGAGCTGTGGTATTGGAAAGAACTCGATCGGATTGGGGCTCGATGATGGCGACTTGGGGCTGATAGGTTTCGAGTTGCGATCGCAATTCTTGCACAACGGGGGGAGGGGCAACTTCTGCGAGTTTGACCGCTGACGAGCCTGACGGGGGCGTTTCAGGCGGTAAGTTCGTCTCGATGCGATCGCGACATCCCCCCAAAGTCCACAACAGCGCGATCGCCGCCAAACTTAACAGCGTTTTGACCCAAATCTGCCGATAACTAGAAACCAACACGCAACTCCTCTCCTCACTCAGGAAATTTTAATAGCCTACTCAGTACAAACTATAGCCAAAGAGTGGCTGTTTCTTCTTCTCTTTTTCGGCTCTCCCTCTACTTTAGCGGGTCTTTGATTATTATTTGGACTCGCTGTAGCGATCAACACAATTTATGGGTCGATTTTCCGAACTTTGCCATTTGTCAAGGTGTGCGGGGAATATTTCTTGGGAATGTGTATTTTTGTTAAGAAATACCCAACGCCCTTGACTTAAGACTCACTTTATTAGCAGCTCAAACTCTAGCCCGTCAAGCAACCGCGCGAATATGAAATATTGTTAACTGCCCTCCCTTTCCAGGGAGAGCAGGTTTTATCATCTACGGTAGTCCTGTAAAAAGGGCGAATCGTCCGAAGGTGAGCGGCAAAGGCTTGCAAGATAGGGGAAATTCGTTTTTTTCCTTGAAAGCGCAAAAAAGCCCACCTCGCAAACTGAGGAAGGTTCAATCGGTAAGGTGTTCGCCATAATATAGTGACTAGAAAGAACATCCTGCACAATTAATTATTCGTGCAGTTGTGGCATCAACTGCTGTGCTAAGCACGAGATTAAACAGGCTAAGCCTGCAATTGCTGCCGTAAATCCAAAATCTCTGTCCGTTCTACGGCAGAGAATATGCCAACCTTATTAGAATCCACATCAAGTAACAAGTTCCAACTTGAGCTTGCTGCTGATTTCAAAACCCATTTCCAACCGGAAATATTTCACATTGTTGTCTAGGGAGGAGAGCCCTCATGACAATTAGTCCTCCAGAGAGAGAGGCAAAAGTCAAAGTTACCGTCGATAAAGACCCCGTCCCCACCTCCTTCGAGAAGTGGGGAAAACCCGGTCACTTCGACCGAACGCTAGCGCGAGGTCCCAAAACCACCACTTGGATTTGGAACCTACACGCCAATGCCCACGATTTCGATACACAAACCAGCGACCTCGAAGATATTTCGCGAAAAATCTTCAGCGCCCACTTCGGCCACCTGGCTGTCGTCTTTGTCTGGTTGAGCGGTATGTATTTTCATGGCGCTCGCTTTTCCAACTACGAAGCTTGGTTGACCAACCCAACGGCAATCAAACCCAGCGCCCAAGTTGTTTGGCCCATTGTCGGCCAAGGCATTCTTAACGGGGATGTCGGCGGCGGTTTCCACGGCATCCAGATTACCTCTGGCCTGTTTTATCTGTGGAGAGCGTCCGGCTTCACCAACAGCTACCAGTTGTACTGTACGGCGATCGGCGGCCTCGTAATGGCCGGTTTATGCCTGTTCGCCGGTTGGTTCCACTATCACAAACGCGCTCCGAAACTGGAATGGTTTCAGAACGTCGAGTCGATGATGAACCATCACCTGTCGGTACTCCTGGGTTGCGGTTCTTTGGGTTGGGCGGGACACCAAATTCACGTCTCCCTACCCATTAACAAGCTGCTGGATGCAGGAGTTGCGCCGAGCGACATCCCGCTGCCCCACGAGTTCATCTTGAACAAGAGCTTGATGATCGAGCTGTACCCCAGTTTTGCCGAAGGACTCAAACCCTTCTTTACCCTGAACTGGGGAGCCTACGCCGACTTCTTGACCTTTAAAGGCGGCTTAAACCCAGTAACGGGAGGCTTGTGGTTGTCCGATAGCGCGCACCATCACCTCGCGATCGCGGTCTTATTCATCATCGCCGGCCACATGTACCGCACCAACTGGGGCATCGGCCATAGCATGAAAGAAATCCTAGAGGCCCACAAAGGACCGTTCACCGGCGAAGGTCACAAAGGACTCTACGAAATCCTAACCACCTCTTGGCACGCCCAACTCGCCATTAACCTCGCTTTGTTGGGATCCTTGAGCATCATCGTGGCGCACCATATGTACGCCATGCCGCCCTATCCCTACCAAGCCACAGACTACGCCACCCAGTTGTGTCTGTTTACCCATCACGTATGGATTGGCGGCTTCCTGATTGTCGGCGCGGGAGCCCACGGCGCGATCTTCATGGTTCGCGACTACGACCCCGCCAAAAACGTCAATAACCTGCTCGACCGCGTGATTCGTCACCGCGATGCCATCATTTCCCACCTCAACTGGGTTTGCATATTCTTGGGCTTCCACAGCTTCGGGCTGTACGTCCACAACGACACGATGCGAGCCTTCGGTCGTCCCCAAGATATGTTCTCCGACACCGGGATTCAACTTCAGCCGGTATTCGCTCAGTGGGTGCAAAATCTGCATACCCTAGCGCCCGGGGGAACCGCTCCCAACGCGCTCGAGCCGGTGAGCTATGCCTTTGGCGGCGGCGTAGTCGCCGTTGGCGGCAAAGTCGCCATGATGCCCATTAGCTTGGGAACCGCCGACTTTATGGTGCATCACATTCATGCGTTCACCATCCACGTCACCGTTCTCATCCTGCTAAAAGGCGTACTCTTCGCCCGCAGCTCGCGTCTGATTCCCGACAAATCCGAACTCGGGTTCCGCTTCCCCTGCGACGGTCCCGGACGCGGCGGCACCTGCCAAGTTTCCGGTTGGGATCACGTCTTCTTAGGACTGTTCTGGATGTATAACTCCCTATCGGTGGTGTTGTTCCACTTTAGTTGGAAAATGCAATCCGACGTATGGGGAACCGTTTCGCCAGACGGCACCGTTTCCCATATCACTGCCGGTAACTTCGCCCAAGGCGCGATTACCATCAATGGGTGGCTGCGCGACTTCTTGTGGGCGCAAGCCTCGCAGGTCATTACCTCCTACGGTTCTGCCCTGTCAGCCTACGGAATTATGTTCCTAGCCGGTCACTTCGTCTTCGCCTTCAGCCTGATGTTCCTCTTTAGCGGACGCGGCTACTGGCAAGAATTAATCGAATCAATTGTGTGGGCGCACAACAAACTCAAAGTCGCTCCCGCGATTCAACCGCGCGCTTTGAGCATCATTCAAGGTCGGGCAGTCGGTGTCGCTCACTACCTCTTAGGAGGAATTGTGACCACCTGGGCCTTTTTCCACGCCCGACTCCTGTCCTTCTAACCCGAAGTTGACAAAAGCGGTAAAATCGAGAGTACAAAGACTCTAAGAAACCCGTTTTTTGAGACTCAAGCTGCTACCGAACCGCAGTTCGGTAGCACGCTCCAAAAAGCAAAATGCGAACAGATACGTCTGAATCTGTCCGAGAGGAGAATTCCCTAATAAAGACTTATGGCAACTAAATTTCCAAAATTTAGCCAGGATCTCGCCGCCGACCCGACAACTCGTCGGATTTGGTACGGGATTGCCACAGCCCACGATTTTGAAAGCCATGATGGCATGACAGAGGAAAATCTTTACCAAAAGATTTTTGCCTCTCACTTCGGTCACATCGCAATCATTTTCCTGTGGACTTCTGGCACCATATTCCACGTTGCTTGGCAAGGCAACTTCGAGCAATGGATTAAAGATCCGTTGAACGTGAGTCCGATTGCGCACGCCATCTGGGATCCCCAGTTTGGCAAACCCGCCGTCGATGCGTTCACCCAAGCGGGTGCATCCTACCCCGTCGATATCTCGTACTCCGGGGTGTACCAGTGGTTCTATACCATTGGCATGAGAACCAATACCGACCTGTACTCGGGGTCGATCTTCCTGCTGTTACTGTCAGCCGTCTTCCTCTTTGCAGGCTGGCTGCACTTACAGCCCAAATTCCGCCCGAGTTTGTCGTGGTTCAAAAATGCCGAATCTCGCCTCAACCACCACCTGGCAGGGTTGTTCGGCGTGAGTTCCTTAGCTTGGACGGGACACCTAGTTCACGTCGCGATTCCCGAAGCTCGGGGACAGCACGTCGGCTGGGATAACTTCTTGTCCACCCCTCCCCACCCCGCAGGCTTGCTGCCGTTTTTCACGGGGAACTGGGGGGTGTACGCACAGAATCCCGACACGGCGAGTCACGTTTTTGGCACCGGAGAAGGCGCAGGAACGGCGATTTTAACCTTCCTGGGCGGCTTTCACCCCCAAACGCAATCGCTGTGGCTGACGGATATTGCCCACCACCACCTCGCTATTGCAGTTATCTTCATCATCGCCGGTCATATGTACCGAACCAACTTCGGGATCGGCCACAGCATGAAGGAAATCCTCAATACCCACCGTCCCCCAGAAGGAACCCCCTTTGGCGGACTGTTAGGCGAAGGACATAAAGGAATTTACGACACCTACAACAACTCCTTGCACTTCCAGTTGGGATGGCACTTGGCTTGTTTGGGCGTGGTGACCTCCCTGGTGGCGCAGCATATGTACGCGCTACCGCCCTACGCCTTCCTCGCCCAAGATTTTACTACCCAGGCGGCGCTGTATACCCATCACCAGTACATTGCTGGATTCCTGATGGTGGGCGCGTTTGCCCACGGCGCAATCTTCCTGGTGCGCGACTACGACCCCGAAGCCAATAAGAACAACGTTCTGGCGCGGGTGTTAGATCACAAAGAAGCGATTATTTCTCACCTAAGTTGGGTGTCCTTATTCTTGGGCTTCCACACCTTGGGACTGTACGTTCATAACGATGTCGTCGTTGCCTTTGGTACGCCCGAAAAGCAAATCCTCATCGAACCGGTGTTCGCCCAATGGATTCAAGCCGCTCACGGCAAAGCGCTGTATGGCTTCGATACCCTGCTGTCCAACCCCGATAGTATTGCAGCCACAGCGTGGCCCAACTACGGTAACGTTTGGCTTCCCGGCTGGTTAGATGCCATTAACAGCGGCAACAACTCCTTGTTCCTGACCATTGGACCGGGAGACTTCCTCGTTCACCACGCAATTGCGCTGGGCTTGCATACCACCACCCTGATTTTGGTCAAGGGCGCGCTGGATGCACGCGGTTCCAAACTGATGCCCGACAAAAAGGACTTCGGTTATTCCTTCCCCTGCGACGGTCCCGGTCGCGGCGGCACCTGCGATATCTCCGCTTGGGACTCTTTCTACCTGGCGATGTTCTGGATGCTGAACACCTTGGGCTGGTTGACGTTCTACTGGCACTGGAAGCATCTGGCAATTTGGTCGGGCAACGTCGCCCAGTTCAACGAGAATTCAACCTATCTCATGGGCTGGTTCCGCGATTACCTCTGGGGCTACTCTGCCTCGCTGATTAACGGGTATAACCCTTATGGAACCAATAACCTGTCGGTTTGGGCTTGGATGTTCCTTTTCGGACACCTGGTTTGGGCGACCGGTTTCATGTTCCTCATCTCGTGGCGCGGTTACTGGCAAGAACTGATCGAGACCCTGGTTTGGGCGCACGAACGTACGCCGCTGGCGAACTTAATTCGCTGGAAAGACAAACCGGTGGCAATGTCGATCGTTCAAGGTCGCGTGATTGGTTTGATCCACTTCACGGTGGGTTACGTACTGACCTATGCTGCCTTTGTAATTGCTTCAACAGCAAGTCGCTTTGGTTAACGACTTCAGTTTGTTGCTCAAAACATAAAATGAAACCCCTGTCAAGATGGCAGGGGTTTTTTATGTTTTAGGTTTCAGGTTCTAGGTATTATACCCCACTGCCGACTGCTCATCTGCCCGCCTGCTCCGTCCCCCAGATGCCCATTAAGTTCGCGCTTCCAACTGACAGCGATCGCATAAGCCAAAAAACTCGAGGGTGTGATAGTAGACTTTAAACTGGTGGGATTTTTGAAGTTGATTTTCCAACTCGCGTACCGGACAGCTATCGATGGCGATAGAGCGCCCGCAGTTGAGGCAGGTGAGATGATGTTGGTCTTGTTGAGAAGAACTATAGAGCGATTCGCCATGAGCCAAGGTGCGTACCTGAACTACCCCCTCCAGCTTCAACGCTTCCAAGGAGCGGTAAACCGTCGCCAAGCCCATACTTTGGTGAGAGGTTCGCAGCTCGAGATATAATTCTTGAGCCGAAATTTCGCGATTGAGTGCTTTGAGGAAAGTGAGTATTTTTTCTTGGGAACGGGTGCGTCTGGCTTTCATGAGCGATTATCTGAAAAAGCGTAGGGAGTCGAGACTTGAATGAGAAAGAGGGGCTGTAAATTCGTCCTCTCGAAGAGGGCGATCGCGCTTTAAAATTGAAGCGGTACTCTTTTCGACCTCGCTCGAGGCGTGCAAACTGCGACATGAACGGTAATTTTCAAGCTCGGATCTATGTTACCCTCAGACCTTCCGTTCTCGACCCGGCGGGAGTGGCGGTGGAATCCGGTCTCGCCCAATTGGGATATCCTGGGGTAGAAGGGGTGAGAATTGGCAAGTATATCGAACTGACGTTAGAAGCAAGCGATCGCGCGGCGGCTGAAGCTCAACTCGACCGCATTTGCGATCGCTTCCTCGCCAATACGACCATTGAAAACTACCATTTTGAGTTGATAGCTGACGGCTGAGTGCTATATAGGGGAGAGAACAATGAAATTTGGAACGATCGTTTTTCCGGGATCCAATTGCGATCGCGATGTCGCCTATGTCACGCGCGATCTTCTGGGACAACCGACGCGCATGGTGTGGCATCAGGACACCGATTTGAGCGATTTAGATGCCGTTATCGTGCCGGGGGGGTTTAGCTACGGCGACTACTTGCGCTGTGGCGCGATCGCTCAGTTTTCCCCCGTTACCCGTAGCCTTCTCGACCATGCCAAAGCCGGGAAATTTGTGTTGGGAATTTGTAACGGCTTTCAAATCTTAACCGAAATGGGATTGTTGCCCGGAGCCTTAATTCGCAATCGAGACTTGCATTTTATTTGCGATCGCGTCCCCCTCCGTGTCGAACGCAATGAGAGTCCTTGGACGCGAAATTATACAGCCAACGAGGTCATTTCCCTACCCCTCGCCCACGGAGAAGGACGCTATTATGCCGATGCCGACACGCTCAAAGGGTTGGAAGATAACGGTCAAATTCTTTTTCGGTACTGTAGTGCAACGGGCGAACTCAACGACCATAGCAATCCCAATGGTTCCCTACACCATATTGCTGGAATTGTCAATCGTCAAGGCAATATTTTAGGCATGATGCCCCATCCCGAACGTGCCTCCGATCCTGTTTTGGGAGCCACGGATGGGAGGAAACTGTTTGAAGGATTGTTGAGTTGGGGCGAACTCAAGTCTTCTGCTTGCTGAGATGTCTAGGGTTCGTTGAAAATGCTCGTTTCCCTCATTTTGAATATAATTTCTTATATATTAGCGATTCTATCTTACTTATTCAAACCAATTGTCTATTCTTATCCCGACGATGGCGACCTTGGAAAAATCGTTGACAAAGTTGGACTGGGATTTCTGACGCTCGTTTCGTGTTTAGGTCTTGTTTTTGCAGTTTTATCCCTTTTAATCGCAATACACAGTTTGTGTAAAAAATGCTATTCAAATACACTCAAAAAAAGATTTTTTGCTTTAGTTTTTAGTGCGGTAGGTGCCATTGTATTATGTAGCGCTCAGTCTCTAAGTTTGTTAACATTTTATCATCCTAAAGCTGCGGCTTGTCAGAAAAATTGGGGGCGGGAAACGACAGAATATATCGATCGAGAAATTAGATATTTCGATAGTCAATCTAGCCTCCACAACGCTCATTTTAGTCCTAATGGTCGTCAGCTAATCACTGCTTCTACTGATGGCGTAGCTCGTATTTGGGACTTGTCCGGTCGGAAAATTGCCATTCTTCGGGGTCATGAAGCTGGGGTGACTGATGCTAAATTTAGTCCCGACAGTCGGCAGATTGTCACTGTATCTAGAGATGGGACTGCCCGTATTTGGAACTTGTCGGGTCAACAAGTGGCTATCCTTCAAGGCGATCGCAAGATTTTTAGGGCGAATTTTAGTCCTGATGGGAAGTACATCTTGACTCAATTACAAGGACATATTGCTTATATTTGGAACTTGTCGGGTCAGCAAGTCGCCGTACTTCAAGGTCATATAGGAGAGGTAACTAATATTAGCTTTAGTCCTGATGGACGGTATATTCTGACTGCTTCTAAGGATAAAACTGTTCGCATTTGGAACCTATCAGGAAAGCAGTTGGACATCCTTCGAGGTCATGAAGGAGAGGTAACTGATGCTAAATTTAGTCCCGATGGACGGTATATTCTAACTGCTTCTAAGGATAAAACTGTTCGCATTTGGAACCTATCGGAAAAGCAGTTGGATATCCTTCGAGGTCATGAAGGAGAGGTAACTGATGCTAAATTTAGTCCCGATGGACAGTATATTCTGACTTCCTCTGAGGATAAAACTGTTCGGCTTTTAAACTGCGTCGTCAAATTCTCCGAAAGGCAGAGGGCAGAAGGCAGAAGGCAGAAGTGAATTCCGCTCTTTAAATGCACAACAGCTTATGCGATCGCGCTCCCTTTGAAAAAATGACAGCGAAACCCCACCTCAAACGCGCTTGCGATCCTAATTTGAGGGCAATCGAGGAGAGAACGTTTTAAAGGAGTGTTAGGATGTTTCATCAGATAGGGATTGGTCAGGTTCATAATAAGTAGCTGGAGCCAGCGCGGATCGACCCATTGAATCACCGAATCAACTGTGAGGGGCGAATTAACTAACTATGTGTGGAATTTGCGGTATCGTTTACGCCGAGGGCGACCGTCCCGTCAACCGCGCTCTCGTGGGCGCAATGACCGCAGCGATTACCCATCGCGGACCCGACCAAGACGGTTTCTACATCAAGGATAACGTGGGATTGGGGTCGCGACGACTCTCGATTATCGACCTCGACGGCGGACAACAACCCATTCACAACGAAAATAAAACGGTTTGGGTCGTATTTAATGGCGAACTTTACAACTACCGCGACCTCACTCGTTCCCTCACCCGCTTAGGACACAAATTCTACACCTCTACCGACACCGAAGTCCTCGTCCACGCCTACGAAGAATTTGGGTTGGAGTTTATTGAATATCTCAATGGAATGTTTGCCTTCGCGCTGTGGGATACGCGCAAACAGCAGCTCATTGTGGCGCGCGATCGCCTGGGCATCAAACCGCTGTATTATACCCTCCACGACGATGCGCTCTTGTTCGGCTCGGAACTCAAAACCATCCTCACCTATCCGGGAATGCCGCGTAGCGTCGATTTAGTCTCCCTCAACGAATACCTCAGCTTTGAATACGTCCCCACTCCTCGCACCATCTTTCAAGGCATTTCCAAACTAGAACCGGGACACGCTCTTAGCTTCTGTCAAGGACAACTTAAAACTTGGCAATATTGGAATGTTAACTTGGGGCGCAGCGAAAATATTAAGCCCAAACAAGTCAAAGAATACGAACGAGAACTCCTCAGCGTTCTCAAATACGCCGTCGAAAAAGAAATGGTCAGCGATGTTCCCGTCGGGGTAATGCTCAGCGGCGGACTCGACTCCAGTACGGTTGCTGCCCTGATGACCGAAATTGCCCCCGGCAACGTCAAAAGTTTCTCCGTCCGTTTCGACGACCCCTCCTTCGACGAATCTCCCTACGCGCGCCAAGTCGCCCGTCACCTACAAACCGAACATTACGAACTGACGCTCACGCCCAACTTAGCCTTAGATTTAGTCCCCCAAATAGCGAACTTTCTCGACGAACCCTTGGGAGACTCCTCATTTATCCCCACCTTCCTGCTATCGCAATTTACCCGCCATCATGTCAAAGTTGCCTTGGGGGGAGATGGCGGCGACGAGTTGTTTGCTGGATATTCTACGCTGCAAGCGCACCGACTGGTGGAATATTACGAACGGTTACTTCCCGGATTTGTCCGCCATCGTGTTATCCCTTGGTTAGTCGATAGGATGCCCGTTTCCTTCAATAACATCAGTTTAGATTTCAAAATTCGGCGGTTCATTGGGGGGCGAGGATTGCCCATTGTCGTACGCCACCATCAATGGTTGGGGTCGTTCACTGTGGCGCAGAAGCGGGAGTTATTACAGCCTTGGACGCAGTTACTCGAAAAGGATACCTATCACTCGGCGTTTGAACATCAACTTCAGTCGGGGGCAAAAGAAGCGCTCAATCAATTGCTCTATTGCGATCTCAAAATGTATTTAGAAGGAGATATTTTGCCGAAGGTAGACCGGGCGAGTATGGCGAATTCCTTGGAAGTGCGCGTTCCCCTGCTCAATCATACCCTGGTGGAATACGTGGCGCAAATCCCTCACAGCATGAAGTTGCACGGTTTGACGACCAAGTATATTTTACGGCGAGCGATGGGCGATCGCTTGCCAAAGGAAATTTTGGGACGGGGGAAGAAAGGATTTAATATGCCGGTGGCGAAGTGGTTGACGCGGGACTTGCGCCCGTTGTTAGAAGAGATGTTATCTTCAGACAGGTTGAAACGGGAGGGATTTTTTAATCCCAGTGCGGTGCAGCAGTTGTTGGGGGAACACCTAAACCAGCAACAAGACCATCGAAAGTTGTTGTGGACGCTTTTGGTCTTTGAGTTG
>JAXHVQ010000139.1:0-16650 GCA_034189065.1 Cyanobacteriota bacterium
CGCGATCGATGTCTTCGTGGGTACTGCTAATAAAAATAATCGGAATTTTACAAGTTTCCGGCACAGCTTTCAGACGGCGACAAACTTCATAACCGTCGAGGTCGGGCAGTCCAATATCAAGCAAAATCAAATCCGGTTCTACCAGTTTGACCGCTTGTAATGTCTGTTTCCCATCCCGTGCTTTCCTCACTTTGTAGCCGCGTTCGGTTAACATCACCGAGAGTAAACGCAAGCGGTCTGGCGTATTGTCAACTACCAAAATATCTGCCGTTGGAACCTGGTGCTGGTGAAGATTCATTCGTCATGTGCCGTCGATGGTTCGTCGTGGGTTGAGGCGGGCCAACCCCGTTACTGGTTATTCGTTATGGGTCGTTTGTCTTGGGTTCCTTCTGACTCCATCGCCCGTATCGGGGGCTAATCCGTTCGAGAATTCCAACTTTCCAACTCAAGGCGCTGAGTGAGATTCTCTCCCTTGATGCTCTCCTGTAACTGTTTGTTCCCGGTTTTCAGCTTCCTCACAAGTCTTTAATGGAAGAGATAGCAAGGCGCGGGTACCGCAACCCGGACCGGCACTCACTAATGAAATTGTACCTCCCATGAGTTGCATCAATTCTTTAGCAATTGCCAGTCCTAAACCCGCGCCGCCGTGCTTGCGGGTGCGCGTTCCATCCATCATGACAAAGGCTTGACCGAGTTGGGATTGAAGCTGGGGGTCGAAACCAATTCCGGTGTCTTCAATGGCAATTTCGGCTTGGGGGTTGTCCGAGTTGGGTTTCATGGAAGTGGTAATTGTAATACTCCCTTGGGGAGTAAACTTAACAGCATTATCGAGAAGATGGCTAAAAACTCTCTCCAGATGGCGCGGGTCGGCTCGAACGCTGAGGGAACCGTCTCTGTCATGGCGTAACAGGTGTAATTGTTTTTGTTGGATTTGGGGTTGTAAGGGAGCGATGGCCTTGTCGAGCAACCCCCCTACCTCGACAACTTGTTCTGAGGCTTGAACCTGTTTCATGGTTAAATTGGCTAAATCGAGGATGTTATTCACCATTCCCAACAAGCGCACGGCAGACACATCCGCCTCTTGAAGCATTTCTAACTCTTCTTCGCGATCGTCGCACAACTCATCTAACACCAAGCGCAAGTTACCGAGAATGCCGTTGAGGGGGGTACGCAATTCGTGGGAAATATTTTTGAGGAACTCGTCTTTTTGTTGATTGAGTTCCTGTTCCTTGTCAAGAGAGGCGCGCAAATCCACCTCAAGGGCTCGGAGTTGGGCATTGGCCGTTTCGAGTTCGGCAGTGCGCGATCGCACCCGGTCTTCCAGTTCGCGATTGAGACACTGCAAGGCATCTTCAGCCGCGACGCGATCGCGAACTTCCTGGGAGAGTTGCTCGTTTTGCAGTTGCAGTTGCAGTTGCAGTTGTCTGAGCTTGAGATGGGTTTCCACTCGGGCGAGGACTTCCCTCACGTCGAAAGGTTTCGTAATATAGTCCAATCCTCCCACCTCAAAGGCTAAAACTTTATCGAGGGACTCATCAGAGGCGCTGACAAAGAGGACGGGAATATCGCGAGTCGCGGGAGATTCTTTAAGATGGCGGCAAACTTCGTAGCCGTCGAGGTCGGGCATAAAAATGTCCAAGAGAATGAGATCGGGAGCCACTGTTTGCACCACTTGTAAGGCGCGCAACCCATTCATGGCTTTTCTAACCTTATAGCCCTGATTCTGTAACATCGCCGACAGTAGGCGTAAGTTATCGGGCGTGTCATCCACAATCAAAATATCTGCTTTGGGTTGGAGAACGGTTTTCATAACACCTGAGAGGGTTGGGTCGGGTTGATATTAACAGGCCAATTCTCAACAGCGCAATCAGTTTAAAACTGAACCTCAACTTCCACTGGTCATTGTATCTAGCTCTTCGGGTTTCTCAAGGCTAAATCTACGGAAGATTCAACCAAGGGAGCGGTTAGATCGCTAATGAGGTCGAGGCGGAAGTTTTCGATGGGTTCTGCAAGGGCCAAATAAAGCGACAGTCCGTCTTCGGGGATTTCTTCGAGCAGTTGGAGAGCTTGTACGTCGTCGCCGCTGCTGGCTGCCCAATGTAGGCGTTCGAGCCAGTCTTGGCTCATGATTTGCAGTGCTGCGGGTTCGAGAACGGCGACTTCGCGATCGCGCCGATTGAGATTCGCCTTGCCTTCTTGCTCGTAGGTGTAACTCACATCAAGCCACTGACCCATAATTTCCAACAACGTTGCCTCTTTAAAAGGTTTGCTGACAATATCATTGCATCCGGCTGCCAAAATTTCCGGTCGCGCCTCTTCTAAGGCATTGGCGGTCAGGGCGATAATGGGAACGCCTGTTCTGGGGCCGACTCCGGTTGCTTGTTCGCTGGCTCGAATTTTGCGCGTGGCTTCGAGTCCCCCCAGAACGGGCATTCGCAAATCCATCCAAATCAAGTGGGGACGATACAGTTGCCACTGCGCGATCGCCTCGAGTCCGTTTTCGGCTTCGATGGTACTAAACCCAACCGACTCGAGCATTTTCACCAGCAGTAGGCGATTTTCTGCCACATCTTCGACCACCAAAATGGTCTGTTGAGGTTGTTTGGGGGCGAGACCGACAATTTTAGTCGAATTCGACTCCCCTTCAACTTCCCACGCCTGGGCGGGAGGAGCGCAAATGTCAAACTTGAAACAACTTCCCTGTCCTACTGTACTGCTGACGTTGAGTTCTCCTCCGAGCAACTGGACAAATTTGCGGCTGATGGAGAGCCCTAACCCCGTTCCTTGTTGCGATTTTCGTCCCGTTTCGGTTTGGACAAAGGGGTCGAATAAAATTTTAAGTTCTTCTGGGGCAATGCCCGCTCCTGTATCTTCGACTTCAAAGTGAATGGTTTGTCCTTCGTCTTTTGTCCTTTGTCCTTTGTCATTGGCAATTTGCGCTTCTTCGTCCTCACCTTTCCCTAGCTCCTCTGCTTCCTTGAGCGAAACGCGCAATGTGACCTGACCGTATTGGGTAAACTTAATGGCATTGCTACTAAGGTTGACCAATACTTGTCGAAGTTTGCTCTCATCGGTCTTGAGATATTGGGGAACTTCGCCAACATAATGGAGATGAAGTTTGATATTTTTATCCATCGCTTTAAACTTCAACATTTGAACGATGTCCTCGACCAGGCGATGGAGATTAAAGGGGTTTTCGTTGAGTTGAATGCAGCCGGCTTCAATTTTCGATAGTTCGAGAATATCGTTGATAATTCCTAGTAAGTGTTCGCCGCTGCGATTAATTACGCTCAGTTCCATGACGCTCCCAGCCAGGGCCGGTCTTTTGGCCATGAGTTGGGTAAAGCCGAGAATAGCATTGAGGGGGGTGCGCAATTCGTGGCTCATATTGGCCAGGAATTGGCTTTTGGCGAGATTAGCAGTTTCGGCGGCTTGTTTGGCTTCGGCGAGGGCTTGGTTGCGATGGGCGAGGGCTGCGCGGCTTTGTTTTTCTCCCTCGAGCAGTCGCGCTTGGGCGATGGCAATTCCCACTTGAGCGGCGACGGCTGCGAGGAGTTTATTTTCCTCGTCTGTCCAGCCTCGGTCGCGATCGCATTGTACGAGGACAATTACGCCGTTGGCTTGTCCTTGGTAAGAGGTGCGAATCGCCAGTGCGGAAGACTTGACTTCGCCGTTTGACCCGCAATTTTGTTCGGTGGCGAATGAAGGATCGACGAGCGCGGTCGCGTCGTCGTCGTCGAGCAACTTTCGCAGGTGGGGATTTTGCAGGTGAAGCTTAATGCTGGGGGCGGTTTCGCCTGCCGATTCGCGGTACTCGGCGGTACAGTTGATTTGGGGGTTGGGTTCTACTGTGTAGGTATGGATCGAGCAACAACTTACTTCAAAGGCGCGTCCGATTTTTTGAGCGGCGGTTTTAAAGGTACTTTGAATGTCGAGAGAAGAGCGAATGGCTTCGGTGAGGCGCGCGAGCAAGACCGTCTGCTTGAACTGCCGCCGCAAGTTTGCTTCGCTGCGTTTGCGCTCGGTAATATCTTCGCAAACGTAGAGTTGGTGGGAGATTTGTCCCTCGCTGTCGCGTAAAATGAGTTCTCTGATCGAGAGGAGCACTGCATCGCGGTCGGGCGTACACAGGATGCGTTCTGACGGCCCGGATTCTTGGGAGTTCCCTTGGAGTTGCTCGAAAAAGGCGGCGAGTTCGGGGGGAGACATTTCGGCAGCGGTGCGTCCGATGGCCTGGACTCGACTGAGGTTGAAGATTTCTTCAGCTTTGCGGTTCCAGAGGATGTAGCGCGAGGGGTGGGCGGTTTCTCGGGCGAAGACGGCGAAGGGAATGCTGTCGATGATGATGTTGAGGAAGTCTTGCGATCGCGCGAGGTTTTGCTCGAGTTGGGTGCGATCGCTGATGTCGTTGGTGGCGAGCAAAATGCAGTCTTGACCGCTGAAGTTGACGGTTTCGGCGGAAACGAGGACGGTTTTGAGCGCTCCGGTGCGGGTTCGCAGGAAGCTTAAATTGTTGTAGGCCGATTGTTGGTTTTGGAGTTTGTCGAGGAGTTGGCGTTCTTGTTCGGGTTCGAGCCATAACTCCAGTTCTGACGACCGCCTTCCCAATATTTCTTCGAGGGGATACTCGGTTAATTCTAAGAATTTTTCGTTGGCTTCTAAGTAAATGTGTTCGCGCGCGCAGATCACTGCGATGCCGTGGGGGACGCAACGACAGAGGACTGCGAGTCGGTCTTCGAGTTCTCGCCATGTATTTTGCCGCCATACGAGTTTATGCTTTTCTCGCTCGAGTCGCTGTTGTTCTTCCTCCTCGACTCGCGCGAGTTCTTTTTGCAAGCGCGCGATCGCCCTCGCTAAAACCCCCAGTTCGTCTCGGCGCTGGGTCTGCGGCAGCGCGATCGCCTTTCTTTGACCTCTCAGGAGGCGTTGGGTTCTCCGACTGAGGTGGCGTAGGGGTTGGAGGAGGTAATAGTTGAGGGCGAGGGCTGACGCGATCGCGACTCCTAAACTTCCTGTTCCAAACAGAGCTATTGTTCCCACTTTTACGGTTTCCGTACTGGCCCAATATCCGATCAGTCCGATAATCCAAATACTGTGAAGAACCACAAGAGCGACTAATACCATGTTCAATGAGCGAGTAAGCCGGATGTGCTTCATTTGATGGCGTAAATTTTGGCTTAACATGAACCTTTTCCATTAATAAGAATGCAATCCCTGAAAAACAGAATCGCTCTCTTTGTTCAGTTTTCAAACTTTAAAACCTAGAACCTTATTTCATGGCACGATTTTACTTTAGAAAGAATTAAAACAATTTCGTCAATTGCTTTTCGCTGCTCTGTGGTTGGCTCTGTGGTTTGATTCAAAATAATACTGAAAACCCAAGGGCGATTTTCCCCGACCTCCAAGTAACCCGAGAGGGCAGAGACATTTCTCATTGTACCCGTTTTTCCCCGTAAATTTCCCCGAACGGGAGTTTTTTGAAAGCGATTCTCGAGCGTTCCACTGATTCCAGCAACCCCAAGGGAGTTTCGGTAGGTAACAAAATGTGGCGATGTCGTCATTGTTACTAGTGTTTGTACCAGAGCTTCGGGGCTGACGAGATTATGGCGCGATAGACCAGAAGCGTCGGCAAGAATGTAGCTATTGGAATCAATCCCTAACTCAGTCAATGTATCCTGGACGACATCTAAACCCAAACTTAAACTCCCTGTATTGGCGGCGCGCTGCCTCGCAGCTCCTGTAGAAACCGCGCTGAGGTGACGTAATAGGGCTTCAGCGTATAAATTATTACTTTCTTGATTGATTTCCTGGATTATTCTTCCTAAAGAAGGCGATTCGATCGCCGTTAATTCTGCCAAAGAATCAAAACGCTCTGGAGGAGTTGCAAGGTGCAGTTGCCCAACTTCAATCCCTGCGAGTTCTAAGTTCGTTTTCAAGGTTTCTAAAAAATATCGACCGGGGTCTAAAACGGCTAACTCCCAAGAAAAAGGCTCGGTATCCACTCCTAATGTCCCGCGGATTTGGAGCGCGGGTTGACCGAGAATCCCCTTGATTTCAAGGCGACTGCTCGTTTCCCCAGAAGAAGTCAAGGTTGAGTTGTTGAATTGCCACTGAGTCGCTGCAATTTCATCTTGCCAACTGAGTTTTACCGGTTCTCCTATTTGTTGTGGGGAAAAAGCGAGGGAAAATTGATTTTGATTTAAAATCAAGCTATTAATCGCAGGTGCGTAGGCAAAAAAGAGGTCTCCCCCTTCCCAAGTTGAAGGTCGATGGGGTTGGGAAAAATAGCGGTCGTCTGCAATGAGTTGGTCGATTTGACGCACCCCTTGGCGATAGAGTTGTTGCGCGATCGCAGAAATTTCTTCTGTTGTAACGCTAGGATCGCCGCGTCCAGCAACTCGTAAAGTTTCTAAAACAGGAGGCGAACCGCTCGCATAAAATGGCGTGCGAATGCGATAATTGGCACCCAGTTTTGAAAGGGCAGCCGCAGTCGTTAGCAGCTTAACCGTAGAAGCCCCCAAAAAATAGCGTCGTTCGTTAAGGGCGTAAAGAGGACGTTCTGCATCGAGAGGTTGCACGAGAATGCCCCACTGCGCGCGCGCAAATTTGGGGTGGTTAATAATTGCGTCGATTGACCTTTGCCAATGTCCATTGCAAACGGCTGGAATGTCTGTATCGGGGGGACTTGTCTGCTCTGCAATGCCCAGAGAACTATTGACAAAAAGATGGAAAAAACTGCTCGACACAAATGCAAGCAGTCCTAGAAATTGACCTGATTTAAACGGAAATTGCATCGTTAATAAATTATTTTTGAAGCTTCGTTCTTTTCTCGGCAACTCAGCGTACAGACGTTTTATAGCAATCCTAAATAGGTTGCTGGATTTCTCGCTGCCAGAAGTCTTATCCTACAAGGGATCCAGTCTTGCGCCGCCACAACTAATGTAGGACTGCTATATCAATAAATAGTTATTCATTATTCATTATTCATTATTCATTATTCCGAAGTGAAGAAGCGTCCTCACTGCGGTTTTCTGACTGCTTGTCTTTCCTGAGAAACGCCGATCGCGCGGCCCGAGTCGAGATCAGGATTTCTTCAAGCCCTTGCCAATTCTCCCCTTCTATGCACTCTAGGAGATGGTCGCAAGTTTGACGATAGTGGGAAAGAGCGCGCAAAAGGGCAGAGCGATTGTGGCGCGCGATGGCCACTCCCAGTTCGGGATTGCCCCCGCCAACGCGACTGGTATCGCGAAACCCAGAACTCGCCAACTGCTGGGCCCAATGGATTTCATCGGACGCGGTTTCCTCCAAACAAGTTTGAATCAACCCCGCACTCACAAACAGAGGCAAATGAGAAACAAAAGCGACAGCGCGATCGTGCAGCTCGGGAGAACAAACATACACGCGAGCGCCCAGCGATCGCGCAATGCTTTCAACTCCCTCCACCACTTCGGGAGGGGTTTTCTCCCCCGGAGTCAAAACGTAGGGCGCGCCCGCAAACAAACCCGATTGAGCCGCCTTGATTCCCTGTTGTGCCGTCCCTGCCATCGGATGTCCGCCCACAAACCTGGGCCACAAACTCGAACAAGTGGCGACAATCGATTGCTTGACCGACCCCACATCGGTGAGAATCGTATGGGGAGAAAGAAAAGGAATCAACTGCTCGATAGTTGGCGCGATCGCCTCCAGGGGGGTACAAATGAAGATTATATCGGCTCTCTTCAACCCCGCTACATTGGTGCTTGCCTCATCAACAGCTCCTCGATTTTTGGCAACCTCGCAAGTCGCGGCGTAACGAGAGACTCCCAGAACCGTTATCCCTTGCGATCGCAAATCCAAACCCAGCGATCCTCCAATTAAACCCAGCCCGACAATCCCAACTTTCATGAGCGATCCTGAATTCTGTTTACCCTACAATAAAACCGTTGGAGAATAATGTAACCCCTTTCTGAATCTCTACGCCGCTCGAAATCGCTTATAAGGCTTACTCATCTACTCAATTCGACGACTGCAAGGAAACCAAACCACCGATGAATGTTAGGGAACTGATAACTCAATATGCAGCGGGAGTCCGAGACTTTCGTGGGGTGAACCTCAACGAGGCGAACTTGAGAGAAGCCCAACTGAGCGAAGCGAATTTAAGCGGTGCCAACCTCAACATCGCTAACCTCAGCGGAGCTCACCTCAGTCATGCCAACCTCAGTCATGCCCGACTGAATGTGGCTCGCCTCAATGCAGCTAATCTTTCCCACGCCAAACTCAATGGCGCGCTGCTTAACGTGGCTAACCTCATTCGCGCTGACTTGGGACACGCCGAACTGGTTGAGGCTATCATCATGCGCGCCGAACTCATCCGCGCCGAACTGAGCGGGGCCAACCTCAGCGGGGCCAATCTCAGCGGGACGGATTTGAGAGAAGCAACGTTGCGAGGTGCAAACCTTAGCTACAGCAACTTAAGCGAAGTGAATTTGCGCGATGCCATTCTCAGCGGGGCCCTGCTCGAGCAAGTGACGTTGAGCAGTGCTGATGTCAGCCGTACCGATTTAAGTGGGGCCAATTTACGCGAAGCCGAACTCAGTCAGGCTAATCTTAACCGTGCAAATCTTAGCGGTGCGGATTTACGTCGGGCGAATTTGCGCTGGGTGGATCTTAGCGGCGCGAACTTGCGCTGGGCAGATTTGAGTGAGACGAAATTGAGTGGAGCTAATTTAATCGGGGCAGATTTGAGTCATGCAAATTTGGTCAATTCGAGTTTGGTTCACGCCGATTTGACTCAGGCGCGCTTGATGAATGTGGAGTGGGGTGGGGCGGATTTGACGGGAGCGACGCTAACGGGGGCAAAACTTCACGGAGTGGCGCGTTACGGTCTCAAAACGGAGGGTTTGGTGTGCGATTGGCTCGATTTGAGTCCGGGGGGCGATCGCTCCCAGACGATTCGCCTGACTCCAGAGAAGGCGAAAAAGTTTTTTAACCAAACGCTTCCTAGCGTTCAACTTGCTGTGGATGCGCCCTACAATCTTCACGCTAACCTCGCTTTGGCAGAACTTTATTATCAAATTACTCAAGTTTGTCCGGTCTTGAAACAACCGCCTAGTATTGAGGTGAGTTCGCGACGAACTTATTTGATGTTTCACGTTGAAAATAACGAGCAGTTGTTTCTGGTTGCTTATTGTGCAATTTTGCCCTTTAAAGATGCCAAGGTTGCCGAGCAGCATTTATTGGCGCTGTTGGCAATGCTGCAATCTCAAAATTTGGAAACGCTGGGCGTAACGACGCATCAACAGGTTCGACAGATGAATACGAATCTGATTGGCGCGATCGAACAGTTGCAAGTCATCCAAGCTGATAAACAGAAATTTTTGAACTCGGATTCCCATGAGTTTCTTTCGGCTTCGACTCACACGACTTTAACAAGTTCGGATAATAAGACTCTTGATGTTTATCATCATCCGAGTTTTGGTAGGCGGTTTAATGACTCAACGAGTTTTAATTTTAATCCAGAGAGTTTTTATATGGGAGATTTTGGATCGAATGAAACTTCTTCTGAGTTGACTTTACCTCCGGTGAAGAATGTGATTCAGTTTATGCAGGATTTCTTTTCGGCGGATTTGAAGCCGGTTTCTAATGAGTTATGAGTTATTCGTAGGGACGTTATATATAACGTCTGTACATGAGTTACGGGTTATGAGTTATGAAAGCAACTAAAACTTTGTGCTAGCTTAAGCTAATCCTTAGAGCCTAACATTGACTAAAAACCCGGACTAACAAATCTTGATGTAATAAGGCGCGATCGCGTAGCGATAAAAGGCGATCGCGACTTGTCACCTCTCCATTGACAAATTCCTCGAGCCATGCAGTACTAATGGTATTGGCATCGTCGGGAAGCTGCTCTAATTCCCATCCCGGTAGGTCCAATTGCGCCATAAGTTGGGTTACTTTGGGATCGTAGCTTAGGGCAAAGCAGCGACATTGTTGAGATGCGGCCATAATCAAGCTGTGCAGGCGCATTCCGATGGCCATCTCTACGCCGCGATACAACCCTTTAAGCTGCCTGGGATCGTCGAGGAGGACGATTTCATGCGTTCCGGGCAGTTGGGATGCGATCGCGCGGGCAATGTCTAAGTCCTGAGAGTGTTGAAAGGGAACCAATAAGATACAAGCTTCTGTTGCTTTTTGCAGATGAATTAAAGCCTGCGTCAGGGTTTGCAAGCGTCGGGGGGTGAGTTGGGGATGCGATCGCAAGGTTACGGCGATTTGAGGCGAGGATAAATTACCCAATCCCGCGACAGGTTTATCTTCCAGCGCCCAAACCGGATCGGGGGCGAGGAGGGGAGTCATACCCCAGTCGGCGACGAGTTGGGCTGAAGCGCGATCGCGAACGCTGACTGCCGCGCATCCTTGCAAGGTTCGTTTGGTAACTTCGCGAATGAGGCGGCGTTTGAAGGGGCCGAGTCCTTGGGCCCAGGCAATGGTTGTCAATCCTTGTTGTTGCGCTAAAGCCATCAATCCCCCGTAATATAAGGGACTGACAAAACTGGTTGCATCTTGCATCAAACTGCCGCCACCCCAAATAAATACTTGGCAACTGCGAAGTGCTTGCAAGACGGCGAAGGAGGAAAAGCGATCGCAACTTTCCACCCCATAGCGATCGCGCGTTGCCTGGGGAGATCCCGAGAGAACCACTGGCGTTACGCGATCGGGCAGCATTTGCAACAGCGACGCGAGAAGTGCTTCATCGCCTCCATTCCCTTTCCCGTAGTAGCCGCATAATACAGCTCGAATTTGACTCATCTGTTTTGTTCGGCGCTAACGATCTGCCCTACTCTCAATCTAGAATAGGGGATAGCGAACCCGATTCAATCGGCTCTCCCTGACTCGAGCGCGATCGCCCAATCTTATATTTTCGTAGGGTGGGTTAGGCGCGGGTACGATCTGTAGGAAAAACTATTGCTTTTCATCCGCGCCGTAACCCACCGGCTAGTATGCGTGTAGATCGTTACACATTTTACCTCACAATGTCGGGAGAGCCATTCAATCCATTTCAGTCGGGATTGACATTTTTTGTTAAATTCCTCGACGAAGCGATCGCCCGCTTCGACACTTTGTACTAAAAAGCGATCGGAAATCTCCGATAAGTCCCGACTCGCATTATTGAGGGCATCTTCAGCAGAAGAATATTGTCCCTGTTCGACCAATGTTTCTAAAATTTGGGTTTGTTCTTGGCTTAAGCGAATTGGCATAGCTCGCTTTTATCAAAGTGGGATATCGTTCTACTGTATCGTAGTTTTCAGCTTTCTACAGAATCGTGCGCTCGGGCAGACGCGATCGCAACTTTCGACTCCATAGCGATTGCGCTAAAATAATATCGCTGTCCAATGACTGAAATCAAAATGGAAGTTCTTCAACTAACAACAACTGTTAATGACGCGGGTCATTTGCTCCTTGATATTCCTACACAACTCTCTCCGGGAGAAGTGAATATCGTGCTGGTGCTTAATCCAGTTGGAGTATCTCAAGCACAGGAGCCAGACTATGATTTTTCTGATTTGGCAGGACGTTTAACCTGGGACGGAGATGCGGTAAAAATGCAAAGAGCGTTACGAGATGAGTGGTAATCGCTATGTGCTGGATACAAATGCAATCGTTGCCCTGTTACAGGGCAATACTCAACTTGTCCAATTACTCCAAAATGCGAATTGGATTGGCATTTCAGTCATTAGCCAAATTGAATTTCTGGCATTTTCTGGGCTGAGTGAAACCGATCGTCAGCTTTTTCAACAGTTTTTTCAACGAGTGGAAGTTATTGGTTTGTCAGTGAGTAATGGGGAATTAATTAAGAAGATCGTCGAAATTCGTCAGCAATATCGGCTGAAATTACCTGATGCAATAATTGCAGCAATGACAATCCAAAATGCAGCGCTTTTGGTAACGGCAGACCGGGAGTTTTCAAAAGTAACGACTTTAACAGTGACCCGTTGGTAGTAATTCCCCCTACTCCCGAACTTAACTGTTCCGAGCGCGAGGGTTTCCTCTTCTACACTAAAAATAACTGCACAATCTATTCAGAAAATAGCCCTATCGATCGATCCTAATGAGTTCAAGGTGCTTCTCTAGGGTCTAGTTTTCAGGTATGATAAGGGTTAGTTGTTTAAGATCGACGATTTGACGTAGAAAATTATGGATATTTTGACACTCGGTTGGGTCGGCTTGCTCTCGCTGTTTACCTGGTCCATTGCAATGGTAGTATGGGGGCGCAACGGGTTTTAGATCGTGGAAACGAGTTCGACTCTTAACATCCTATTCTTAATGGCCTTGGGATTGCTCATCTCGGTTAGCGTAGGTATTATCTATCTCAGTATCGTTGAGTGGCGCGATCGCCGCCGCCAAGACCGAGATAAGCGCTTGAAAAAATAGGGGCGTTTAAGTATAACTCGATACAGCGCCCCTACCCCTTATGTAAACCCGGGCTGTCGTACGGGAATCTCAATTCTAAATTCTGCCCCCTCACCCGGCTCGGAGCGACAATCCATCATTCCTCCGTGCCGGTCTACAACAACTTGGTAGCTAATTGAGAGTCCCAAACCCGTCCCCTTACCAATGGCTTTGGTGGTAAAAAAGGGATCGAATAATTTTTGCATCATCTCCGGGGGAATCCCCGGACCATTATCAGATACGATAATTTCGATGCGATCGCCTCCCAGTTTGGAAGTCGCAATCTCAATGGTCGGTCGTTCGTCGGGAAGTATCTTGTCGCGCGCCCGTCGTTCCAACCAATCCTCTTCCAAAGCATCGATTGCATTGCTTAACAAATTCATAAACACTTGATTGAGCTGTCCGGCGTAACATTCAATTTGCGGCAGATCGTCATACTTTTTGACAATATTTAGCCCCTCACAATCTCCCTCCAGTTGATGGGCAAAAGCCTTAAGGCGACTTTGCAAAATCATCAACGTACTTTCAATTCCGTCGTGAATATTCACCCGTTTGACCTCCGCCTCGTCCAAACGCGAAAACGTACGAAGGGAATTGACAATTTCCTGAATGCGCTCGGCTCCCACCAACAGGGACTCGTGCAGTTTAACAAAATCTTCCTTCAAAAATTCGAGATCCATCTCTTCAATTGAGTCTCGAATTTCCGAAGGCGGATCGGGCAGGTATTTTTGATAAAGGTCGATGGCACGTAACAAATCTTTGGCATAATTTCTCGCATATACCAAGTTGCCATAAATAAAATTAATAGGGTTATTAATTTCGTGGGCAACGCCCGCCACCATTTGACCCAAACTCGACATTTTTTCGCTTTGAATCAATTGAGTTTGAGTGCGCCGCAACTGTTCCAACGTCCGCTCGAGTTGTTCGTTCTTTTCCCGTTCCCGCGTCGTCGCTTCGGCTTGTTTGCGCTCGGTAATATCGCGAAACGTTCCCACATAAAATGAAGAAGACCCCAACTCCACGCGGACGACGGTTGTTTCGAGGGGAAAGACAGAACCATCGGCACGATGTCCGATAACTTCTGAAGTACGTTTCTCCAGCAACCTTCCCAGCAACAGGGCCTTATCGCTCAATGTTTGCTCCGACCATCCGATCAACCGATCGATGGGCATTCCCATCAGTTTGCTGACGGGATAGCAAAAGATGCGTTCGGCACTGGGGTTAGCGGCGAGGATTTCTAAGTTGGGTGTGGTAAACGTTACGATCGCGTCGTTGGAGGTTTGCACGATGGCTTCGGTGCGCGTGACGGCATCCTGCATCGCTTCCATGACCTGATTGTAACGGAAGGCAATTCGACCCACATCGGTAAAGGGTTCGACGGGAACGCGCAAGCGGGGATCTTGGGTTTTCGCTTGTTCCTCCATAACATTGAGGAGATGGTAAGTCTCAGTCGTCGCGCGGTGTTCGGAGACATTCAATCCCATTTCTTCTTCTTGGGGAGACACGCGCAAGGGGAAAACGCGCGCGATCGCGGCCAGCAACGCCCAGGTGACACCAAAACCCCAAAGACAACCCGTCCCTACGCCCAATAATTGAACTCCCAATTGTTCGATGCGACTCAACCCCGTTGCGAGGCAGTCGAGTTGTCCGAATAGGGCTACCGATAGGGTTCCCCAAACCCCCGCACCGGCGTGAACGGCTACCGCATCCACCGCGTCGTCCACGCGCAGCTTTTGGAGCCCCGCACCCACCGCAAATGCGATCGCGCTCCCCACCGCGCCAATAATGACGGCATCGACTGTCGTCACCGCGTTACAAGCGGCTGTAATCGACACCAAACCCGCCAGAGAACCATTAATGGTACACTCAACTTCGGGATGTTTGCGAACGCACCATGCCAACGTTGAAGCGGTTACCATCCCCGCAGAACCCGCGAGAATGGTTTTGACGACGATCCCAGCCACTTCTTCGTTAAACGCTAGCGTACTCCCGCCGTTAAATCCCAGCCAACCCAGCCACAGTAGCATCGCACCTAATACCGACAGGGGTAAGTTCGCGCCCTGAATTTTTTGAGCAGCCCCCTCGGACGAAAAGCGTCCGATGCGAGGGCCGACAACAAGCAAGGCGGCTAAAGACACCCAACCGCCAATACTGTGGACGACTGTCGATCCGGCAAAATCAATAAAACCGAGCTGCTTGAGCCACCCCAAGGAGGGCTCGCCATAGACCCCTTTCCAAGCCCAATGACCGAATATTGGATAAATTAAGCCCGAAATGAGACAGGTAATGACTAAATAAGCCTGAAACTTCAAGCGTTCGGCTACGGCACCGGAAACGATGGTGGTTGCTGTTCCGCAATACATCGTTTGGAATAAGAAGAATGATGCGATCGCTGGAGCGGACTCGACGCTAAATAAGAACCCAGTCGAGCCCGTCCACCCCGAACGAGAGGCTCCAAACATGAGAGCGTAACCAAAACCCCAAAACAACAGGGCTGAAACGCCGAAATCTGCTAGGTTCTTGACGGCAACATTGATGCTATTTTTCGATCGCGTCAGTCCCGACTCCAGGCACATAAAACCCGGTTGCATCAGGAATACCAAGCCAGAGCAACCAATCAGCCATAGTGTATCAATCACTGGACACTTGCTCTTTCTTGGACAATCTTGACATTCTCTCCGGCACGAACGCGCGGGGATTTTGGGTTCAAACGGCGATTGTCCGGCATAATCTGTCTGACGATCGCCTCGCCCGCAGGTTGATGCCCCAACCTGTCTGAGACTTTAAATATTCTGGTACAGTTTTTAAGGTTTTCGTTGTGTTGTGAGATACAAATGATGCGATTATTTAATGCTCGCTCTCGGGCGTTTGGATGGCATTTAAAAATCCCCGAAGCCTATTCATAAGGAAACTCGGGGACTTTTTTATTGGGAAGAATAAACTCCTTAATTGGCAAAATTCTCCTTTTTAGCCTTCGCCTCCTTCGCCGTCTTCGCCGCCTTCGCCGCCTTCTTCGGCTTCTTCGGCTTCTTCAGCTTCTTCGCCTCCTTCAAGGGGAGCGTCCGTTGCCGGTGGAACGGGTTCCAGTTCTTCCGCTCCTTCGGGTTCGCCAGCTTGATTGCAAGCAGCAAGTGTGGCTGCTAAACCGATAGCGAGAAACAATTCAATCGTCTTTGAGCGCATAATACCCTCCTCACGTTTGTACAGCGTTAAGATAACCAGCCTTAGTGGATTAAGACGGGGTTATGCTTAACAGTTCTTTAAATAATAAAGTCATTCCGCCAAATTTCTACAACGATAACAAGGTGTAATCAAGCAGAACCTCAACGATAAGCACGCACTTTACATTCGGAAAACACTGAGGCAACAGTGGGAGTTGGAGGCAGAGCATAGACGACGAAGGACTCAAAACGAATGATGAGTATACCGCACGCGGCCTCTTGCCTCTGGGCTCGCACCTTCTGCATAATTATAACTGGATAATTAATAAAGTTTCTCAAGATGATTATTGTAATTGACGATCTGCTGGCGGCAGAAGAGGTACAATCGCTCCTGAAACGTCTGGATGGCGCTGAGTGGATCGACGGTAAACGGACTGCAGGTTGGTCGGCTAAGTTAGTTAAGAATAACTTGCAGCTCGCTCGTCAAACCGCAGATGCTAAATATTTGCAAAAAGAGGTTAAAGCCGCTTTAGAGCGCAACGCGCTTTTTCAAGCCACCGTCCAACCCCGAAGTATCCATTCGCTGCTTTTTAGTCGCTACGAGAGGGGAATGTCCTACGGGACTCATGTAGACAATGCGCTGATGAAAAAAGAACAAGTTTGGCGGGCGGATATTTCGTTTACCCTATTTCTGAGTTCCCCTGGGAGTTATGAGGGGGGGGAGTTGGTTATTGAGGGGAGCGATGGCGATCGCGCCTACAAACTCGAAGCAGGCTCGGCCGTTGTTTATCCGTCATCTAGTTTACATCGCGTCGAACCGGTAACGGCGGGAACAAGATGGGCGGCAGTAGGTTGGGTACAAAGTTGGGTGCGAGAGGCGCGCGATCGCGAAATTCTCTTCGATCTCGATACGGTGCGGCGATCGATTTTTGCCAAAGAAGGGAAAACTCTTGAATTTGACTTACTCTCAAAAACTCACTCCAATTTATTGCGTCAGTGGGCAGAGTAACATCCTCCTGGCCCTAACTGCAGGCAGTACGGAGATAAAGATGAGCAGGGG
>JAXHVQ010000014.1:0-4798 GCA_034189065.1 Cyanobacteriota bacterium
CATTTCTCCTGCCCAAATCCTCTAAATCTTAACAATATGTAACACCAAAACCCCCGACAACATTGTATAAAAGTTATCTGTAAGGGTTAATCGGAAAGGCTTCGAGTCAGTTAGGGAACAAATGTGCCAATTCTACTCTTTCTCATAAAAACGCCAAGTTTTCTGAGATTTATGAAAAAATCGCTCTCGTAGCCCAAAGTGCGGCTTGAGTCAAGTGGTTTTTTTAAAGAAATTAAGAATAGGTCAAAGCGTTCCAGCCCGTCCGTCACCCCGATCGCGAGTTTTCCCAAAGCCGAAACTTAAAATTTAGCTTTAGGATACTCAGACTCTACAACTCAAACCCCAGCCCAACTTAAGTTAGGAGAAAACAAAAAAATGTTAGACGCATTCACTCGGGTCGTGTCCCAAGCTGATACTCGCGGCGACTTCCTCTCAAGCTCGCAACTCGACGCTCTAAGTGCAATGGTTGCAGACGGCAACAAGCGCTTAGATTCCGTCAACCGAATCACCAGCAACGCTTCCACCATCGTTGCCAACGCCGCAAGAGCGCTGTTTGCCGAACAACCCCAGTTGATCGCTCCTGGAGGAAACGCTTATACCAGCCGTCGCATGGCTGCTTGCCTGCGCGACATGGAAATCATCTTGCGTTACGTCACCTACGCCGTCTTCACCGGCGATGCCAGCGTCCTCAACGACCGCTGCTTGAATGGTCTGCGCGAAACCTACGTTGCTCTGGGCGTTCCTGGCGCTTCGGTAGCGGCTGGCGTAGCCAAAATGAAAGACGCAGCGGTCGCCATCGCCAACGACCGCAATAATATCACCCAAGGCGACTGCAGCCAGCTCATGTCTGAAATCGCTGGTTACTTCGATGCAGCAGCAGCGGCAGTAGGCTAGAGCGCCTGAATCACAACGTTCGGAACCAATAGCACGAGCGCTAGAATCCGAATCCATCAACTAAAAAAACGAAAACTTTGCACATAAATCGGGAGATACTTAAGCTATGAAAACCCCTTTGACTGAAGCCGTTGCTGCCGCTGATTCCCAAGGCCGCTTTTTAAGCAGCACCGAAATGCAAATCGCTTTCGGTCGCCTGCGTCAAGCCAAATCCGGCTTAGAAGCAGCCAAAGCGCTCACCTCCAAATCCCAACAACTCATCGACGGAGCTGCTAACGCCGTTTACAGCAAGTTCCCCTACACCACGCAAATGGATGGCCCCAACTACGCTTCCACCCCAGAAGGGAAATCGAAGTGTTCTCGCGACATCGGCTACTATCTGCGCATGGTGACCTACTGCTTGGTGGCAGGGGGAACCGGACCGATGGACGAGTACCTGATTGCCGGGATTGACGAAATCAACAGCACCTTCGAGCTGTCTCCGAGCTGGTACGTCGAAGCCCTCAAGTACATCAAAGGAAACCACGGTCTCTCCGGCGACGCAGCCGTTGAAGCCAACTCCTACCTCGACTACGCCATTAATGCCCTGAGCTAGAAAGCGCGTAGAAATCCTTTGGCCCGGAAAAGCGGAAGGTTGTTAGCAATCGGGTTAGCAATCGCTGTCTTATCCGGGTCTAATTTTATATCAAAAAATCGGGAGGTTAAAATGGCAAGTTTATCAGCCGCTCAACGATTGGGGTTTGAACCCTTTGTCGAATCGGGCCGCGTAGAATTGCGACCCAATAGCTCAGAAGACGACATCGAAGCGGTCATCCGAGCTGTGTATCGTCAAGTGATGGGGAACGAACACCTGATGGCGAGCGATCGCATAACAAGCGCCGAGTCCCTGTTGCGCAACGGCGACCTCAGCGTCAAGAATTTTGTCCGAGCGATCGCGCAATCGGAAACCTATCGTAACAAATTTTTTTACACCAACCCTCAAAATCGATTTATCGAGTTGAACTATAAGCATCTGCTGGGACGAGCGCCCTACGACCAGTCAGAAATTGCTTATCACACGGATCTTTATAATCAACAAGGATACGAAGCCGAGATCGATTCTTATTTAGACTCGTTGGAATATCAAGAGAACTTTGGCGACTCCATCGTCCCCCACTATCGAGGGTTTGCAACGCAGCGGGGTCAAAAAACCGTTGGTTTCAGCCGGATGTTCCAATTGTATCGGGGCTATGCAGCCAGCGATCGCGCGCGAGTCAAAGGAGCCAAACTCGTCCGGGAAGTCGCCCAAAACAGCGCCTCGCCCGTTTATATCGGCTCGACCCAAGAGGCAATATCGGGAGTCTCCGGCGGCGGTCGAGGGAAATTCTACCGCGTGCGCGTCATTCA
Organism: Cyanobacteriota bacterium; assembly: GCA_034189065.1. Lineage (GTDB taxonomy): Bacteria > Cyanobacteriota > Cyanobacteriia > Cyanobacteriales > Spirulinaceae > FACHB-1406. The sequence goes on from JAXHVQ010000014.1 coordinate 2,281, forward strand.
AGCCCCCCAAGTCGGTCGCGGAAGCCGCATTCGGGTCAGCAACATGGAATATCTCGTCCCCTACGAGCAGTTGTCGAAAAAATTGCAGCAAATCAACGCGCGCGGAGGCAAGGTGACGAGCGTCACTCTCGCTTAAAATCTGAATGTTATTAACCAAGGAGAATATGACATGGCAATTACAGTAGCCGCCTCTCGGCTCGGAACGTCCGCCTTTGACGGTGCGTCGCCGGTCGAGTTGCGCCCCAACTGGACGCAAGACGACGCGAGAGCCGTCATTCGCGCCGCGTACCGCCAACTGCTGGGCAACGACTATTTAATGGAGTCCGAACGCCTGAAAAGTGCCGAATCGCTGTTATGTAACGGTTCTTTGAGCGTTAAGGAGTTTGTTCGCGCCGTTGCCAAATCGGAGCTGTATAAAACAAAGTTTTTTTACAACAACTTTCAAACGCGAGTTATCGAACTCAACTACAAACACCTGTTGGGACGGGCTCCCTACGACGAGACCGATGTGGTTTACCACTTAGACCTCTACGAAACTCAGGGATACGAAGCCGATATCGATTCCTATATCGACTCCGACGAGTACGTCCAGAACTTTGGCGAATCTGTCGTCCCGTATTATCGCGGATTTGCAACCCAAACCGGTCAAAAAACCGTTGGATTTACGCGGATGTTCGGACTGTATCGCGGCTATGCCAATAGCGATCGCGCGCAACTGAGAGTCAATGGCGCTCGGTTAGCCAGCGAACTGGCACAAAATATGGCAACGGCTGTGGTTGCTCCTTCCAACGGCAGCAACGGTTGGGCCTATTTGCCGTCAAAGGCGCGCGCTTCGGGAACCACGCCATCAAAAGCGCTAGGCGGTTCTACCCCCTTTGGAACGCCCGGTCGTCTCTATCGCGTCGAAGTAGCGGGAATGAACGCGCCGAGATATCCCAAGGTTCGTCGGGTGAGTAAGGCGTTTATTGTGCCTTACGAACAGTTGAATCAAACATTGCAACAAGTCAATCGTCAAGGCGGGAAAGTTGCGAGTATTACTCCGGCTTAGTTTCGAGGGTTTAAGAAAGGCGATCGCGCAAAGGTAGGCTGCGCACAGAGGTTATCTTCTTTAGGAGTCAATTTCGTCAGCGATCGCCACCCGTCTAAATTTTCCATTTTTATAAGGAGATCGTGTAATAATGCTAGGTCAATCTGCTTTAGTCGGAACAACGGACAGCCTTTCCAATAGTCGAGTCTTTGTGTACGAAGTGACGGGGCTGCGTCAAAACACCGAGAACGATGGCAATAATTATCCCCTTCGTTCCAGCGGCAGCGCTTTTTTCACCGTGCCTTACAAGCGCATGAATGAGGAAATGAAGCGTATTACGCGCATGGGCGGTACGATTGTTAGTATTAAGCCTTTGGGAGCTGATGGGGATACGGGTTCGGATGGGGATACGGGTTCGGAGGAGTAGGTTGCGCGCGAGTTGGCGGGCAATACAGCATTTTGATTGTGTAGGGATATTTCGTGAGTTTCATGAAATGTCCCTACGCCAATTTAATACCAAAAATCTAAAGTCCTGTCTTACATCAAATTTTCCAAGCCCAAACTCGGCAGTGCGGCTCATTTATCTAAGTAAGACGCTACATTTGAAAACGGGTATAAGCTTTTGAATGCGTGAATTTTGTAATTAGTATGAATCGCCAACCTAATGAATCTGAAGGAATGCTCGATAGTTCGTCGTGGACTCTCGACCAAGCGATCGCGAACCTCCAGCAGCGGGAAGACCTCAGTCAACGGTACTATGCAGCCTGGTGGTTGGGCAAGTTTCGCGCGCGCCAACCTGAAGTTATTGAGGCCCTTCTCGAAGCGTTAAACGACGAAGCAGACCGAACCCCCGACGGCGGCTACCCCCTACGCCGCAACGCCGCAACTGCCTTGGGAAAATTAGGCGATCGCCGCGCGGTTTCTCCGTTAATTCGCTGTCTGAACTGCGAGGATTATTATGTGAGAGAATCGGCGGCCCAAGCCTTAGAAATGTTGGACGATCCGGCAGGAATTCCAGCGTTAATTAAATTGCTCGATGGCGGCGTAGAAGCAGCCGTTACTTGTCCCGGAAAGCCTCATTTGGTGCAGCCTTATGGAGCCATTATTGAAGCATTGGGAACGCTACAAGCAACTGAAGCCATTGCCTTAATTCAGCCCTTTCTCGATCATCCCGTCGAGAAAGTTCGCTATTCTACCGCGCGCGCCCTGTATCAGTTGACAAAAGAGCCGTTTTATGGTAAGAAATTGAAAGAAGCCTTGCTCGACGACAGCTTGCAACTGCGGCGATCGGTGTTAATGGATTTGGGGGCGATCGGGTACTTACCGGCAGCCGACGCGATCGCGCAAACCCTAGCCGAAAATAGCCTCAAACTCATTTCCCTCAAAGGACTGTTAGAATACGAACTCATACACGGGGAAAGCGAATTTCCCGAACTCTCCTCAGAAAGTTTGCACATTGCCCGTTTGATGGACGGACTGTTGTGAACGTGG
>JAXHVQ010000014.1:4898-43034 GCA_034189065.1 Cyanobacteriota bacterium
CTATAATTGCTGATAGAATCAGCGTCATCATTATTCAGCTCTCCCAACACTTTGGGGTTAAATATGTAACAATCTACAAGCATACTAGCTGGTGGGTTACGGCGCGAACGAAAAGTTATGAGTTTTTCCTACAGAGCATACCCGCGCCTAACCCACCCTACTACTCATTTCCCTCAAAGGACTGTTAGAATACGAACTCATACACGGGGAAAGCGAATTTCCCGAACTCTCCTCAGAAAGTTTGCACATTGCCCGTTTGATGGACGGACTGTTGTGAACGTGGGTAGCCCCTAACAAACCTGGGGGAGCGACATGAAGACTATAATTGCTGATAGAATCAGCGTCATCATTATTCAGCTCTCCCAACACTTTGGGGTTAAATATGTAACAATCTACAAGCATACTAGCTGGTGGGTTACGGCGCGAACGAAAAGTTATGAATTTTTCCTACAGAGCGTACCCGCGCCTAACCCACCCTACTACTTGACTCTTAACTTAATGACAAATGAACAATGACAAAAAACGAATTAAAACGTTTCTGTAATTCTTTTCATCGCCTCATTCACATTGTCCCGACTGTTGAACGCAGAAATGCGGAAATATCCCTCTCCGGCGGCACCAAAACCCGAACCGGGCGTTCCCACAACGTGACAAGTTTGTAAAAGTTTATCAAAGAAATCCCAACTCGATAAACCCGCCGGAGTTTTTAACCAAATGTAAGGCGCATTAATGCCTCCATAAACCGATAGTCCCGCTTTAGACAATTGTTCGCGAATAATCTGAGCATTTTCCAAGTAAAAGCCGATCAATTCTTTCACTTGCGCCCGTCCCGCATCGGAATAAACGGCTTCTGCACCCCGCTGGACGATATAGGATACGCCATTGAATTTAGTCGATTGGCGGCGGTTCCATAAGGGCCACAATTCGGCATCGGAACCGTCGGATGTTTTAGCCTTTAATGTTTTCGGAACAACCGTCAAAGCGCAGCGCGTTCCGGTAAAGCCCGCATTTTTAGAAAACGAACGAAATTCGATCGCGCAGTCTCTCGCGCCATCAATTTCGTAAATTGAATGGGGGAGTTCGCGATCGGTTATAAATGCTTCGTAAGCCGCATCGAAGAAAATAATCGAATTGTTAGCTTTGGCGTAGTCTACCCAAGCTTTGAGATAGTCTTTTGATGCCGTCGCCCCCGTGGGATTATTGGGAAAACACAGATAAATTAAATCGACTTTTTGGGAGGGAAGATCGGCTGTAAAATTGTTTTCCGCTGAAATGGGCAAATACACTAAACCTTCGTACTCGCCCTTTTCCTTGACCTCTCCCGTATGTCCTGCCATAACGTTGGTATCCACGTACACGGGATATACGGGGTCAGTTACGGCAATTTTGTTATTTTTGCCAAAAATGTCAAGAATATTACCCGTATCGCACTTGGAGCCGTCGGAGATAAAGATTTCCGAAGGGTCTACCTCGCAACCGCGCGCGATGAAGTCGTGCTGGGCAATTTTTTCGCGCAACCACGAGTAACCTTGTTCGGGACCATAGCCTTTAAACGTCGCGCGATCGCCTTGTTCTTCCACCGCTTGAATCATTGCCGTGCGGCACGCTTCGGGTAACGGTTCGGTCACGTCGCCAATACCAAGTTTAATAATTTTAGCATCGGGATGCCCTTGGGCGAAAGTATTGACGCGCCGCGCAATTTCGGGAAATAAATAGCCCGCTTTCAGTTTGAGATAGTTATCGTTAATCGTTGCCATATCAGATTTTTCTGGGAAATGCAAGACATTCGTAACGGAGAAATGCGCGCTCGACATCAAGGGGGACGAGACGAAGACGCGATCGCTTCTTATCTTATTACGAAATCTCCCCTCCTCGCCCAGCAAATCGCTCCCCCTTAGCGATGTCCGCTTCGGTTGTGCCGATACGCGCGCGCAATCGCCTCAAGTGAAGCCGCCGAAGTGTATCGGTACGGAGGAACTTCCGCTAAAATACAAATGCACCGCATGGGAAGGAAGATTTTATGGACGAGCAAGCTCTTAAAGAAAAAGTTGTCAAGTTAGAAAGTCAGCGCGATTTTTTAATTAGGTTGCTCGAGCAACCCAATTTAGGAACGCTGCGCCTGGATGTCAATCAAGCACTCGAAGAGTTAGACGAACTGCACGAGGAGTTTAAGCTAACTTTTCCTGCTGAATGATAAAATTCTGTTGGGATGTGAATTAAAGCTAGAGGGCGATTGTCTAAGGGAATCAGCCCTCTAGTGAGAGGCAAAAAATGAGTGCGTTCCAACGAGAAAGCCCGGTTTGTAGGTAGCTTTCTAAATTGGGAGACTGAATCACAAGCGATCGCGAATTAGGTTTGGAGTAGGGGAATTTCTTAACATCTTGCTCCAAGTCCGTGCAGGAAATCATTGTCATTCTTCACTCAACCTGGGGAATGCGGAAAATTGAAGGAAAAGTTATTTGTATTATTTCGTTGAATATGAGTAGATTTTTGCGATCGAGGATTTTGTTTTTCCTTCTATGTTCGGGCACAGTCTTGACTTTAGTCAGTTTTCCAGCAATTGCACAAGAAAATTCATCAATTGACAAGGTAGATGCTCTAGAAATATTTATCAACTCCCTCTGGTTGGTTATCGCTGGAGCTTTAGTTTTTCTCATGAACGCCGGTTTTGCTTTGCTAGAAGCCGGTTCCTGTAGTCAAAAAAGCTTAATTAATGTTTTGGCGAAAAACGCGGTTGTTTTCTGCGTGGCAACCCTCGCCTTCTGGCTTTTGGGATTTAGCGCGATGTTTGGCGATGGAGTGAACTTCTCCGATAGCCAACGTTCTAACTGCTCCCCCAGCAGCCAAAATGCAGCTAGTACCTACAGTTACATAGGAAATTGGAATTTTGCTTTTCAACTTCCTTTTCCCACTCTTGAAATCACTGAAGGACAAGTTTCAGAGGATGGAGGAACTAATCCTCTTGGATTTCCCAGTGAAGGTTTTTCTTGCCTGAAAGAGGAGCTTTGGCCTAATCGTTCTTTTGCCTCAATCTTTTTCTTCCAGCTTGTTTTCGCAGGAACTGCTGCAACAATTGTCTCTGGAGCTGTAGTCGAAAGAATTAAATTCTGGGCTTTTGTTCCCTTTAGCTTTGCACTCACCTCCATCATTTATCCTTTGGCGGGACACTGGGTTTGGGGGCCTTTTGGCTGGCTGTATGAACTGGACTTTAGAGACTTTGCCGGTTCAACTGTTGTCCACTCTGTTGGCGGGACGGCAGCCTTAGTAGGAGCTTGTCTACTGGGGCCGAGATGGACTCGATTTAACTACGATCCTCAAACTGAAATTGAGCTACGCGATTCTGGTGGCAACACGATTAAGTATGAAGCGCCGGAAAAATTCAAAAAAAATCTGACAACTCCCCACAATCTTGGATTTTTGACACTAGGCGGTCTAATTCTCTGGTTAGGTTGGATTGGGTTTAACGGCGGTTCGACACCTCAACTTTCTTTGGTTCCACATATTGTAGCAACTACCCTAGTCGCTTCCGCAGCAGGAGGAATGGTAGCTATATCAATGGTTCAGTGGAATGCTACTGGCGATCCCTCTCTCGGAACCTTCGTTAATGGTATTTTAGGTGGTTTAGTCGCTATTACGGCTTCATCAGCCTATGTTGATTTGCGGGAAGCATTTCTCATAGGTTTTGTTAGCGGATTTATTGTGGTTTTCGGCGAACAGTTCGTCTTACCCAGGTTAAAAATTGACGACCCCGTAGGCGCTATTCCCGTTCATTTAGGTTGTGGTTTCTGGGGAACTATAGCTGTCGCCTTTGTAAATTCAAGCTCTCCTTTGTACAACGTTAAAAACACACTCTTACTCGAGCGTATAGGAATTTTTTGGGTGCAACTTGTAGGTTGGCTTATAGTTTGTATATTCGCTGCCATGTTAAGTTTTTTATTCTGGCTCATCATTGGTTGGTTTCTCTTTGCGATCGAATCAGCCTCCTCTCAGCAAAAGGTCACGCTCCAAAACAAAGGAACACAATTAGGAATCTTCAGAAGGTTATTTCTTTGGGGTAGATATGGAATCAGAGCGTCAGTTAAAGATGAGTACGTGGGAAGCTATTCTTTCTTTAGCGATCCTCATCGTAAGGAGAGAAAAACAGAACTTGAAAAGCATAGGGTTAGAGATTAGCAGCCGGACAAGATTCAATATTACTGAGTTCTGCCTTTATAGCTTCTGCTTGACTCCCGCTTTTCCATTCTCCCAATTTACTCTTCACATCCTTGAAATCTTCTTCAGAGCTTAGCAAGTCTTGTGGGATTAAGCACAAGCACCTTACAGCTCCATATTCACTGGGAGAATCGTTGCTTCTAATGAGACCGCTTCCTGTAAAATAACTAGATTCTGCCAGTCTGTAAGCCTGGTTACGTAGTAACTTAGCGAATTCTATATCTAATTTCTGACCGCCACAAAGGTTCCCCAAAGAATCATTCTTATTTTTCTGGAATTGGTCGATCTCTTTAATTAGCGAATCTCTTTGGTCGATAAGCTGAGCCTTTTCCACCTGACTGATATCGCGTAGTCTCTTTCTAAATTCTCGACAGTTTTCTTCAATAAACTTTTCTTCAGGGGAATTTCCTTTGCCGGGTAGAGACGGAATATCATCGGAACTGGTGTTGGAGGCAACTGGAGACATACATTTATACAATAAAGAACCAATTACCACGAATACAAGAAACGTTACGCAGATTTTTATGATTTTAACATGTTGTGGCTCTTTTTCCGCTTCGGTTTCAATCGCTCCATTTTGATTTTGATTCGGCGTAAGAGCATCACTGGAAGTTTCAGGTGATTCTCTTATCTTTTGTAAAGCATTGCATAAAGTTCGATCTTGTTCTATAATGTCTCTATAAATGGGGAGAATCGTAATATTTTTACCCTGTGAATCTCTCCGAAGTATTCCGATTTTTTCTAATTCTACGAGTTCCTGCTCGTATTCTTCGGAATTGAAGTGAGCTGATTTATGGCTATTTTCGACAGTATACAATAATTTCTCAGACGAGCAATTTCCATTCTTAAGAATGTGATTTCTGATTTCTTCTAAACGCGGCCATAGCGGATCCTCTGAATATAGCGAACTTACAACTCTTTTTCTGATTTTCTCTTGACTTTCTTCATTGAATTCTTTAAACTCTCTGTGATGTTTAATAAAAGTATCAAATATTCTTCCAACGAGGGTAATATCTTTCTCTATATCTATCCAATCTAATATCCACTTAGCAATAACTTTACTATCATCGGAATTTTTTTCGCTCTTTTTCCACTCATTGTTGAACTTTTCACATAACTCAACAAACCGTTTTTTCGCTCTTTTGGTAGTTTCAGAATCAGGATTTATCATAGTGCATTCGACTAGCTTGTGCGGTCAATAATATTTTTAACCCAATATACTTTGATCGAAAATATTTTCAAAATCTTTTCGATCCTGTTGCTTTTCACTTTTTTCCAAAAAACGCTCCTGAAGTACAGGCAAATTATTTTTTTTTCGTTTTACGGAGTTTAAGGCATTCTTTAATAACTCCCCCTCGATCAACCAGCTATCTCCATAAATATACCAAGCTTGCGAACTTGCGTCCAGAAGAGCCTCAAGTGCAGTCTGATATCGCTCGTCTGGATAGAACCGAGTCATTCTTTCAAGAATAGGATATAGATTGGGAAAATTTTGCCTCAGATCGGACATCCATTTGTTCCATATTCGATCTGACGGCCTCCAGCGAAGAATAGAATATATTTCTTCTGGTGTCTTAGTTAAAAGCTCGAAAATTGTTACTCCTAGTGAATAAATATCTCTCGTCCAGCGATGAGACTCCAATAATTCATCCAAGTCAAAATCTTGTATTAACCACTTGTATTTATCAAATATATCGTTATTACTGCCAAAGTCATCTTCTCTTAAAGTCTCTGGGGGTGCGTAGAAAGGCGTGCGAGCATAATGCTTAGTATATTTATTTGAAATTCCTGGTTCTAACTTCTTAGAAGAACCGAAATCTACTAAGTATAGATTCTTGATGTTCTCTTGCTTTTTCTGAATAATATTGCTCAGTTTTATATCCCTATGAAGAATATGATTATTGTGCAGTAGGTGTAAAGTTTCTAAAAGGTCGATCAAATATTGAAACATTGTTGGTTCAGTAAAGTAAAGATTATCTTCTGTAATTATACGTCTTTTATTTTTCAATATAGATGCCAGATTTTCGCCCTCAAGAAACTCTTGAACTAAAAAGTAAACGCCTCTTCCTGGTTCTATCTCAGGAGAGGAGCAATCAATATATTGAGGCACTCTTGTTCCTGCCTTACAAGCTTTTTTGAGATTCTTGAATTCTAGTTCTAACTCATCCTTACACTCTTTAAGGGAGCTACCTGGCCTTGGATGAAGAACTTTAATTGCATATTTTCCCTCAAATCTTTTTCCTATTCTTTTGCAAGCTTCGTATACGCTCCCCCCTCCTCCTCGATCTATAAAACCCTTAAAAAAATAAACATCTCCGCTACTACTTCTCTGTCCCAAAATTGAATTGCACTGGGGACAAGTCGGATTTGACTCTTTGAAATCGATGTACTGGGACTTATTCTTATCATTGGCTGCCCTGCAGTCGGAATTGATACAAATAAAGGAGTCTATCTGAGTCATCGTTCCCTCCTATTACAAGTCCGAGTCGATCGCGGCAGCATTTTCTCCTGCACGATCGCTCGTCAAGCACGCCAAACTTTTGCACTGCTTCATTACTGGCTGAGCTAGAGTAGTGCATCCGTTCTCCCACTGCTTAACTCTTGTAAATGCCGCACCGAGACTAGGAGGCCGTTTCTGGATTGGAAGGTTCTCTCGACACAACTTGCTAACTCCCGTCGCTTCTTTAGAGGGTTGAACAACAAACAACATTCGTTTCAACTGTACGGGAATGTTTGCGCGTATGACGCGAGCGAATAACTAAAAAGGCATATTTTGTCAATCCCATAACCCCAAACACTCGCTCTAAACGTTCTATAGACTATATAAAATGTTATACCAGATTCGCGTCTGAGTTGGAAACCTACAGCCTATGATTTTTGGGAACCGCTGGATGCGAGGTCTATGGCTTAACCGCACAATTATTGAGGCGATAGCCGTGACCGGTAACGCCATCAATTAATTCTGGTACCTGGCTTCCACACTTCTCGTAAATTTTCTTATTAATGTTACTAACGTGAGTTGCAAGATTTTTCGATGAACGACCAAACTGCTTGTCACCCGGCCAAACTGCTAAAATCAAGTCATCGTAACTAGCTAGAAAAGCCCCGTTTTGGGTTTCTTTTACTTTTTCTGCAATATAGCGAATGATTGTAAGTTCATTTCCCGCATACTGAATCTCTTGGGATTTCTGATTTGGTGAAGTATGTATAACTAACATTTTAGAAAATAGGTTATATTCATATTTAATTATGGGCGGATAAGTTTCGTTAGGAGATTCAGTTCGATCGGGGTCATAAAAACAAAATGCCCAGTATGGGTTTCCTTCTCCAGGAAACTTACTCCGAAGCAGCAGTCGATCTCCATGTTGAAGTTGGAGCGCCTCATCTCCAATGTAAATAATACTATCATCGGATGAATGAATCGCTTTTTTGAGTTCAGTGGGATGGGTACTTCCCAAAGATTTTACCCAAAAGTAGCACCCATCTTTCAATTCAATGCTGAAATGCTTGCGAGAAATCAATTGATCTGTTGCAGGTAGTTTTAGATCTGTATATCTATCAAACTGACCATCTTCATCTTTTCTTCCTACGGTTATATAGTTTTTGGGAGCTGACCCTTCGCTCAGTTTTGCAAGAGGATAGGTCTCATACTCTTCTCCATTTGGAGTGTATATTTTTAGGTAAGCTTTCATTTCATCTCCCCTCTATTTCCGATTATTAGCTTACTACAATAGTAACTCATCTAGCCTATATTGAGTTATAGTTAAAGCTGTATTAAATGCGTTCTAAATTTCTTTTTGAAACGGAAAATATTGTGCTAAATTAAATCTATTCTGAATTCCATCTAAATCACTCGATCGCGAAGAATTGCTATTGTGAATACAAGCAAGAGAAGCGCAATAAAACGTCAATATACTCTACAGCTATAGCCTGTTAAGAGGTTGAGAAAAGCTAGATTAGAGCTAGTTGACATTGTGCGTTTCGATTGCCGTCACTTTCCAGACTGTCGAGAAAACGACCTAAACTCCCATGAACTGTCCTACCACGAATCACCAGCTACACGAAACGGAACAACTCAGACAACTGAGTAAGAAGCGTTTAGCATCACTTTCACTAATTCTCCTGCTGTCAGGAGGATTTTCAGTTGAAGTCGAGACCTCTAAGTTGTATTGGAGAGTTTCCCTAGCTAAGGAACCCAATCCCTTAGTCAAGATTCTCGACGGGTTGACTCAGTAATAACACAGCCCTCAGCCATAAAGGTTTGGGGGCTTGTTGTTGTGGAAAAATGTCCCACTCAGTATATACCGTTATTACTTTACACGCAATCTGATAAGACAGAATGTTCGACGCGATACCAAAATTCCGTAGATTGGATGGGAAAGTTCGCGATCGTAAAAGCTTTGCAGGTTGCGTCGAAGAAAATAATCGAACAGTCAGGAAAATAAAAAACGCTGAACAGCTTAGCTGAGGGACTCGGCGCTACACCTTCGATGTCAGTCTGTCGCCGATGGAAAGCCACCAAGCGATCGCGTTTCCCCAGTCGTGCGATCGCGCGCTACAATTTTCAGTACCATTGGCACTTCCCATCTCGTCCATGACAGCCACAACTCACGCCTCCCCACAAACCTCGCGCGATCGCCCGATCTCATTTCAAGGAGGATGGGAACAATTTAAGCTGATTCAGCGCGGTTGCGAGTTCGCATCGGGAGTACGACTATTTTACTTCGATGGAATCATTGAAATCCTGATGCCGGGACAACTGCACGAAACCTTTTCGAGAATCATTGGTTGGATGCTAACCTACTTCTTGGCGGCAAAGCAAATTCCCTTTACTCCCACTGGTTCTGTCACCCAAGAACGCGAAGGCGAAGTCTCAGCACAAGCTGATGAATCCTATTATATTGGTGCCGCGAAGCCTATTCCTGACTTATCCATTGAAGTTGTCTTCAGCAGTGGCGGCATTAACAAACTCGCGCGATATCAAGCGCTAGGCGTGCTTGAAGTTTGGTTCTGGGAAGACGGTACTCTGACTTTGTATCGCCTGGGAGAAAGGGGTTACGAGCCTATCAATCGCAGCGAATTACCCGGATTAGTCGATTTAGATTTGAACCTTTTTAAGCAGTGTATTTTGTTAGCTGAAACTAACGCAATGGAAGCCGTTACCGTTTTTGTTCGCTCAGTTGGAACCCTTTAAATAGAGGACGCGCGATCGCGGGCGTAAACTGGGAGGTATGGGAAAAGACGGTGTTTTAACTCAGAATCCTACTTCCCAGCATAATAAAACGCAATCTCCTTATCTTTGAGCGCGGCAAACTCAGCATCAAGCAACATTTGGTTTAATTCAGCTTGGGGAATATGTTTGGCTCCAATGCGGACAATGCGAGAGCGCATCGTATTCGTCACGCCGCTGCGCTGACGTTCGGCTTCGAGGGCCATCACTTGAGTGTAAAGAGCCAATTTGGCGGCAGGAATAGGAGAGCCATCTAAATCCAGACCTTGCGCGATCGCGCGATCGACAGCATCGGCTCCAGTTGTGGGTTCGGAAGACATAAACTTGGGTAATACGAATGCGATAGCTGTATTTTACCGCGATCGGGGAACCAACAAAGGGAACCACAAATTGTTACCCTAGAACATCAAAAGGCTTTGAGGACGATCGTTGCGATGTTAAGGATTTCTGTACCCTGTTTGTCTGTTGCGGGATTGGTCGGTTGTTTGGGTATTTGGACGGGTTTTTCTCAATTGCCCCCTGCACTGGCTTCTGAGGCTCCTTTATTGGCTCAAATGCAGCCCGAACAAGAAATTGCGCCTCTATTGGGCGAATGGAGCTTTACGGAGGAAGGCGAGAGTCTGGGTTTGATTTTTGGCGAGGACAATCGCGTCTTTTTCCTGTTTCCCGATGGCGAAGGTTCTGCCATTGCCGTCCAAATGGAATATGAAGTGAATTCTCAAACCCAGCCGTTTCAACTCGATATTATCGCGAGCCCCGAAGAAACAGCGCTGACAATCTTTGAGTTTACACCCGACGGCAAACTGCGTCTCGACTTGGACGTTGAACCGGGCGATCCTCGGCCGGAAATGTTGGGAGACAATAGCCTGGTTTTCGATCGCGTGAGTGACGCAATGGTTCCTCCCGAAACGATGCAGGTTATCGAGTTAAGTGAGGCGATGTCTTCGGAGGAGCAACCGCCGAGTACGGCAGCCCAGTTTATTGCAATTTTGTTGCGCGCGCAACAAGCCTACTATATTGAAAATGGCGAATTTGCCGCCGATGTGGAACAATTGGGCTTAGCGACGACCTTAGAGACTCAAGAGTATTTGTACGAGATTCAGACAGAGGGAAACCGCAGCGAAACGATCGCGATCGCGGCCGTTCCCAAAGATGACGGACTTTCGAGTTATGCAGGCGCGGTTTTTGCGATCGTTAGTAGTGGCGAAACAGTGACCGTTGCGGGAATTTGCCAGAGCGACAGCCCTTCCGCCTTGCCTCCGGTGCCGCTATCGTTTAGCACACAAGCGTCAAAAATTCAATGTCCGGCGGGGTCGAGTTTGCTGGAATAGTCGGTCATTGGTCCTTTGTCCTTGGTTGTTCGTCGCTTACCACCTGCCCATCTGCCCACTGCCCACCTGCCCATCTGCCCACTGCCCACTGCCCATCTGCCCAATGCCCAACAATAACCGATCGCTCTGGCGACAAAACCGTTTACTATAAACTTAAAAATTGTTAAATCCTGAAAACTCTCGGTCAGCAGGGGCTTGAACTTGAGTTAAAGTGAAATCGATCCTCCCCTATTCATCTAAAGTATTGGCGTTGCAGCGAGGCGTGAAATGAGTGCTATCCTTCAAGTCGGAAACCAGAAAATTGCTGCCGAGCAATTCGTTTCTATCCTAAAGTCCTCCCACCTCCTTCCGCAGCTATTGCGAGAATTCTTCATCGAACAGGCGATCGCGCCCATCGAACCGACTGCCGAAGAACTCCAGCAATATTGCGAACAACTCGCGCGCAGGCCGGAAAATTATGGCGTGTCGCCCCAGCAAATCCAACTCAGCGCCCCCCGACAGCTCAAGCTCGAGCAATTTAAGGAGACGACTTGGGGCGATCGAGTGGAAGCAACTTTTTACAACTGTCGCGAACAACTCGATCGCGTCCTATTTTCCCTCATCCAAAGCGAGGACGTGGAAATTATTCAGGAGTTGTATTTCCGCCTCCAAGAAGGAGAAGCCTCTTTCGCCAAACTCGCCAGCCAGTATTCCCAAGGACCGGAGGCGCACACCAACGGGTTAGTCGGTCCGATAGAACTGAATAATTTGCATCCCAAACTGGCTCAAGTGTTGAAAGTGAGCCAACCCGGACAAATTTCGCCCCCCGTGCGCGTCGATAAATGGTTGACCATCGTGCGCTTGGAACGCTACATTCCCGCGCAATACGACGAGAAAATGCGCAAACGACTGCTCGATGAGTTGTTTGAAGCATGGTTGCAAGAAAAAATTGTTCGGGTTCAACAGTCGGGTTCGGTGAATTTCCCGCTCAATGCCGAGTTGCCAGCCATTGCGTTTGAGGAAGAAGAAGTTGCCCCTGCCGAAAATCCAACGGTTTTGTCCGAGGCAGACGAGGAGCAAGGCGAGGAAACGTCTTCGCTGTCCGCTTCCGAGCCGGTTCGAGCATTACCCGCGCGATCGCAGCGCACTTCTCCCGGCAAAGTGGCAATGACGTTAATGTTATGTCTCGTTCCCTTTGGTTTGGGAATTTTCACAGTTAATACTTTCACCCGACTCGCATCTCAGCGCGCTGAAGGGCCTCAACAGCCCGACTCTCCCTCGCCCGAAACCATCGATGTGCGAAGCGAAGATGCCTTCCGAACGGCAGTCAATCATGCCTCGGAAGCCGCAACGCTGACGCAAACGGCTCAATCTCAGTCAGAATGGCAATTGGTCATTCGTAACTGGCAAAACGCGATCGCGTTGATGGAAAAGGTCCCCAATGAGAGCGCCGAACGTACCGTAGCTCGGGAAAAAATTAGCGAGTATCAACAAAATCTCGATTACGCGCAAGGTATGGTTTCTAAATCGGTGGATGCCTTCCACGAAGCCGTTCACAACGCCATGAGCGCTGCTAATTTGACTCAAACGGCTCAATCTTCCCAAGAGTGGAAAACCGTCGCCCAACGCTGGCAAAAGGCGATCGCATTTATGCAAGCGGTTCCCAGCGATAGCCGTAATTATGAGATTGCGCGCAGTCGAGTTTCGGAGTATCAACGGAATTTGGACTACGCCAAAGAGAAAGCGAATCAGAGTTAGTCCTTTGTCATTTGTCCTTCGTCATTGGTCTAATACCCAAGCTCTAAAGTTAAGGACAGACTTGCCTGAATATAGCTATCAGCACCTCAGTCATCAGCTTTTTGGGGAATGATACCAATTCCTTAAAGTGAAACTACAGTCGTAAAGGCACCAGTACCGATCGCCAAATCGGATAAACTCGCTATAGTTGAGGTGCTGACGGCTGATTGCTTAGTATTAAGCGCGAATTTTTAACTCCCATTTTCCAGCGGCTCGATTCCTGCCTCTCGCAATTGGGCTAACAAGCGCTCGGCTCGTTGGCGCTCTTGTTCGGCTCGTTGGCACTCTTGTTCGGCTCGTTGGCGCTCTTGTTCGGCGCGTTCCGAGGACCACAGCAACAGCTCTCCCGCCTCATTCCACCAGCGCAGCCAAGGGCCAGTTCGCTCCTCTCGCTTGCCTTGCCAAACGCCTAAAAAGAGGTTAAGTTCCGCGATCGCGTAGCGTCCGTTGGCATCCGCATCGCGCAGGTAATAGCGTCCCGACTCATCCAACTGATACGTCTCTAATGCCCCATTTGCCGGATCGAAAATGGCATAATTCGGGACTTTCAGAACTCGCTCGTAGAAGTACCATTTTCCGGGAGGATAAGTCGGTTTGACGGAATATTCCGTACCTTCAGTACCGGACAAAAACTCCATGACAATCACTGGAATTTCGCCCTCAAGTTGGGGCGTATAGCTGCGAATTACTTCTTCGCGGGGGACTCGAAGTCCTCGAATAAACGCCCAGTCCGGCGCTTTAACCACTGTTTTCCCGTTGACTGTGGCACAAATACCATAGTTGGTTGAAGTTAAGGTTGTCGCCGAGAGCAACCCTGCGGTTCCTAAGCTGTCAGTCAGCGCGGCGGCTAAAAAGGGTTGATTGATATTATCCACGGGATCGTCAGGTAAAACAAAGTCGTCGGGGAGTTTTTCCCAGGTAATTTCGTCGGGCGAAACAAAGTTATTGGGACGTTTTTCCCCAGCGGTTTTATTGGGAATTGTACTGATAACCATTAGAGGGAATGAGTGGAGGGGATTTAAATGCAATTGTACTCTAAAAGCGCGAGTGAGGGGATGGGGACGCGCCGCGATCGCGAATTTACTTTCGTGTTACTCTGAGAATAGATACAAAGAAACTGTTCTTCTCTTCTAGGAAAATCATGGAAATTTCATTTCCATTTAATTCAGAAAAAACGGTTGAAGCCGCAGCAATGTTTTTAAAGCTGCACGGCAAGCCGATGAAATATATAGCATTGCTAAAGATGCTTTACATTATTACCGATTGTCTAACCATTCGTATCGCTTAAAAATATCATTTGTAATATTCACTGCCGTCTTGTTATGACTTGCTAAACACAACGCATACAAAACCGAGTTTGTTGAATTCCTCATCAGAACAGGCTTGCTAGCGTAAGGAAAAAGCGATCGCAACTGCTTTGTATAAAAATAGGCTAGTGCTTCCCCTTGGATCGTGTCGCGACTTAGAGAATCTTCCTCCTGAGCTTCAAACAGGTTTAACTGAGTATATTGAGGGGGTTTATAAACTTGCGTAATCCAGTCTGCACTTCCCATAACTTTATTGATTTTTTCTACTGCTTCTGTCTCCGGCTCTCGCTTTCGAGGTAGGAGACGGGTAACGCCCATCACCGAAAAGTTAACAAAAATATCGCAGGTTTTCGTGTTTGCCAATTTTTTTACCGTTTCCCAGTTTATTTGCAATCCATAGGGATCCAAAAACACAAATGCTCGTTTTTTTGAAGAGTAAGGAATTTGCGATACAATTTGTTTACAGAGAACCTCGTTACAGTTCCCTCGAAAAATCTCGATCGCGCGGTTGGGAAACTCTTCTCGCAGTTTCTCTAAGCGTTCGATCCGCCTTGGTGCGACATCGATAAACCAATATCGGTCGAATGAAGGTTCTGTTTGCAAAGCCCGTAAAGGAGAACCTTCAATATACCTCTGTTCGTCCTTTGCGATCGGTCTAACAGAACCGGCAAAGGCATCAATATAATAATAAGCCTCGAGCCAGCGCTTTTTCTGTTTGTTCATGATAACAGAGTAAGCTTTGAGGTACTTCGCTAGTAAATTCAGCTTTTCCTCTGACCACTGACCGATAATATCTTCACCGTCGCGACCTAGCCGACTCATGGTTAGAATTATTTTTATTGAGTGGAAATTGAATTATTCTGTTTCAATCCATTATACCTTTGCTGCCGAGAAATTTTCTGATTTTCCCATTTCTTTTGATGTTCCTTCCAAGCCGCAGGCATCTCATCCCAAATTCGCCCCTCTAGCATTCTACCGCCCGCCTTTGAATGAATCCCCCCCCATTGTTTGAAGAAAAAAGCAACTTCGGCATCTCGCGTTTGCTGCAAAATATCCTTCACCCATTCGAGTTCCATCGGACGGTGTTTATAGCCTGACTCGCCGCCAACAATGACCCAATCAATTCCTTTTAAATCCAAATGTAGAGGGCCTAAAAGTGGCTCGCACGAGAGATAGCGGACAGTTGCAGGAACTTGTTTCAATGCCTCTACTCTATCAAGATAATATTGATTCTCTACAGATACGCCGACCCAAATATTCTTAGACCACTCCAGTTGAGGAGCTAATTCTACCAAACGTTTGTCCCGTTTCGTTAAAATTTGATAGATATGCCAAGGTGTTTCTCTCATAACGGCGAACACTTCCTGCAAATAGGAAAGGGGAACCTTTTCATGAAAGAGATCGCTCATGGAATTGACAAAAATCCGGCTCGGTTTTTGCCATTTTCTAGGCTGTTGTAGGCGATCGCGGTACAGGGTGAGCTCAAACCCATTGGGAAAATTCCCCTTAAAACGCTCTGTCAAAGCTTCAGCGTAGCAATATTGGCAACCCGGACTCACCTTATCGCAGCCAGTGGTGGGGTTCCAGGTCTTGTCTGTCCATTCAATTCCCGTGTTGCTACTTGACATGGCGCTAGTCTATCCCCGATTTTGGACAAGTTCGGAACACTTTATTGTAGTACAGAAGAACCTTTAGGAGTGGAGTTGAATCCTCTTATAACGCGATCGCAGTCGTTTTGGTCGATGGCTTGAAGAAAGTACAAAAATTCAACAAGGGGAATTGGCAATTTGGGCTTATCATAACTTAACTAATTTGTCCAAAGGGTGGACAAAGCGATCTATAACAGGGGGGCCTTGCTAAATAAATTTAGGAAATGCCCCCTTATGAAAGCCCTTTTACTATATCCCCGATTCCCTCAGTCGTTTTGGTCCTACGATCGCTTCATGGAAATTGCGGGACTCAAAGCCGTCATTCCTCCTTTGGGAATTATTACCATCGCTTCCCTGTTGCCCGAAGACTGGGAAATTCGGTTTTGCGATCGCAACGTCAGCCAAGAAACCGAAGCCGACTGGGAATGGTGCGATCTGGTTATCCTCTCCGCCATGTTAGTCCAGCGCAACGACTTTCACGCGCTGATTCAAAAAGCCGTTCGGCGGGGAAAAAAGGTCGCCGTCGGCGGCCCCTATCCCACCTCCGTTCCCGAAGATGCCCTCGCTTCGGGGGCCCATTACTTGGTTCTCGACGAAGGGGAAATGACCGTTCCGCCATTTCTCGAGGCGATCGCCAAAGGAGTCGATCGCGCCGTCTTCCGCGCCGACGAAAAACCCGATGTCGCCCAAAGTCCGATGCCGCGTTTCGACTTATTGCAACGAGACTCCTACTTTGCAATGGCGATCCAATTTTCTCGCGGTTGTCCCTTCGAGTGCGAATTCTGCGACATTATCACCCTCTACGGACGCAAACCCCGTACCAAAAGCATCGAAAAAACCCTTGCCGAACTGCAATCCCTCTACGATCTCGGCTGGCGAGGCACCCTTTTTGTCGTGGACGATAACTTTATCGGCAACAAGCGCAACGTCAAAGTTCTGCTGCGCGCTTTAATTCCTTGGATGCAAGAACGCCATTATCCCTTCACCTTCCTCACCGAAGCTTCTATCAACTTAGCAGAAGACCCAGAATTGCTCGAACTGATGGTGAAAGCAGGATTTTGGGCAGTCTTTTTGGGCATTGAAACCCCAGACCAAGATAGCCTGCAAGTGACGCACAAATTCCAAAATACCCGCAGTCCGCTGACGGAAGCTTGTCAGACGATTAACCGCGCTGGGTTGCTTATTTATGCTGGATTTATTCTCGGCTTTGATGGGGAAAAAAGAGGGGCAGGCGATCGCATCCAAGCCTTTGTTGAAGAAACCGGCATTCCTCAACCGATGTTAGGAATCTTGCAAGCCTTGCCTAATACTGCCCTCTGGCATCGCTTGCAGCGCGAGGGACGACTCCAAGATAACCGCGATCGCGGTGCCGTTGCCACGGGGGATCAAAACACTTTAATGAATTTTGCACCCACTCGTCCCATCGCTGAAATTGCTCGAGAATATGTTACCGCTTTTTGGACGATGTACGACCCTCAAAACTATCTCCAGCGTTGCTTGCAACAATGCCTAAATATAACGAGCGATCGCAGCCTGCATCAAAATATGTACTTTCCCGCCGGGAAAGGACTGCGCCTCGCCGCCCGAGTCTTCTGGTTGCAAGGATGGCAGCGTCGGGAAATTCGCGCCCAATTTTGGCGGCAGTTATGGACGATTTTGCGCCACAAACCTCAATTTTTAAATATGTATTTGGGGTTATGTGCTGCCGGCGAACATTTTTGGGAGTATCGCGTTCTCGCCCGGAAGCGCATCGCAGAACAATTGGGTTTCGATCCTCTCAGCGAACAACCTCCTGTCGAACCGGTTGTCCTGTTGGGGAGTGTTTGATAAATTTAGGCAGTGGGCAGTGGGCAGTGGGCAGTGGGCAGAAGGGTTGTAAAACCTAAAACCTAAAACCTTCATTGGGGCAAGGGGCAATTTAAATGCACATTAGCTTAAAAATGTCAACGCACGCGATCGAGGGTGCGATAGCCGATCGCCTCGGCCACGTGCTGAGATTGAATTGCACCCTCGCCCGCCAAATCCGCGATCGTCAGCGACACCTTCAACACCCGATCCATTGCCCGTGCCGACAGTCCCAACTTGCGAATTGCCCCTTCCAACAACGCCCGACTGCCCTCGTCGAGGGTGCAAAACCGGCGCAGGTGGCGACTTTGCATTTCCGCATTGCAGCGGGCGCTGGGGTCGTCCTGGAAGCGAGAATGGGCGCGATCGCGTGCCACCCTAACCCGTTCCCGCACCGCATTTGACTCCTCTCCCAACTGTTGTCCCGTCATTTCCTCGGGCTTCAAACGATTGACGCTAACCTGCAAATCGATGCGGTCCATCAACGGACCCGACAGTTTTGCCCAGTATTGTTCCCGCTGTCTGGGGGAACAGGTACACTGTTGCAGCGGGTCGCCGTAATAACCGCAGGGACAGGGATTGGTACTGGCCACCAGCGTAAATTGGGCGGGAAAAACCACCGACTGGCGGGTGCGAGAAATGGCAACGCAACCATCTTCAAGGGGTTGGCGCAGATATTCGAGGACGTTGCGTTTAAATTCGGTGAGTTCGTCGAGAAATAAAACGCCGCGATGGGCTAGGGAAATTTCCCCCGGACGGGGAATGCTGCCGCCGCCGACTAGGGAAGGACCGGACGCTGAATGGTGGGGACTGCGAAAGGGCCGTTCTTTGACCAAAGTTCCTTTATCTTTGAGGAAACCGGCAACGGAGTGAATTTGCGAGACTTCCAAGGCTTCGGCAAAGGAAAGGGGAGGCAAAATTCCCGGCAAGCGCCTAGCCAACATGGTTTTACCGCTTCCGGGAGGGCCGACAAAAATGAGGTTATGTCCTCCGGCGGCGGCGATTTCGATGGCGCGACGGGCGTGGGTTTGTCCTTTGACTTCTTTTAAGTCGGGGACGTACTGGGGCGATCGCGCGAGTTCTTGTTGGGCATCGACGGCGAGGGGAGAGAAGTTTTCGGGGCGATCGAGAAAGTTAGCGATTTCTGACAAATGGTCGCATCCGTAAACGGCTAAACCTTCGACCACAGCAGCTTCTCGGGCGTTGCCGCGCGCGACGACTAATCCAGCGATCCCCATGCGTTGGGCGGCGGCGGCGATGGGGAGAACGCCAGCAACGGGGCGCAAACTGCCGTCAAGGGAGAGTTCGCCTAAGAAAAGGTAGTCTCCTAAGAGTTGGGCATCCACCAATTCTGAGGCGGCGAGGATGCCGATGGCGATGGGAAGATCGAAGCAGGGACCTTCTTTGCGCAAGTCGGCAGGCGCAAGGTTGACTAAAATTTGGCGTTGGGGGAAGGAAAATCCCGAATTTTTAATGGCTGACTTGACTCGTTCGCGCGACTCCTGAACCGCCGCATCTGGCAGTCCGACGACGATGGTTTTGGGCAGTCCTCCCGAAACGTCAACCTCAACGCCGACTTTCACCGCGTCGATTCCTACGATAGTTGCACTCCAAACTCTTGCCAGCATTTTTATCGAGCCCTTTTAAGAACGGGAATTACACCTAACGCGCGAATTCGTTAACGGCTTGCATCAAAATCGAGATAAATCGACGTAACCCAGCCGTCTCTTTGCAATTCTACCCAATTTTTATGCGATCGCCTCGAAAGTACAATCCGCGTCCGGTCGATCGTTCAATTCAAATTCAGGGCATGGCGTTTTGTCAAATTTGAGTAGGGGCATGGCGTTTTGTCAAATTTGAGTAGGGGCACGGCGTTTTGTCAAATTTGAGTAGGGGCACGGCGTTTTATCAAATTTGAGTAGGAAGTATAATATTGCCAATGCCGTGCCTCTACTGCTGTATTTGTTCAGTGCGTTACCCGATCGCAATTTGTTGAATTTGGGAACAGGGCAAATTGTTCTCGAAATTAAGGGGATAATTTTGCCTTTTTCGCCCGATTTTCCTTGTACCATTGTGCGATCGCCGGTACCCAATCTTCAAAGCAAGTGTACAAAAGTTCGCAAAACTTCTGGGCTTCGAGTTGCGCGTCTTTCTTCCAACGCAAGTCGAGGAGGTGCATCAGCGATCGCGTATTACAACTGAGAACGAAGTGCTGTCTTGCGTCGAAGGGAATTAATCCTCGTGCGTGTTCTTCGGAAAGTCCTTCTTCGATGCGCTGTTGATAGTGCTGACACGCTTTCATACACCATTCTAAATCTTGCGATCGCTGTTCTTCTGTATAAGGGTAATGTTTGCCTTGGCGATCGCTATATTTTCCCACCGGACGCAGATAAAAAACCTCTTCGATATCGCGTTGTCCTTTTGCTACATCAATAATGCGCTGTCCGGTGTAACGAAATGACTGTACGTCGAAAGAAACTCCCACGCGATGAGTTCGCAATTGTTGCATCATCGAGTGGGGAAAATAACCCACATTGAGGGTAATTTGGGGATGTTCCAAGGGACCGTAATGGCCGCGATCGCCCGATAATAAATATTTGACAATTAACTCTCCTGCCCGTTGTTCGTCGGGAAATTTGTCGCGACTCTCGCAAACCAAGTTCTCTGAGTAATCTTGGTGCATTGCTGCCCAAATTACTTGTTGTGGATTGGGTGTGGCGGCAATTGTTTCAATTTTGAATTTTTCCATTCCGATACTTAAAAGTTACTTGAATCTAACACAATAAGCGAAATTGGCTTCCTGTTTTTTAAATTCAGACTCTCGAAACAACAACTCGTTCGGGTTGATCTTGATACTTTCCTCGACGTTTTTCATAGCTAACTTCACAAGGTTCGCCTTCGAGGAAAAGAAGTTGCACGACTCCTTCGTTGGCATAAATTCGACAATCTGCACTGGAAGAATTAGAAAATTCTAAGGTTAAGTGTCCCCGCCAACCTGCCTCTGCGGGAGTTAAATTGGCAATTAAGCCGACGCGCGCATAGGTGGACTTTCCGATGCAGAGAACCGTAATATTGTCGGGAACTTCCAGCCGTTCTAAGGCTACGCCCAAACCATAGGAATGAGCGGGTAAAATAAAATAATCCCCGTGTTTATCCTGATGAAGTTTAACGGGTTCGAGATTGTCTGGATTGAAATATTTCGGATCGACGATTGTTCCGGGAATATGCCGAAATACCCGAAATTCCAAAGGAGAGAGGCGAATGTCGTAACCAAAACTACTTAAGCCGTAGGAAATGACAGGCAAGCGATCGCATCGCCGAACCAATTGGGGTTCAAACGGAGAAATCATGCCCTTTGCCGCCATTTGCGAAATCCAAGTATCGTTATGTATCACAGTTTGACCGATTTTTATTTGACACAAAAATATTAGGATACTGGAAAAGGGCGAAATTTAAAATTGTGCCGATCGCGGAATTTTTGGTTTAATTGAGAGCGGTGGTTCAGGGTAAATGAGGGACAAACAATTGTGAGACTGATTATACTGGGCGGTCCGGGTTCGGGCAAAGGCACTCAGTCGAGGCGACTGCACGACAGCCTCAACCTTCCCGTCATTTCTACCGGGGATGTATTGCGCGGCGCGATCGCGGCCAACACCGTTTTAGGCGCAAAGGCCAAATCCTACGTTGAAAAGGGAGAATTGGTACCCGACGAATTAACCATCCAGTTTATGCGGATGCGCCTGTTGCAACCGGATACTGACAACGGCTGGCTGCTAGAAGGCTATCCCCGTACTGCTTTCCAAGCCGAGGAGTTGGATTTTGTCCTCGAAGATTTCCAACAGCAACTAGACTGCGCCATTTATCTCAAACTAGACGAGTCGGTAATGGTCGAGCGGTCCCTAGCGCGATCGCGTATCGACGACCAACTCGAAATTGTCCAGCGTCGAATTAAACTATTCAAAGAAAGAACCATTCCTATCTTAGAATACTACGAACCCCGACAAAAACTCCTGACCGTCAACGCCAACCAACCTCCCGAACTTGTCCAACAAGAAATTCTGCAACACCTGCAACCCCATCCCTAAAACGATTGGGCGTTTCCAGAGGTCAAAACTCTCAACTTCCCGCGAAACGAGTAAATTTTTAATTTTTAATTTTTAATTTTTAATTGTAACCATGTCCTGGCAACGTCCCGACGGCAGAAAACTCAACCAACTCCGTCCCCTCCACTTCGAGAAAGACTTCACCCGTTTCGCCGCCGGTTCCATTCTCACCCGTTGCGGCGACACCATTGTCCTCTGTACCGCCAGCGTCAGCGAAGGCGTTCCCAAATTCCTCGAAAATAGCGGACAAGGCTGGCTGACAGCCGAATATCGAATGCTTCCCAGCGCCACGCTGCAACGCAAAGCGCGCGAACTCCTCAAACTTTCTGGCCGCACCCAAGAAATTCAACGCCTCATTGGACGCAGTCTCCGCGCTGCCCTCGATCTCAAAGCCTTGGGGGAACGCACCATTACTGTCGATGCCGATGTTTTGCAAGCGGATGCGGGAACGCGCACGGCTTCCATTACAGGCGGTTACGTCGCCGTGGCGCAGGCGATCGCGAAACTCCTCGAAGTGGGAAAATTAGAGAAATCGCCTTTACACTGTCCCGTGGCAGCGGTTTCTGTGGGAATTGTCGAAGGAGAGATTTGTTTGGATTTAAATTATCCCGAAGATGTGGCAGCCGAGGTTGATTGTAACGTCGTGATGACGGGAAATTTAGAGTTGATTGAGGTTCAAGGAACGGCGGAGTCGGGCAGTTATAGCCGCCAGCAGTTAAATCAAATTTTGGATGTCGCTCAACACGGAATTCAAGAACTACTCGCCGCACAGCAGCAGGCTTTGAGTTAGCGTTCTTTCCCCACCTGCCCATCTGCCCACCTACCTTCTTTAGGCTGAGCGTTAGCCGAAGCCTGCCCTCTCACCTTCTGCCCTCTGCCTTCTGCCTTCTGCCTTTGCCTTTTAAAGCCATTCTACCCGCGATCGCTCCCTTAAAACGCGATCGTACACTTCCTCAGTCTGACGAGCTAGTTTCGCCCAATTGAAATGCCGCTTTAAATTTTCATAGGCATTATCGACTAACCATTGAGCGTATCCTGGATTTTTCAGCACCTCCAAAATTCCCCAAGCGAGAGAATCTGCGTCGTTGGTATAAGTCACAACGCCGGTTTGAGTGTGGCGCACCACTTCTGGGAAACCGCAAGTATCCGAAACAACCACCGGCACGCGCGCGGCAAAGCTTTCTAGGGCAACAATTCCAAACGGCTCGTACAAACTCGGGAAAACCGCACAATCAGCAACGATTTGGAATCGATTGAGGGTCTCTTCTGGCATAAAGCCGGTAAAATAACAATTGTCCCAAATCCCTAAATTCCAAGCCTGTTTCTTCAGTTTGTCCGTATTTCCACCGCCAACAATAACAAATTTTGTATTTCCTCCCATTTCCCAGAGAACTTTAGGTGCGGCGTTGAGGAGAACGAAAATCCCTTTTTCATAGCTGATGCGTCCGACATAGTAGACAATTTTTTCGCGATCGCTGGCGTAACGGCGACGAAACCGAGCGCGATCGAAGTTGGCGGGTAATTGCTTTTTTTCGGGACGAATGCCGTTGAAAATAACATCAATTTTATCCCAAGGCGTATCCAGGGCGTTGCTGACTTCTCGCTGCATATGGCTCGTACAGACAATAACGCGCCATGCCTCGTAAGCCAGGAGGGTTTCTTTACCGTGAATGTAGCATTGGACTTCGCTATGGATGCCGTTGCAGCGGCCGAATTCAGTAGCGTGGAAAGTGGCGATGAGGGGAATTTTAAAGGTATGCTTGAGCGCGATCGCGCTATCTCCAACCAACCAGTCGTGAGCG
Source organism: Cyanobacteriota bacterium (assembly GCA_034189065.1). Classification (GTDB taxonomy): domain Bacteria; phylum Cyanobacteriota; class Cyanobacteriia; order Cyanobacteriales; family Spirulinaceae; genus FACHB-1406. Next base: position 28,154 of record JAXHVQ010000014.1, read on the forward strand.
TGGATAAGATCGAAGGGGCCTTCCTGTTGCAGCAGCTTTCCGCCATGCCGTCCGACACTTTCGTTGAAATTCGCCACCCAATGGAGAAAATTATCGCTCTCATCGACGGGAACCCGATGGACAAAAATTCCTTCTACTACTTCGTATCGCGGTGCCGAGCCAAACTCGACCGTAATCAGGTGAATCTCATGACCGAGTTTTACCAACTCCGGATACAACTCTGCCACGTGACGCGCCAACCCTCCCACGAGGCGAGGCGGAAACTCCCAAGCCAAAACCAAAATGCGCATATGCCCTCGAAAACCGCTTTGATACACTAAAATTATTAATTCCTAACAGATTGACACATTTATCAATCTTTTTTAAAAAACTAAGATGGAAAAGGTCGTTTTAGCCCTTGACATCTTACACTCGAAACCCCTTGACTCGGAGCAAACCCAATTAACACAACAAATGAAACAACTCACCCCCCTCAAACTCGGACTGGCAGCGCTCCTATTTGGCGGAACGCTCTTGAGCACGGCTTTTCTATTAGAACAACAGCCCCTCCAGGCAGAACGGGTTCAACCCGCACAACAGACTCTAGTCGCGCGCTCGGAAGTGCCTGAAGGCGCAGCTTTGACCCTGGACGACTTACCCGCCGGATTCACCGAAATTCCGCCGATGATGCAGGAGCAGTTGGCGACTCAATTTCAAATGCTCGGCCAACAGTTCGGCCCCCAAGATTTAGAGTTAGAGAACTTCTTCGTATTTGTCAACCCAGCCAACTTCCAGGTTGTGATGGGTTTTACCGGAGATCTGCCAACTGACTCGGAGCAGTCCCAATTTGATGCTAACCTCACGCGCATGGAAAATCCAGAGGTGCAGGAGCAAGTTTTGGCGCAAATGCAGGAAAAATTAGGTTCGATGGAAGGAGTGGAAATTAACAGTTACGCGCCGCTGTCAGGATTGAATGACGTGGCAGATGCCTCGACCGGCATGATGCTGGAAATGACAATGCAAGGTCAGCCGTTCCGCGTCGATATGGCTTCGTTTCGGCGCAGTTCCGTGGGCGCGTTTACTGCCGTGATGTACCCCGCGTCAAGCGATGCTTTGGGAGTGAAAACCCTTGCCGACAAGCTCGATAACCGCATTCTGGGTCAGTAGGGGCCGGGGTTACCCCGCCCCTAAAGTTGTCCTTCTGGAACCTCGGCTAAGGGCGAATCTCCCAATTGCTCGAGCAAAAGAATGCCAAATCTAAAGCAGTCGCTTACAATAGAGAGAGCGGAGACAAACGTTTCCGTTCACTCCTCACACCACAATCCGCCCGACACGCTCGGGCGGTTCCTTATGGGGCGAGCTTCGCGCGTTTTTCTACTTTTGTGCCGCGTCCGCCCCGATGGGGACGAAACTAATGTTCAATTATATCCTTTGTGGCTGCAAGAATGTGAGTTTTGGCTATGGTAGAATTCCATCATTAGTTAGGATAACAACAATAGGTAAGGATTCCTAAGCATGGCAGCAAACGTAACAGATTCAAGTTTTAAAGAAGAAGTTCTAGAAAGCGAGACTCCGGTTTTAGTGGACTTCTGGGCTCCTTGGTGCGGCCCGTGTCGGATGGTCGCTCCCGTCGTCGAAGAAATTGCCCAACAGTACGAAGGTCAAGTTAAGGTTGTGAAACTTAACACTGACGAAAACCCCAATGTGGCAAGTCAGTACGGGATTCGCAGCATCCCCACGCTGATGATTTTTAAGGACGGACAGCGAGTCGATATGGTTGTTGGAGCCGTTCCTAAAAGCACGCTAGCGAATACTTTAGAAAAATATCTCTAAGTTCGACAAGGACATCCTTGAACTTTTAATGCGGCAAAAGCCTTGGCCGATGGGTCGAGGCTCTTTCGTTGCAAAGTGTGGAGTTTGTGAAACCGAACCGAAAATGTAAAACTGGATACGTGAAGTAGAAACAACAAGTGCTAACTCGAAGATGAAGTCCAATAGAGTAGGGGGAAATTGATGCGATCGCCAGAGGCAGATAAAGGAACGGACTCGCTCTCTCGCGATTTAGCGAACCTGGCCGAAACGCTGGGCGAAATCGAACATAGTAAGTGGGTGACTCGCGCGATCGCGGTTCTCGTTCGTCTGACGGGAGAAGAAGTCGATCGCCTCGACTGGAAAATTTTAACAGCGGCGTTGGAGGACTTAGAACAAGCCTTCCAAATCTTTTACGCCTACCGCCACGTCCGCAAAGTTAGCATTTTTGGGTCGGCGCGCACGTCCCCCGACGAGCCAGAATACCAGTTAGCCACAGAGTTTGCCAGAGCGATCGTGCAGCAGGGCTTTATGGTGATTACAGGGGCGGGAGGCGGTATCATGGAGGCGGCGAACAAAGGCGCGCAACGAGAACACTCCTTTGGCCTGAATATTCAACTCCCCTTCGAGCAAGGGGCAAACCCCTTCATTAACGACGATCCCAAGTTAATTAATTTTAAATACTTTTTTACCCGCAAGTTGTTTTTCCTACGAGAAAGCGACGCGATCGCGGTTTTTCCGGGCGGTTTTGGCACCCTCGACGAAGTATTTGAAGCGCTCACCCTCAGCCAAACAGGACGATACGGTCCGGTGCCTTTAGTCCTGCTCGAAGCACCCAATTCCAGTTATTGGGAAGAATGGAACGATTATATTTACAACCATTTGGTCAACCGAGGTTTAGTCAGTCCCCAAGATCATAGTCTTTATACCATTACCCGCGACCCCCAAACCGCTTGTCAAATCATTAGCGACTTTTACCGCATCTACCATTCGAGTCGCTTCGTGGGAGAGAAATTTGTAATTCGGACTAACAGAGAATTGAGCGACAACGCGATCGCGCAACTCAACGACGAATTTCGCGACATCCGAGTGCAAGGAAACATCGAAAGAACCCAAGCGCTTCCCCAAGAAAGCCAAGACGACACCATTAACCTGCCGCGCTTGATTTTCGAGTACAATCAACGAGACTCCGCTCGTTTGACCCAAATGATCCGCAAAATAAACCAACTCGGAACGACCCATACTCAAGAAGAACATCCCGAACGAAAATAACCCGAAAGGTTAGCTCGGATATTATAGACCGAGAACTTAAAATTTCAGTCCTTAAATCATGGTTGCTCCAATGTGCGAATTACGAATTATACCTATGCTAAGACCTATCTAAATTGGGTATCCCCTTCTCTCCCCGTCTCCCCCTCCCCCCATCCCCCCCTCTCCGGTATCAGACCCCGATCGCAATTGAAATGCCGAACAGCTTATGCCCCCCCGAAAACAACCCCGTCGAATTTCCCGCGAATTGGCTTTATTAAGTTTGAGCCAAATGAAAGGTAGCGCCGAAAAACTGCAACAACAACAACTCAACGACCTCGTGGGTGCCGCAATTCGCACCTTAGCCGCCGAAGTTCGCGACGTACTCGAAACCGCAGCAGTGGAAGTCAGGCGAGGAAACGATCGCCTCCTCAAGAGCGAAACTCGCGCGACTGATGTCCAAAGTGCGAAAACAATGGTGAAAGAGGCGATCGAACTGACCCAAAGCGCGATCAATCATCTGGGTTCGGCTGTCGAGTTACCCGAATTCGTACAACTGGCCGATCGCCAAGAAGTTCGACAGTATGCTCTCGAATTAATTGCTACCGTTCGCCGCCGTCAAGGGGAAATTAAAGAATTGATCGAAAAAGCATTAGTCGATTGGCAAATCGAGCGTTTGTCGAAAATCGACCAAGATATTCTCTTCCTTGCGGTGGCAGAAATTTGGTTTTTCGATTTACCCGAACAAGTGGCGATTAACGAAGCAGTCGAATTAGCCAAACGATACTCTGACGAAGAAGGACATCGTTTTATTAATGGTGTATTGCGGCGCGCGAGTAACTTATTAAAAGAACAAGATAATTTACAAGAACAAAATCAAAGTTAAATTAGGGGGGTTTTATGACAATTTCGCCCGATTTATCCAACTTTCCTTTAACCGTTCTGCCGTTAGAAAATGGCGATCGCCTCACTCGCCCGGAATTTGAGCGACGCTACCATGCCATGCCTCACCTCAAAAAAGCCGAACTGATTGAAGGAAGGGTTTATATGTCATCTCCTTTGAGAGCAAAAGGTCATGGAGAACCCCACGCTCGTATTATTACTTGGCTAGGAACTTATACTGCTGCGACTCCCGGTGTAAGCGTATTAGATAATCCCACCGTTCGCCTCGACGCAGACAACGAACCGCAACCCGATGCAGTATTGAGACTCGAAGCGGGAGGACAGTCTCGTATCAGTGGCGATGACTATATCGAAGGTGCGCCGGAATTAGTTGTCGAAATTGCCGCGAGCAGTGCCGCCTACGATTTGCACGAAAAGCTGCAAGTTTATCGCCGCCATCGAGTGCAAGAATATTTAGTGTGGCGCGTCTACGATGGTCAGTTCGATTGGTTTCGGCTGCGCCAAGGCGAGTACGTTCGCCTCGAGGCGAGTGAAGAGGGGATCATTTGTTCGGAAGTTTTTCCGGGGTTGTGTTTGGATAAAACGGCGTTGTTGGCTGGAAATTTAAGGGCGGTTTTAACAGTTTTGCAACAGGGAATTTCGCTTTCAGAACACGAGCAATTTGTCAAGTCCCTTAAACACTAACGTGCAATGGTCATTGGTCAAAATAGCGAACTCAATGAATTAATGGTTATCCGGCGGTAAACAAGAGCGCTCGCGTTTCCTGTATGAGCGGGGGGACGCGATCGCTTGTTTTCCAGGTGTGGGAACGCTTACTTCTGCGATTTAATCCTTTGAAAGCTGAATGCTGACTTTTATTTTAAGCGCGCTTTTGCGGCGCGAGAACGCAGCGAAGATGCACTCAAACCGCCCAAAAAGAGCAATCCGAGAATCGAACCCGGCTCGGGAACATCAACCCCTGTAACTTTAGCTCCTGTAACCTTACCGAACAGCATCGTAGAGTTTGTCCCACCCTCTGGGGAAATGAACTGATTGGTTCCCGGTTCGTTGACAGAATTGGCGAACTTAACCAACTCCAGCGTAAAGGTCTTCCCCATAAATTCAAACGTTTCCGAGGGGAAAACGCTAGGGAAGCTAATAATATCTGCGCAGGGAGGAACCCCCACAGGACACAACGGGCCGGCATTATTAGTTTCATTAATTCCAAAGGTGAAAGCAAACGTTTTACTCAGCCCCCCCGGCTCGAGGAAGTCTAAAGTAATACCAAGGTCGGTTGCTGTCGCAGCTTCACCGACACCATTATTGAGATGGCGTAGAGTTCCAATCTTGAAAATTTCACCAGCGTCAAATTCAGTAACTCCAACCCCAGTAAATGCCAATCCGCTTTGCTCTCCCGCTCCAACGCCCCAACGGATTTGGTTTTCGTCGCCGACGGGGACATTGAGTTTGATATCCGCCCCTCCCACAACATTACTCCAAGTCCCAGAAGAGCCGCTAATGGTAAAGTCCGCGCTCAAAGCTGGAGAAGCAGAAAATCCCATTGCTGTGCCAACGGCGACGGCAGACAGAGTTGTGGTAAATGCTGAGTTGAATTTCATCTCTTTATACCTAAATAAGTGATGTGGTGAGTAAGTATCGAGTCAGTCGCGACTAAATAAGCAATACAGGGAGGTTTTTACCCCTGGAACTCCGACTTGTTCGTGACTTTCCCCAGTTACTAGTTACTTAGGAAGGACACTGAAAAATTATACAGGGAGAGATTTAGCTTTACCACTGTTAACATTGGCGATCGCGCCACGTGAAGAGAGCTCCGCTAGCATTCTTAATGCGTGAATGCGCGAATTGATATACACCAGACGCTAACGCCCGCAGATACAGCGCTCTGCGCTGCTATGAGGTACAGCACAACAATGAGCAATTTTCTCGGTGAATCGGTTCAAATTCAGTATTGTGTAGGGTGGGAATTGCCGCTCAAAAGCTAGATTCCACAAATTCTCTCACCCTTGGCAATGCCCACCATGCGCCTTGATAATCGATTGTACTATAATACAGCGCAAGGCGCTGTATCTAATAGCTAGACTCCTTAGTCTCTATTCTCGTTACGTGCTACAGTGCGGAGCCTTGATTAGCCGAAATCCTCAATCTGCTTTGGCTTAAACTTTGCCCCATACAGAAATTATTGTCGTAGATAACGGTTGGCGCGATCGCAGATTTTCCTCGATCTAAATCCTCTTCTTTTAAGGAGATGCCATTATTCATTATTCATTATTCATTATTCATTATTCATTATTCATTATTCATTATTCATTTAGATTTGGTGCTTATTGATAGGGAGAAGGATTAGATTTTGCGCCATTGGAAAACAATCCCAGGAGGGGAGCGAGAAGCGCGCCGAATGCAAACCCTCCAGCATGGGCCCAATAGGCAACGCCTCCTCCTTCCATCCCAACATTTACCGGAACTTGTAACATCGAAATGCCGTTAAAAGCTTGTTGGACAAACCAAAATCCCAGGAAAAAGAGGGCTGGAATTCTCAGGGTGTACCAAAAAATACCAAACGGAATCAATGTGAGAATTCTCACTTGAGGAAACTTGAGAATATAGGCTCCCATTACGCCCGCGATCGCGCCACTCGCCCCTAAAGAGGGAACTGCCGAACTCGCCGAGAAAAACCATTGCGTCAAAGCAGCAAGAATGCCACAAATGAGATAGAAAATGATAAACTTAAAATGTCCTAATTCTTCTTCAATATTGTTGCCGAAAATCCAAAGAAACAGCATATTGAACCCCACGTGCAAGAAACCACCGTGAAGAAACTGAGAAGTAATCAAGGTCAGCGCTTCGGGGACGGGTTGACCCACAGAAATTCCGTTAAAATTCGCCGTCAATTCTCTAGGAACTACCGCAAATAAATGGAAAAAACCGTCGAGCTGTGGCGGACTCAACGTAATTTCAAATAAAAATATGATAATATTCGCAGCAATTAGAATATAGGTAACAAAAGGCGTTATTGTTATTGGATTATCATCTTTTAGCGGTACCACAGTTAGTTCTCCAACCTCAAAAATTCAAGAATTAATTAAGAGTTAGCGCTTCAGAGCAGATATTTGCGCTTAGGCGCTAACTATCGATCCAATTTTTTGGAAATTGCGAATCGGTTTGTTTGGATTCTGTGTGTTGATTTTCTACATCAGACATTAATCCATATGAACCGACCTGAAACTAGGCGATTTTGTGACCTGTAGCAGCAATAAGCTGTTTAAAGGTTTCTTCAGAAGCTTTGGATTCAATGGTAACTGTTTTAGATTGAGAGTCAACTTCTACTTTAGCGTCGGGCTCGGACGTTAAAATAGTTTCTTTCAATTTGTTAGCTTCTTCAGGGCTATCAAGGGTTGAAATATTAAACTTGAGCGGCATTGGTAATCTTCCTCATTAATTATGCGGCAACTTTTAGTTTCGATCGAATTTCTGGCTCGCCTTCTTCGTACTGTTTGTGAATTCCTTCCCAAGTAGCGCGTTCGGCTTTAGTCGCATCATTCGATTCATCAAAAACTATATTATAGCGTTCGATGAAAGTTTTTTGAACCTCCTCGGACAAATGGCAACAAACTTCCCTTGAAAGGTCTTCGGGACTGTTGCAGCGACCCGAACAAGGATGGGAAAGAGCGCGATCGCTTTTAACCTTAGCTTTGTATTTTATACGCCTGCGGGCGCTTGCGCAGCGTTGTCCAAACGTTGACCGCTCCATTGCAATTGTTCGCCTTCGATAAACGAACGTAACATCCAAGCGGCTTGTTCGCGTTCTTCCTTGCGTCGGATTAATTTTAACCTTCCCATTGGAACAAAAGGAGTTGCGGATTCGCATCTACCCCCTGAGAGGAGATTGAGCTTTCAGATTTTGGACTCACTCTAACTTATGGCATAGCTTTGTTAAGTTTTGCCCTAAGAAATAATGCTTCTAAGTGTGCTTCAAAGATTTCTATTACGACTAAAGGAAGAGCTTTCGCGCTGGAGAGAGACAATTGCTCTATCGTTAGAGATTTGCCAAAATAGGTGAGACTCGCCCAAACTGAGGGAAAAAGGCGGGCGACCAGTTATCTCGGTTGGAAGTAAACAGCAAACAACAATGAAGATTAAGGTTCTTGGGGAACTGTTTAAAGAAACATTTCGCGAATGGCAAGAGGATAAAACAGCTCGTCTGGCAGCAGCATTGGCTTACTATACGGTGTTTTCCCTCGCTCCCCTGTTAATTATCGCGATCGCGATCGCGGGATCCATCTTTGGGGAAGAAGCAGCACGAGGCGAAATTGTCGGACAAATTCAAGGATTAGTCGGGTCCGAAGGCGCGCAGGTTATCGAAGCGGCTATTGAAAATGCGAGCAGGCCCGACGCCAGCAGCATTGCTTCTATTTTAAGCATTATTGCCCTCTTATTTGGCGCTTCTGGCGTTTTTGCCCAACTACAGGACGCGCTGAATACCGTTTGGGAGGTTAAGGAAAAACCCGGACGCGGAGTTATGGGTTTTGTCAGAAAGCGAATTTTGTCCTTCTCCGCCGTCATTGGCATTGGCTTTTTACTGCTCGTCTCTTTATTGGTGAGTGCAGTCCTCTCAGGACTCAGCGGCTACCTCAACGGAATTCTTCCGGGAATGAATTGGATTTGGCAGGTTGTCAATCTTGCAATTTCCTTTAGTATTATTACATTCCTGTTTGCCTTAATGTATCGGTATCTGCCCGATGTCGAAATTAAATGGAGCGATGTTTGGGTTGGTGCCGCCATTACCGCCTTGCTATTCGTCGTCGGGAAATCGGTACTCGGTCTTTACCTGGGACGAGGGAGTTTCGGTTCCACCTACGGCGCTGCCGGTTCTTTAGTAATTGTACTAGCTTGGGTCTACTATTCCGCTCAAATCCTCTTTTTTGGTGCAGAATTCACGCAAGTTTATGCCCGTCGATTTGGCGATCGCATCGTTCCCGACGAAAACGCTGTGCGCCTAACGGAGGAGGAGAGAAGTAAACAAGGAATGAAACGCCGAAAACAGCCCCCCAGAGGGAATTAAAAATTAAAAATTAAAAATTTACGCATTACACTTAATGTGAAATAAAAGCCAAAACCTCATTTTTCCTGAAAACTTGACTCTGTTGAAGATCGAAAAACTTCCTGCCAACGTCCCAATGCTTCGCCCCTTCGCTTCCGCCAGTTTAAGCTTAATCTTACTCGCGCTACCCATAGTTGGGTGTAACCCCACCCAAACCGCCGACAACTCCTCTCCCAACTCCCAAACCGCATCTTCCAATACAGACACCCTAAAACTCCTCTATTGGCAAGCTCCCACCATTCTCAACCCCCATCTCTCCACCGGGTTCAAAGACGCAGAAGCCAGTCGCATTACCCTCGAACCCCTCGCCAGCTTCGATAAAGACGGAAACGCGATTCCTTTTTTAGCCGCAAAAATTCCCAGCGTCGAAAATGGCGGCGTTGCCGAAGACGGAAAATCGGTCACGTGGAAGCTCAAACCCGATTTAAAATGGTCCGATGGAACGCCGTTTACCGCCGAGGACGTGGTATTTACTTACGAATTTGTAACGAACCCAGAAGTCGGCGCAACTACAGCCGGAACCTACGAAATTATTGAAAAAGTCCAAGCTATTGACCCCCAAACGGTGAAAATAACGTTTAAAGAACCTAATCCCGCTTGGTTTTTGGTGTTTGTGGGGACGGAAGGGATGATTCTCCCCAAACATCAGTTCACCGAGTATAAGGGGGCCAATGCGCGGGAAGCACCGGCGAATTTACAACCCATTGGAACCGGACCTTATCGCGTTGTCGAGTTCAAACCGGGGGATGTTGTGGTGTACGAAGCCAATGCTGAGTTTCGAGAGGCAGATAGTCTGGGGTTTGAGCGCGTGGAACTCAAAGGCGGCGGCGATGTAACCTCTGCGGCGCGGGCGGTTTTGCAAACCGGCGATGCCGATTTTGCTTACAATCTTCAATTGGAAGCGCCGGTGTTGGAGGAGTTGGCAGCGGCGGGAAGGGGTGCAGTGATTTCAACTCCAAATTCATTAGTAGAAAGAATTGTTATTAATCATACCGATCCCAACCAAACGACGGCGGAGGGAGAACGATCGAGCTTGGAATTTCCCCATCCTTTTTTGAGCGAAGAGAAAGTGCGTCAGGCGTTAAATTTGGCCATCGATCGCGACGCGATCGCGCAGCAACTCTACGGACCGACTGGTGCAGCAACGGCGAATTTTCTCGCCGCACCGCCGCAGTTTAACTCCCCCAATACAAGCTATATCTTCGACCCCGAAAAAGCCGCTCAATTGCTCGATGAAGCGGGATGGAAGGATACGAATAATAACGGAACTCGCGATAAAGATGGAGTAGAAATGAAGGTTGTGTTCCAAACTTCTGTCAACCCCGTGCGGCAAAAAACCCAAGAAATTGTCAAACAAACTTTAGAGAAAATTGGAATTGGCGTAGAGTTGAAAAGCATTGATGCCAGTATCTTTTTTTCCGGCGATCCGGCAAGCAAAGACACAACCGAACGTTTTGAAGCAGACTTGCAAATGTTTAGCACCGGCAATACCAATCCCGACCCCGGCGCTTATTTGCAAACCTATACCTGCGAGCAAATCCCCCAGAAGTCCAATAACTGGGCGGGAGATAATGTTTCTCGGTACTGTAACTCCGAATACGACCAACTGTGGCAGCAAGCGATGGGAGAGTTAGACCAAGAGAAGCGCCGCGAACTGATTCTCCAACTCAACGACCTACTGGTGGAGCAGGCGAGCGTTTTACCATTGATTCATCGCCGGGAAACAGCAGGATTGAGCAATACTATTGAAGGATTTGAGCTAACGCCTTGGGATTTGAACACTTGGAAAATTGCTCAGTGGCAGCGGAAGTGAGACAAGGACGATAATCGCCGCGATCGCACATTCCCGCAGATGAAAGAACAATCCTCAAATTGGCATAAATTCCCTTCAAAAGTTCGAGGAAACCTTTGCTTTTCGAGCATCAGAGGGTTAGCATGGGATCGAAAGATAGTCAAGTCTGCGGCTGCGATCGCGCGGGTAGACCGAAGATAAGCCCCAATTAATCAACTCTAAACTCGCTCCTCATATCAATATATCAATAATGAAACCCCAATACATTTTATTAACAGTTCCCCTATTAACCTTGCTCGGAGCCGAAGTCAAAGCGGTTCCTCTTCCCCTACAACCCGACAATACTTTAGGCGCAGAGAGTTCCGTCGTTACACCCCTCGCTCCGACGCAGGATGTTGTAGAAGGTGGAGCGGCGCGCGGAGCAAACCTATTTCACAGTTTTAGCGAATTCAATGTCAATACAGGAGCGAGCGTCTACTTTTCCAACCCCAGCAGTATTGAAAATATTCTCACCCGCGTCACCGGCAGCAACCCCTCAGAAATTTTAGGAACATTAGGGGTATTTGGAGATGCAAACTTATTCCTATTAAACCCCAACGGCATTCTCTTCGGGGAAAACGTCCAGCTCGATATCAACGGTTCCTTCGTCGCCAGTACCGCCGAGGGGATCGACTTCGGCAACGGCAACTCCTACAGCGCCACAAACCCCAACAGCAGCAGTCTCGTCAGCGTTCAACCGGGCGCATTATTTCACAACGCCGTCGCCAACCAAACCCTAAGCAACCAAGGGAATTTAGCCGTTGGAGGCGACCTGACCCTATCGGCAGGCAACCTCGACCTATCGGGACAGTTGCAAAGCGGCGGAGACTTAACCTTAGAAGCTCAAAATGTCCTACAACTTCGAGATAGTGCCGCAGCTCCTTTTAACACCACAACAGTTGGCGACCTCCTCGTTGAGGGCAACAATGTCGATATCTTCATTTTGAACCATCCCGATAGCCGTCTCTCCTCCACCGGCACAATGACGCTGCGGAGCGACAACCCAATTATCAGCGATGGTCGCTTCTCAGCCGGAGGAAACCTGCTCGTCGAAAAATTTGACAGCACTCCAGGAGATTTAATCAGTCCCAACGACCCCGTCTTTCAGTCTAGAGGCGACATCGGCTTTGGCAACTATTCCGGAGCCTCGCTCCAGGTGCTAGCAGGCGGAAGCATTAGTGTGGGAACAATTACGATTAACGGTCCCGACGCATCGGTCTTCAATAACAGTAGCGTAACCCTATCGGACGGTTCGACTTTAAACATTGACGGACAGACTCGGGCTGCCTTAGATCTGCGCGCCGGAACCACAACATTTTTTGCATCGCCCCCTGTAACAGCCGGAACGACAGCACAAGCCTACATTGATGTCGAGAGCATCGTGTTTGCCGATACGCCCGCAACCGCCGATGGTTTAATCTTTCTCTCGACCCAATACAGTCCAGACCTGACTTTAATGGGGGGCGGCATTTTCGTCGGCGACATTGTAGGCAGCAACAGCACTGGCAACGGTGCAACCGTCGTCATCGACTCCCGCGCTAACATCAATATTTTCTCGGGCGACGTTGACGTATCGTCAACAGGTCTGGGGGGAAATGGGGGGGATGTTACCTTCCTCGCCCAAGACGGGATTGTGACTCAGTCCATCGACACCTTCAGCGCAGACGGTGCGGGCGGCAATATTTCATTGGATAGTAGCAACGGCGGAATCGATCTGAACGGCGACCTCAACACCAGTGCTTTAGGAACCTCGCTCGCTAACAGCGGAACGGTAACCTTAACGGCCGATGGCAATATTACAACAAGCAATATCGACAGCTCTAGTACAGACAGCGCGGGTGGCGACATCCTATTGAACAGTAGCAACGGCGAAATTGGGCTGAACGGCGACCTCAACACCAGCGCGCTAGGAACCTCGGCTGCCAACGGCGGGAGCGTAACTTTAAGTGCCGATCGCGATATTACAACGCGCAACATCGACGCGCGATCGCGCTTTCAAGACGGGGGGGCCATTGATATCTTCAGCGACAATGGCAATATCGACACCACTGCCGGTCAACTCCGCTCCTCAGTTGAAGACCCCACCACCGGCGGAAGCGGCGGTAGCATCACTTTAGAGGCAGAGAACAACATCAATGCTGGCAGTATGGACTCGTCAGGCGGCATGAATGGCGGTGGTGGAAACATCAATATCCAAGCCGACGACGATGCCTTTTTTGACGGCATTACCATCAGAAGCAATACCTACGGAGCGCTTGAAGCTGGTACAATTGATATACTCGGAGACGATGTCGAGATCGTCAACGGAACGATAATGACCTCCAATACCTTTAGTAGCGGAAAGGGAGGGACAATTCTGACAAGAGGAAGGTTCTCGCTGCTCGTTGACGATAATAGCAACATTGAGACCAGAGCAACATCCACCTCATCAAACCTTGCCGGCCGGATTAGCCTTACATCGGGTTCCGATGTTTTCATTAATAACTCTTCAATCTCATCGAACAGCGAAGGCAGTCGTAATGCCGGGAATATCTTTGTTCGAGCAGGCCTGGATGCGACCCTAACCATCGACAATAGCAAGATATTCAGCAATGTCCTGGATGGGACGAGTGGCGGGACGCGCGGAATCATTACGCTCAGAGGCGATTCAGTCGTCATCCGAAATGGAACAGAAGTCTCTTCCAATACCTCCGGCCGAGCCAGAGCGGGAACAATTCAGCTAGAGACGGATGGGGATGGGGGTTTGTTCTCCATCGCCAACGGAGTCGAAATTTCCTCAAGCAGCTCCGGGACGGGCGATGCGGGAGATATTAAATTTAGATTAAGAGCGCCCAACGCCTCAATTTTCATCGCTGATAGTGAAATTTCCAGCGACAGCACGCAAGGAGATCCGAATAGCAGCGATCGCGGAGCCATAAAAGTCGAGATCGACCCCACCGACCCCACAGAATTTTACCTTCCCCAAAACATTGAGTTATCCAACGCAACCCTTTCTTCTAGCACCTCCGGTTTCGCCCAAGCTGGCGATGTCAATTTACAAGCAACAGACAACGTAAGAATCAGCGGCAGTGAAATCAGCACCGTCAACCAGGGCGGTCAAAATAGCGCTGGCGATATCGACATTGGCGGGCAAAATATCCGTCTGGAGAACGGCTCGATGCTTTCTTCCAACACTGAGGGACTGGGAAACGCAGGGGATGTAACCTTGCTAGGCGATACAGTCAACCTCGACAACAGCAAGGCTACCTCAGCCAATGTAGGAGGTATAGGCAACGGTCAAAACGTCAGGATCGATGCCCGCATTATTTCTTTGAGCAACAACTCCCAAGCCTCCTCCAGTACAGCCGGGATAGGCAATGCGGGAAACGTCAACCTCACCGCAACCGAAGAACTCAGCCTGAATAATAGTATCGCCTCCTCTGCGGTGGAAGACGATGGAGTGGGTCGGGGAGGGAACGTGACCCTCGACGCGCCGGAACTCGAACTTAGCAATAACTCCCAAGCAACTTCGAGTACAGCCGGAACGGGAGATGCGGGAAACGTAACCTTACTAGGCGATACAGTCAACCTCGATAACAGTACGGCCACCTCAGCCAATGTAGGAGGCAACGGCGACGGTCAAAACGTCAGGATCGATGCCCGCATTATTTCCCTGAGCAATAACTCAGAAGTCTCCTCAAGTACCTTCGGCATGGGAGACGCGGGAAACGTCAACCTCACCGCAACCAAAGCACTCAGCCTGAATAATAGTATCGCCTCCTCTGCGGTGGAAGCGGGTGGAGTGGGTCGGGGAGGAGACGTGACCCTCGACGCGCCGGAACTCGAACTCGGCAATAACTCCCAAGCAACTTCGAGTACAGCCGGAACGGGAGATGCGGGAAACGTAACCTTACTAGGCGATACAGTCAACCTCGACAACAGCAAGGCTACCTCAGCCAATGTAGGAGGTATAGGCAACGGTCAAAACGTCAGGATCGATGCCCGCATTATTTCTTTGAGCAACAACTCCCAAG